>NZ_JBEYAL010000054.1:25754-48508 GCF_040631655.1 Streptomyces sp. NPDC019937
CGTGGCCCCCGGCGATCTGCCGGGGGCCACGCCCCTGTCGTACCCGGTGCTGCGGGAGGCGCCGCCGCTCAGCCCTTCGGCCAGGCGTCGGCGAGCAACCGGCGGGTGTCGGCGAGGAGTTGCGGCAGCACCTTGGTGCGGCCGATGACCGGCATGAAGTTGCTGTCGCCGCCCCAGCGCGGCACCACATGCTGGTGCAGATGGGCGGCGATCCCGGCCCCGGCGACGGTGCCCTGGTTGAGCCCGATGTTGAAGCCGTGCGCGCCCGAGGCGGTGCGCAGCGTGGTCATGGCGGTCTTGGTGAACTCCGCCAGCTCCATCGTTTCCTCGGCGTCCAGCTCGGTGTAGTCGGCGAGGTGCCGGAACGGGACGATCATGAGGTGGCCACCGGTGTACGGGTACAGGTTGAGCACGGCGTAGACGCGCTCCCCCCGGGCGATGATCAAGCCGTCCTCGTCGGACTTGTCCGGGATGGAGCAGAACGGACAGCCATCGCCCGCCCCCGGGCCGGTGGGCTTGTTCTCGCCCTGGATGTACGCCATCCGGTGGGGCGTCCACAGGCGCTGGAACGCGTCCGGCGTTCCCACTCCGATCTGCTGCTCCGGCTCACTCGTCATGCGGGCCAGCATATTCGTCCCGGGCGGCGGAGTATGCGGCGAGGGGCGGCCCGGATGGACCGCCCCTCGTTACCTCCCCGCCCGAGCGGGGACCGTGTCACACCTGGATCCGGCGCTCCACGGCGTCGACGATCTCGGCGATCGCCTCGTCGACCGGGATGCCGTTCTTCTGCGAGCCGTCGCGGTAGCGGAAGCTGACCGCCCCGGCCGCCACGTCCTCGTCACCGGCGATGACCATGAACGGGACCTTGGACTTCTGGGCGTTCCTGATCTTCTTCTGCATCCGGTCCGAGGACGAGTCGACCTCCACCCGCAGGCCCTTCGCCCGCGCCTGGGCGGCGAACTCCTCCAGGTACGGCACATGGCCGTCGCCGATCGGGATGCCGACCGCCTGGACCGGGGCGAGCCACGCCGGGAAGGCGCCCGCGTAGTGCTCCAGCAGGACCGCGAAGAACCGCTCGATCGAGCCGAACAGCGCCCGGTGGATCATGACCGGCTGCTGGCGCGAGCCGTCCGCGGCGGTGTACTCCAGGTTGAAGCGCTCCGGCTGGTTGAAGTCGACCTGGATGGTCGACATCTGCCAGGTACGGCCGATCGCGTCCCGCGCCTGGACCGAGATCTTCGGCCCGTAGAAGGCCGCGCCGCCCGGGTCCATGACCAGCTCAAGGCCCTGCTTCTCGGCGGCCTTGCGCAGCTCCTCCGTGGCCTCTTCCCACTGCTCCGGCCCACCGATGAACTTGTCCGAGTCGTCGCGGGTGGACAGCTCCAGGTAGAAGTCGCTCAGGCCGTAGTCGCGAAGCAGGTCCAGCACGAAGGTGAGCAGCGAGTCCAGCTCATCCGGCATCTGCTCCTTGGTGCAGTAGATGTGCGAGTCGTCCTGGGTGAAGCCCCGGGCCCGGGTCAGGCCGTGGACGACGCCGGACTTCTCGTACCGGTAGACCGTGCCGAACTCGAACAGCCGCAGCGGCAGCTCACGGTAGGACCGCCCGCGCGCCCTGAAGATCAGGTTGTGCATCGGGCAGTTCATGGCCTTGAGGTAGTAGTCCTGGCCCTCGAACTCCATGGGCGGGAACATGCCGTCCATGTAGTGCGGCAGGTGGCCCGAGGTCTCGAAGAGCTTGGCCTTGGTGATGTGCGGGGTGTTGACGAACTCGTACCCCGACTCCTCGTGCCGCTTCCGCGAGTACTCCTCCATCTCCTTGCGGATCACGCCACCACGCGGGTGGAAGACCGCCAGGCCCGAGCCCAGCTCGTCCGGGAAGGAGAACAGGTCCAGCTCGGCGCCCAGCTTGCGGTGGTCGCGCTTCTCGGCCTCCGCCAGGAAGTCCAGGTACGCCTTCAGCTCGTCCTTGGTCGGCCAGGCGGTGCCGTAGATCCGCTGGAGCTGCGGGTTCTTCTCGCTCCCCCGCCAGTACGCGGCGGCGCTGCGCATCAGCTTGAAGGCCGGGATGTTCCGGGTGGTCGGCAGGTGCGGACCACGGCAGAGGTCCTTCCAGCACAGCTCGCCGGACTTCGCGTCGAGGTTGTCGTAGATGGTCAGCTCGCCCGCGCCGACCTCGGCGGAGGCCCCCTCGGCGGCGTCCGCGGCCGACCCCTTGAGCCCGATCAGCTCCAGCTTGTACGGCTCGGCGGCCAGCTCCTCGCGGGCGGCCTCATCGGTGACCGCACGGCGCGAGAACTTCTGGCCCCTCTTCTGGATCTCCTGCATCTTCTTCTCGATGCGCTTGAGATCGTCCGGCTGGAACGGGGTCTCGACGTCGAAGTCGTAGTAGAAGCCGTCCTTGATCGGCGGGCCGATGCCGAGCTTGGCCTCCGGGAACAGCTCCTGCACGGCCTGCGCCATCACATGCGCGGTCGAGTGGCGCAGGATGTCCAGACCGTCCTGGCTGGTGATCTCCACCGGCTCGATCTCTTCGCCGTCGGCGGGCTCGTACGCCAGGTCCTTCAGCTGCCCGGCCACGCGCGCGGCGACGATCGAGCGGTCGCCGGCGAAGAGGTCGGCCGCCGTAGTGCCCGTCGTCACCACGCGCTCTTCCCGCTCGGAATCGCGTTGGATGATCACACGGACGTCTGACACCGGTCTCTCCTGACTGAAGGATCACTACCCGCGGCGAATGCCGCGCAGCGAGAATCGTACCGAGCCGACCGGCCCGACCGCGAAACGGTTATCCGCGCCAGCCCGGCGACAGGGCTCCGCCCCGGCGCGCTCAGTCCTCGCCGCACGCCTCCTCGAAGAAGTCGAGGTTCTCGTGGAGCGACTTGAGCAGCCGGTCCCGCTCCGCGTCGTCCACCCGCACCGGGGCGACGCCACCGGCGCCGCTCAGCCGCCGGAAGCCGCCCCGGCTCTCCAGCCGCCCGCTCACCCGGATCGGCAGCCCGACCAGATGGGCGTGGCCCGCGATCCGGTAGTCGTCCTCGTCCAGCACGATCCGCAGCCGGGCCACCTCCGCCCCGGCCAGGACCCGCAGCCGCACCGTCCCGGGGCCGCCCGGTCCGGCGCGGCCCAGACGCACCACGGCGCCGGTGACCCGCACGGGCACGGACGGCTCGTCCCGTACGTAGCGGGCCCCGGCCTCGCGCAGCCCCGGCAGGTCGCCGGGTGTGAACTCGACGGGTTCGGGCCGGGTGGAGAACCCCGGCGGCGGACCGGCGGCCGGTGACCACTCCAGCGCCATACGAGCGCCCTCGGTGCCCTGGACGAGCATGACGACGGCCTCGGTCAGCTCGCGGCTCACCCCCGCCGCCACGGCCGCGTCGAACGCCTCCATGCCGCCGGTGGCCCGCTGGTAGTCGACGGCGTCGCGCAGCGCGTACAGGGCGCGCAGCAGGGTGGCGGTGGTGGCCCGGCCGTCCTCGACGGGCACGAAGACGGTCAGCTGGTGGCCGCCGGTCACGGCGTCCGCGGGGCCGGTCAGCACCCGCTCCAGGGACGCCTCGGCCGCCCGGCGGTGCCGCGCCCCGTAGTACCCGGCCCTGGCCCGGGCGGCGAGCGCCCCGGCCAGCAGGGTGGCCCGGGCGGCGGCGCGCAGCCGCTCCTGCGCGGGCCAGGCGGCGGCGCCGCCCCGGGCCTCGGGCACCTCGCGCCACCAGCGGATCTCGTCGCTGGGCACGGCGAGGCCGGTGAGCACCTCGCGGGCGGAGGGCGCGGCGCTGCGGGCCAGGGCGAGCAGCGCCTCGCCGAGGAGGTCGACGCTGTCGGGGAAGTCGCGGCTCTCGGGCACCAGCAGGCTGGTGCCCGGCAGCTCGCCCGGGGGCGTCCAGCGGGCGTACCGCCCCCGGGCGCCGCCGCGGCGGCGCCAGCCGTGCCGCGCGAGGAGCGCGCCGAGGACGGCGGGGTCCACCTCGCCGGGGCGGGGCACGGACGCGACGGGGGGTGGTGCCGGGCTGCGGTCGCGGTGCATCAGGGTCTCCCTCCCGCCCCGACCCGGGTCATGATCTCGCAGAGCGCGCGGTCGTCGAAGATCCGCGAGGTCGGGATCCGCACGGTGGTCCGGCGGCGGCCCGTCACCGGGTGGCCCGCCAGGTTGGTCCAGTAGCAGCAGTGCCGCAGTGCCAGACGGTCGTGGCCGGCCCGTATCCAGTCGTCCCGCTCACGCGGCACGATCATCACCACCAGGATCTTGTGCACCGAGACCGGGCTGCGGGCGAGCTTGACCAGATGGTCGTTGTCGAGGGTGAAGCCGAAGGTCGGGCCGGGCGGATGCGGTGCCAGCTGGTACGTGGCCTTGAGCTGCACCTTGATCGTCACCTCGTCGTCCACGGCGTGGCCGGGCGCGCTGTGGCTGACGTGCCAGTCGATGCCGTGGTCCGGGAAGGGCTGCGCGAGCGAGCAGCCCGCGGCGGCCGCGACCGCGTGCAGATAGCCGACCTGCAGCGTCTCCATGCAGGCGGTGGTGGCGATGTGGCCGCGCGGGGGCGCGGTCCGCTCGGACAGCAGACCGCTCGCCGACGGGGCCGGTTCGGGCTGCGCGAGCGCCATGTGCGTGACGCCTTCCGGTCGTCGCCGGTGTCCGTACACCTGTGTTGTCTCTCCGTCAGATGCCCTGCAAACAGGGGTGGTTCGGGCACCTCCCTCCGGGTATCACCAGGTCGGGGCGGGATCCGGAGGCCATGGGGTACGTATGCACGAGGAGTTGAGGCCATGTCGTCCTGGTTCGAGGGGCCGCTCGCCGCGTTCGACACGGAGACGACCGGGATCGACGTCGAGCACGACCGGATCGTGTCGGCCGCTCTCGTCGTCCAGCGGGGTGCCGGAGTGCTGCCGGAGGTGCGGCGCTGGCTGGTGAGCCCGGGCATACCGGTGCCGCCGGCCGCGACCGAGATACACGGGCTGACCGACACGCATCTGCAGCGGCACGGGCGGTGGCCCGCGCCGGTGATGGACGAGGTGGCGCGGGCGCTCGCCGAGCAGACGGCGCGGGGCACCCCGGTGGTGGTGATGAACGCGCCGTTCGATCTGACGCTGCTGGACCGCGAGTTGAAGCGGCATCGCAACGCCACCCTGGCGACCTATCTGTCGCTGCGTTCGCTGTGCGTCCTCGACCCCCGGGTGCTGGACAAGCATCTGGACCGCTACCGGAAGGGGCGCCGCACGCTCACCGATCTGTGCGCGCACTACGGCGTCGAGCTGACGGGCGCGCATGACGCGGCGGCGGACGCGATGGCCTCCCTGGAGGTCGTCCGGGCGGTGGGCCGCCGCTTCTCGGCACGGCTGGAGAAGCTGACGCCCAGTGAGCTGCACGCCCGCCAGACAATCTGGTACGCGGCGCAGGCGCGCGGCCTGCAGGCCTGGTTCGCGCTCAACGGCTCGGACGAGGTCTGCGACCCGGCCTGGCCGCTGCGGCCGGACCTTCCGGCGGCGGCGTAGCCCCTCCGACGTAGTCCCGAGCGCCTACTGTCCCCGGATGACCTCTTCCGGAGGCGTGGCGAGCCTCAGCCGGAACGGGTGCCCGGCGGGGTCGGAGTAGAGGCGGACGTCGTTCGGGCCGCCGTTGTCCTTGGTGTCCAGCGGCCGCGCCCCCAGGTCGACGACCTGGCGTTCGGCGGCGTCCATGTCGTCGACCAGGAGTTCCAGGTGGGCCTGCTGGGAGTCGTCCGGCCGGGGCCAGCTCGGCGGGGCGTACCCGTGGTCGCGGAGGAAGGACATGCGCGTCCCGCCGGGGGCGACGATGTCGATCCGGTCGAGACTGGTCACCGGCGTGATCTCGGCACCGAACACGGTGGCGTAGAACTCGGCCAGCTGTTCGGGCTCGGCGCAGTCCAGGGACAGGACGGCTGTGGTGGCGACGGCCATGGGCTCCCCTCCGATTCATCCGCGATGTGGACGCGGGTCGGGTACCCCTGTCCGGCGGTGACACGCCCGGAAAACGCCGGGGCCGGACCGCCTGCTGGCGGCCCGGCCCCGGAAGGGTGGGCGATACTGGGTTCGAACCAGTGACCTCTTCGGTGTGAACGAAGCGCTCTCCCACTGAGCTAATCGCCCGGGTTGTTCTTCCGGGGTCTGCCCCGGTGGAACGACCTGAACAATACAGGTCGGGCGAGGTGTGGTTCAAACCGGATTCCGGCCGGGCCTCCGGGTGAGCAAGTGGGACCGCAGTCCCCGGCGCCCGGCGCGCATCATCAGGGCGTGGTTGGCGCGGAACAGCGGCCGCCCGAGCACCGCGAAGCGCCGCAGCAGCGGTTTGCGCGCCACGACGTCCTGCTCGAACAGGGCGCGGGTGCCCGCGCCGCGCGCGGTGACCGTCCAGCGGGCCCAGCCCTCCAGGTCGCCGGAGAAGAGGACCCGCAGCGTGCCGCGGTCCGGGTCCCGGTGCGCCTCGGTGATGGTGAGGCGCAGGTCGTACGGGACGAGGGAGCGGAAGCGGGCGGTGCCGGTGCGATCGTCGACGCGCCGCACCTCACGGACCTGGCGCCACCACCGCGGGTAGCCGTCGCCGTCCGCCAGCGCCGCGAAGACGGCGGCGGGCGGCGCGTCGAGGTCCCATCGGCTGTGGAAGCGGTAGTGGCACCAGTCCATGTCCCTCAGTGTGCGGCAGCAGGACGGAAGACGGCGGCGGCTACCCGGGCAGCTTGTCCCCGATCAGCGCCAGGTTCTGGATGGCGGCGAGACCGTACTGCGCGGTGGCGTTGGTGCTCACCCAGGGCGCCTCGACGCCGGGCACCAGCGCGCCCGGGCCTTCGACCTTGGTCGTCTTCCAGCTGACGGAGGCATCCGGGTAGCCGTCACCTTCGTGGAACTCGGTGAACTTCTGCCAGGCGCGGGCGGCCAGCTTCTCGTCCTTCAGCTGTACGGCGGCGTAGGCGTCGAGCCGTGAGTGGCCCTGGACCAGGATCAGCGAGCCGAAGTCGGTGCCGTAGCGGGCCTTCTGCTCGGCCTTGGTGGCGTTGAAGTAGCGGCAGTAGTCGAGCCAGGCCTCCTTGAACTCCGGCAGGTCGATCAGGTCGATGACCTCGGCGCACACCTCGACCAGGCCGAAGACGGCGGACAGGTGGGAGACGCTGACCTTGGGCTTGTCGTCGATGGCGTACTTGCCGGTGTCGAGGTCGTACAGCGCGGCGCCCTGGACGAAGCCGTTGGTCTGGGCGGCGATGGTCTCCATGGTGCTGCGCAGCCGGGCCTCGGCCTTCTCGGCCTGCGGGCCGCGCCGTTCCCATTCGGTGAGCCAGGCCCCGGCCAGTCCGCTCCAGTCGGTGCCGAAGCCGATGGACAGGGCATGCCGGTCGGGCTTGTAGTCGGGGTCGGGGCGGACCTTGCGCTGCGGGTCGAGGACGAGGAAGGACTCGTCGGAGTCGACGAGGGCGTGCATGATGTCGCCGATCCGCTCGTCGGCGGTGAGGAAGTAGAGGTAGCGGCGGTAGAGGGCGGTGGAGATGCGCTGCTGCTTGGCGCTGTCGGCGAAGTGCTGGACGCCGTGGCGGGTGCCGAGGCCGGTCCATTTGCCCAGGTGGTAGGCGTCGACCTCGCCGGTGTGCCGGGTCATGGCCTCTGCGAAGCGGTAGATGTCGGCGCGCCCGGAGCGCAGATACGCGAGCCAGAGCCACAGGTCGGGCGAGAGTTCGGAGTTGTCCCAGGCGTAGCCGCCGACGTCGTACCGCCACTGGTGCCGGTCCTCGTCGTAGGTGTGCATGATGTCGCCGTAGTCCCAGAACCCGTACCAGCGGCGCTGTTCGACCTGGCCCTTGTGGTAGGTGAAGAGGAAGTCGAGACGGTCCTCGATCTTCGCCTTGGCGGCGGTGGAGCGGTCGACGGGCGCGAACAGGCCGCCGAAGACCTTGGCGCGGACCAGGTCGGCGGGTCCTGCGACGAGTTGCGGCGGGGTGCGCAGGGCGGCGGCCTGCTGGACGAGGGTGTCGGCGCTCGGGGTGGCGGCGTTGGCCCAGAAGGTCAGCTCGCTGGTGCGGGCGATGCCGTACGGGGTGCCGAACTTCGGCTCGTAGTCCTCATACGTGATGTTGAGGCCCTCCAACTGCTCGGCGTAGGTGTCCTGGCCCAGGCCGTCGTGGTAGAAGCGCAGGTCCATGGGCTGGGCCTCGGGCGACCACAGCCACAGGGTGACCTCGGCCTCGTCGCCCGCCGCGCCGCGGATGTCGAGCTGGGCGGGGAACTTCTCCCAGAAGTCGCGCAGTCCGAAGGAGAGCCCGCCGCTGACCCCGCCGACATAGCCGAAGCCGGACGCCCGGCCGCCGCCGCCCGCGGCGATCCAGCCGTGGCCCGGCTTGGTGCGCTTGCGCAGGGTGAAGCCGTCGGCGGAGAGCTGGGCCAGGGTGTAGTCGCCCCAGGTGGGGATGAGGTGCAGCCGGCTGGTGACCCGCTGGTCCCAGGTGGCGGGGTCGGCCAGCTTCTCGCCCTTGAACTGGGCCTTGCGGACGCTCGCGCCGGGGTCGCGGCGCAGTCCGGTGATGCCCTTGACGGCCTCGGTGAGGAATCCCTTGCCCTCGCCCGCGATGCGGATGTGGCGGTCGTACGCCTCGTCGCGCATGGGGACCGAGAAGCGGACGCCGAGGCCGCGGATGAAGTCTTTGTTCTGATCGCCGTCGAAGGTGATGGTGTGCACCATGCGGAACGAGTCGGCGCCCGCGTAGAAGTAGAGGCGGACGCTGAAGGGAAGCCAGCTGCGGCCGCCCTTGCGGTGCTTGCCGTCGATGCGGACGACGGCGCGGACGGGGCCCTTCTGCTCGACCTTGGCGGCGCTGATCTCGCCGTCGAACCGGTCCCACTTGGCGCTGCCGTGGTCGCCGTCGTCGATGTCGCCCTGACGGAGCAGGACGAGGCGGCCGTCGCGGGCGATCTCGGTGGTGCCGCGGGTGACGGAGCGTACGAGCTTCTCACCGTCCTTGCCGATCACGGCCTTGATCACGCCGGTGTCGACGGTGATCCTGCCGCCCTTCTCGGTGACGGTGACCTTCTTGGCGGGTGCGGCGGGCTCACCGGGGCTGAGCCGGTAGGCGGTGCCGTCGCCCAGCCCCTCCCCCGCCGCGTGCGCGGTCCACTTGAGCGAGCCGTCGGGCCAGTAGGCGGTGGCCCAGGTCTGCAGGGGGACGTCCTTGCCGTCGGCCGTGGTGAGCGCGAACGTCCGGTCGGCGGGGTGGGCGCCCTTGGGCCAGGGGACGCCGAAGGTGCTGCCGGCGGCGGCGCCGAGACCGCCCTCCTCCAGCCAGCTGATCTTCACGGGTTCGTCGGCGGCTTTCTCCTCGGCGGCCCGGTCGGCGGCGGCCGCCTGCGGGGCGTTCCGCGCGAGCATCCAGGAGAACGGAACGGCGGCGCCGGTGGCGGCCGCGGCCTTGAGGAGGTTGCGCCGGGGGATCGGGGGCATGTCGCTCTCACCTTTCGTACGGGGGCTACGAGGGCTACGGGGGCAGGTGCATGACATGAGCGGGGGTATGGCGGGCGACGACGGGCCTGACGCCGCCGGGTCAGACGCGGGCGCGGCGCTCGACCGCGACCGCGCAGGCCGCGAGGGCGCCCACCGCCGGGGCGGCCAGCGGCAGCAGCTGCCAGGCGGCGACGGTGACCACCGCAAGGCCGCCGGCCAGCAGCAGCGAGCCGCCGGGGTCGGCGGCCAGGCCACGGCGTACGGCGGTACGGGCCACCGCGGCCCAGCCGTCGCCCGGCCGCCACGCGGCGGCCGTCCGCAGCCCCAGGACGATCACCGCGAGCGTGCCCGCCACGCTCACGGCGATCAGGGCGGGCCCGCCCGGCAGGGCTCCGGTGCGGGCCACCCGCAGATCGAAGGCGAGCAGCGCGAGCGCCGCCCACCACAGCAGGGAGAACCGCCAGCCGCCGCGGGTGGCCTCCCGCACGCCGGAGACGAAGTCCCGCAGCGTGGAGCGCTCGCCGTCCAGGTGGCGGCGCAGATGCGCGCATCCGGCGGCGAACGACGGGAGCAGGGTGAGGAGCGGCAGCGCGGCGAGCACCACCCAGACCCCGGTCAGCAGGCACTCGGCGAACAGCGAGAAGCGCACCAGCCGCCGCGCGGGCCGCTCCGGCCTCCGTATCGCTCGCTCCATGGCGGGCCCCTCAGCCCTTCAGCCCGGAGGTCGAGGCGCCCTCGACCAGATAGCGCTGGAAGGCGAGGAAGAACAGCAGCACCGGCAGCAGGGCCACCAGCGACATGGCGACCATGCCTCCGTAGTCGGCGACGCTGTCCTGGTCGATGAAGAGCTTGAGCCCCATCGAGACCGTGTACTTGTCGGGCTCGTTGAGATACAGCAGCGGGCCGATGAAGTCGTTCCAGGACCAGATGAAGGTGAAGATCGCGCTGGTGATCAGCGCCGGGCGGCACAGCGGCAGCACGATGCTCCAGTAGATGCGGAAGTGACCGCAGCCGTCCAGCCGCGCCGCCTCGTCCAGCTCGCGGGGCAGCCCCCGCATGAACTGCACCATCAGGAAGACGAAGAAGGCGTCCGCCGCCAGGTACTTGCCGAGCAGCAGCGGGACATAGGTGTTGATCAGCTCCATCTTCTGGAACAGGATGTACTGCGGAATGATCAACACCTGGAAGGGCAGCAGCAGGGTGGAGATCATGAGCGTGAACAGCACGTTCCGCCCGGCGAACCGGATCCTGGCGAAGGCGTACGCCGCCAGCGAGCACGAGAACAGCACCCCGATCACCGAACCGACCGCCAGGAACAGCGAGTTGGTGAAGAAGCTGGAGACGGGGACGTCCGCGATGCCGTCGCCGAGCCTCCGGTAGTTCTCGGTGATCGGATCGGTGGGCAGCAGCTGAAGACTCCCGATGATCTCGTCGCCGGGCTTGAACGAACCGCCGATCACCCACACCACGGGATAGAGGATCACGGCCAGCACGGCGAGCGCGCCCACGTGCCAGGCCACCGAACGGATCCGCGCCCGCCCCGCCTTGGTCAGGGAGTCCGCGCCCGTCAGGGAGGTCGAGGGAGTGGTCACCGGGCGTCCTCCTCGTAGTGCACCCAGCCGCGCTGGGTCTTGAACAGCACCGCGGTCACCAGACCGATGCCGAGCATCAGCATCCAGGCCATCGCGGCGGCGTAGCCCATGCGCAGGTTCCGGAAGCCCTGCTCGTACAGGTACCAGCCGTAGACCAGCAGCGAGTCGCCCGGGCCGCCGGTGTTGGTGCCGGAGCCCGCGAGCACGACGGCCGAGGTGAAGACCTGGAAGGAGTGGATGAGTTCCAGCAGCAGGTTGAAGAAGAGCACCGGGGAGATCATCGGCAGGGTGATGGAGCGGAACCGCCGCCACGCCCCCGCGCCGTCCATCTCGGCCGCCTCGTACAGCTCGCGCGGCACCTGCTTCAGCCCGGCGAGGAAGATCACCATGGGGGCGCCGAACTGCCAGACGGTCAGGGTGATCAGCGTGGGCAGAGCCCAGTCCGGGTCCCCGATCCAGCCGCCGACGTCCCAGCCGAACAGACTCATCGACTTGTCGACGATCGCGTCGTCGTTGAAGATCGCCCGCCAGACGATGCCGATGCTCACGCTCGCGCCGATGAGCGAGGGCGCGTAGAACGCCGAACGGTAGAAGCCCTGCCCCTTGCGCGGCTTGACCAGCAACAGCGCCACGCCGAGCGCGGCCAGCAGCTTCAGCGGGGTGCCGATGAGGACGTACTTCAGCGTCACCTCGACCGACGTCCACCACCGGTCGTCCTCGAACATCTCCTGGAAGTTCTTGAACCCGACCCAGCGGGGCGAGTCGAAGAGGTTGTAGTCGGTGAACGCCAGGTAGAGCGAGACCAGCATCGGGCCGAGGGTGAGCAGCAGCATCCCGATGCACCAGGGCGTCAGGAAGAGATAGCCCGCCAGGGTCTCCCGGCGGCCGGACCGCCGCCCGGCCGCCGCGCCCGCGGCATCCGGGGCGGGGCCCTTGGCGGCCCCGGGGCGGGGCGGGGCGGCCGGGCGCTCCGCCCCCTCGGCCGCCGCGCGCGTCGTGGTTCGTGTCACGGAAGCTCTCCTCACGAGCCGAGCGCGGATTCCGCCTCGTCGAAGAACTGGTCCACGGCCTTGTCCACCGAGCTCTGGCCCACCGCGACATCGGCGTAGGTGCGCAGGAAGGCGGCCTCGGCGACATCGGTGCCGGCCGGATGCGGAGTGATCGGCTCCAGCTTGTCGGCCACGCTCTTCTCATACGCGGCGATCTTGGCATCGACGCCGGTGGGCTTGTACGCCTCGTACTGGGCGGTGGTCGCCGGGATGCCGCGGTTGTAGCCCATGATCTTGCCGACCTCGGGGTCGTGCGTCATGAAGTCGATGAGCTGGGCGACTTCCTTGGGGTGCTGGGTGCGGGCGGAGCCGCTGAGCATCAGCGAGGAGAGGTACTGGCCGGTCTTCTTGCCGTCCGTGGTCGGCAGCGGCCCGAGTTCGAGGGGGGTCTTGGTCTCGGCCGCGAAGCGGACCATGAAGTTGTCCCAGGTGAACTCGGCGGCCGACAGGTCGGCGCTGATCGTCGCCTTGGGCTTGGCCTGTTCGGTCTTCTTGCCCGGCACCAGCTCACCGGCCTTGGCGTGCTGCTGCCAGGTGTTCCACCACTGCTTGAGGTCGTCCTTGGTGAAGCCGAGCTTCTTGTCCTCGGTGAAGAACGCCTTGCCGTGCTGACGCAGGTACAGGTCGTACAGGTACATCACACCGGCGTTGTCGCTGGCACCATAGAGCGTGCCGTCGGACTTCTTCACCTTCTTGGCGGCGGCGAAGAAATCGTCCCAGGTCCATCCGTCCTTGACGGTGATTCCCGCCTTCTTGAAGGCGGCCGGGTTGTAGAAGAAGCCGAAGGTATTGGCGCCGACCGGCACGCCATAGAGCTTTCCGTCGATGTCCCCGGATTTCTCCAGGCCGTTCCGAAAACCCTTCAGATGGAGATTGCCCTCCTTGACCTGCTTGTTGAGATCGAGGAGAAGATTCTTCTCACCGTACTTGCGCAGAAAGGCGTACGAGTTCTGAAAGACGTCCGGTGCGTTGCCGCCGGCGGCCTGGGTGTTGAACTTGCTCCAGAAGTCGGCGTATTCGGCGAAGTCCGTCTTCACGATGATGTTCGGGTGCGCCTTCTCGAAGAGCCGCACCGTCTTCTTGATCATGACGGACCGGTCCTTGGCACCCCACCAGGCGTAACGGATGGTCACCTTCCCGCCGGACGAGCTGCCGCCGCCGCCACCACAGCCGGTGGCCAGCAGCCCCAGCGCGACCACCCCCGCCGCGGCCCCCCGAAGCCCTCTCGCCCTGGTCGTCCATCCCCGAGCACGCATGACACCGCCCCTCCCGGGCAGGTCTGTCCGACTGCCCCAGAACCAAGCTTGAAACGTTTTAGGTAAGCGCTTGCCGGGCCAAGTTAGGGATCGGCGTCGCGTACGTCAACGGTTCGGACAGGATCGATGCGGAAGCGCTTCGGCGACGGCGGCGCGAGCGGCGAAAACGCCGAGGGCCCGGAGGCAGGAAGCCTCCGGGCCCTCGGTCCGGGGTGGGCGATACTGGGTTCGAACCAGTGACCTCTTCGGTGTGAACGAAGCGCTCTCCCGCTGAGCTAATCGCCCGGGCGCACGGCCAACATTAGCGTATGCCGGACCGTGCTCATGACCATCACGGTCACTCCTTGATCTTCCAGGGCATGACCAGGCCGAACTTCCACACGTACACCGTCACGGCCACAGCGCAGATCACCACGCCGATCGAGGTCAGGATGATGTTCCGCTTGCGCACCTTCGGATCCAGGGCGCGATGGGCCGCCTCGGTGACCTTGCGCTTGGTCCAGCGCAGCACCAGTTGCGCCCAGACGAACTCGGTCGCCCAGATCGCCATCCCGCCGAAGATCACCAGCCATCCGGGGCCGGGCAGCGGCAGCATGATGATGCCGCCGACCACGACCGCGAGACCCACGATGAAGACCCCGACCTGCCAGCTCAGGTGCAGGGTGCGCGACCGCTTGATGAACTGCGGCGCCCGGGACCCGAAAACCGGCTCCTCCGACGCACCGTCCCCCGTCGCGACCTCGGGCGCCGGTGGCACGGCACCCGCGGGTCGCTCGTCACTCTCCGCATTCATGTGACCCAACCTACCCGATCGGCCGAAGTCACTGTAATGGCGGCACCGGCGGGCCCGTGGCTCGGCCGCTTGAGCTATCGGAAGACCCGCAAAACGGTCAGAGGGGTTTACAACGGCACCGTAGGTGGCATGTCGATTTCGCCGACGTGCGAATCCCCGAGCGCACACTGAGCGAAAGGCCTTGGCGCTTATGAACACCACGGTCAGCTGCGAGCTGCACCTGCGCCTCGTTGTGTCGAGCGAGTCCTCACTGCCTGTACCCGCGGGACTGCGGTATGACACGGCCGACCCTTACGCCGTGCACGCCACCTTCCACACCGGAGCCGAAGAGACGGTCGAATGGGTTTTCGCCCGCGACCTTCTCGCCGAGGGCCTGCACCGGCCCACCGGCACCGGCGACGTCAGAGTGTGGCCATCCCGTAGCCACGGCCAGGGCGTCGTCTGCATCGCCCTGAGCTCCCCGGAGGGGGAGGCTCTGCTCGAGGCCCCGGCGCGGGCCCTGGAGTCGTTCCTGAAGCGGACCGACGCCGCTGTGCCACCCGGCACCGAACACCGCCATTTCGACCTCGACACAGAGCTCTCGCACATCCTGGCGGAGAGCTGAGACCCGACGAGAGCTGAGCGCGACCGTCCGACTCGGGGAGACGGCGCGAGCCAGGACGCGAGATTCCGGTAGTGAACATCCCGGCAGTGACATCCCGGGCACGACATCACGGCACGACATCACGGCAGTGACATCCCGAAGCAGTGACATCCCACAAAGTGGCAGAGGCAGGCGGCGGTGCCGCCGCCGTGGCACCGTCCGCGGCGGCGGCACCGCCGTGTCACGCTCCGGAGCTGAGGCCGTCGTGTCACGCTCCGCGTCCGGCGCCGCTAGAGTCGAGCGCATTCGAGGGGCAGTCGAGGAGCACCGCCGACCCAGCGGGCCAGGGAGCCAATCGTGCTGATCAACCACGACACCCGGTGCGCGCTCGACGCGGTCGTCGACCTGGTGAACACCGCGCCCGGGGACGGGGGCGAGGACCGCCTCGCGGACGTCGCCGCGCTGCGCCGGTTCGTCGAGCGCAACGCCGTCAGCGACATCGGCACGCTCGGTGAGCGCGACCTGGCCGCCGTACGGGCCGTACGGGCCCGGTTCGCCGAGGTCTTCGCCACGGCCGGCAGCGGCACCCGGCACACCGCCGAACTGCTCAACACCATGATCGCGGCCGCCGGGACGACCCCCCGGCTGACCGACCACGACGGCTACGACTGGCATGTGCACTACTTCGCCCCGGGAGCGTCCCTGGCCGACCATCTCGCGGCCGACGGCGGCATGGCCCTGGCGTTCCTCGTGGTGGCGGGCGAACACGAGCGGCTGCGGCGCTGTGAGGCCCCGGACTGCCGGTTCGCCTTCGTGGACCTCTCGCGCAACCGATCCCGGCGCTACTGCGACAGCCGCACCTGCGGAAACCGCCTGCATGTCGCCGCGTATCGCGCGCGGCGCAAAGAAGCCGCGAGCTGACGTCGCGCGGGCCGCGGGTCGCGTCACCACCGGTAGAGGTCATGGAGCGCGGTGCCGAAGAGCAGCATGCCTATGAAGGCGAGGAAAAGCATCAGCGGCGGCTGGGACAGGGCGAACAGGCAGCCGCGCGGCTCGTCGCTCGGTGGAACAGGGGGTCTTTCGATAGGGGATTGCTCCCCGGGTGGTTGCAGCATCTCGCGGGAGATCATGGCGCAGCCAGAACCGCCGCTGCGACCAGCGAGCGTTTTTTGATCGGGAGCTTGTCAGATCCCGTGCTTTTTGAGAATGGCCTCGATGTCTGAGAAATCTTCTGGACCAGAGCTGCCAGAGCTGCCGGAGCCTCCTGATGCGCCGGATGCGCCGGGGCCGCTCCCGGCGCTTCCGGCCGTGGGCTTCCGCTTACCCGCCGCCTTCGCTCCGGTGGCCCCGCGACCGGGCCCCAGGGCGAGGTCCGGGGACCCGGGGACCGGTGTCCCGCCCCGCTCCGCGGCGGCCGCCGCGCGCCGCTCCTCACGGGTGCCGCCGGACCGGCGCTCGGCCGCCCGGCTCACCATGAACAGCAGCCAGGACAGCCCCAGCACGCCGAAGCCCGCCCATACGGTCGGGTTGAAGACCAGGCCGGACAGCCAGTCCAGGATCCCGGTCATGGCCAGGCCCACCGGCAGCAGCGCGTAGGCCGCTATCCGGACCGCGGCCCGGAAACGCTTGCGGTACGCGGTCAGACCGGCGATGCCCAGACCGGCCGCGGACAGCGCCGCGCAGATCGTGTCGGTCAGCATCGGTTCCTCCCGCCGATGGGATGCGCGATATGCCCATCGTGCACCCCGCCGGCCGGCAAGGGCCACAGCCGGGGCCCGGGATCAGGGTCATCTCCGGGTTCGGAGGAGCCCGTGGGGGCTGGAAGACTGGCCCCATGAGCGACACCGATCCCGCCCGACCCGTACTCGACGTGTGGTGCGAACTCCAGTGCCCCGACTGCCGTACCGCGCTGACGGATGTGCGCGCCCTGCGCGAGCGCTTCGGCGACGCCCTGGAGATCCGGCTGCGGCACTTCCCGCTGGAGCGCCACCGGCACGCCCACGCGGCGGCGCAGGCCGCCGAGGAGGCCGTCGCGCAGGGGCGGGGCTGGCGTTACGTCGAAGCCGTGCTGGAGCGCACCGACGAGCTGGGCGCCCGGGGTGAGCTGCTGCTGGTCGACGTGGCGCGCGAAGTCGGCCTGGACGCCGAGGAGATGGACACCGCGCTGATCGACGGGCGGCACATCCTGATCGTCGACGCGGACCAGGCCGAGGGCAAGGCGATCGGAGTGACCGGCACCCCGACGTATGTGATCGGCGGCGAGCGGCTGGACGGCGGGAAGAGCCAGGAGGGGCTGCGGGAGCGGATCGAGGAGATCGCGGCCCGGCTGCTGGCCGACCGCGCCGAGAGCGGCGGCTAGAGCAGCTGCTTGATGAGGTTGTATTCCACCACCGCGTAGCCCAGCGACTCGTACAGCCGCAGCGCCGGGATGTTGCCGCCGAAGACGTGCAGGCCGAGGCTGCGTGCCCCGGCGGCCAGGCTGTCGCGCTCGGCGGCCAGCATCAGGGTGCGGCCGTGGCCGCGCCCTCGGTGCTCCTCGGCGACCTCGACGGAGTAGACGTACGCCTCGCCCCGCTCCTGCGCGTCCGGCTCCCCGGCGCGCAGCGCGACCCAGAGGGTGCCCACGTCCGTGCCGTCGTGGGCGAGGACCCGCAGCACGGTGCCGGGGGTGGCGGGGCCGTGCGGCAGCAGCGTCGCGTAGTCGGTGTCCGCCTTGGCCTCGGCCTGTTCCGGGGCCAGCCCGCTGTCCAGCACGTTGCGGGCGTACCGGGCGCGCGCCCGCGCGTGCCAGGCCGGGTAGTCCGCCTCCGCCATGGCCCGTAGCGCGGCGCCCGGGGGCAGCTCGGGCGGCTCCGTCAGCGGTTTGATCATTCTGCGGCCGCGCTCGCGGTAGCCGAGCGCGGCCGCCAGCCCGAGGGCGGTCGCCGCCTGGGCGGGGACGCTCACCACCAGCCGGGAGCAGTTCCAGCGGCGCAGCACCTCCTCGGCGGCGAGCGCGGCGACCGTGCCGCGGCCGCGGTGGCGGTCGGCGACGTCGATGTGGAGGTGCTCGATCCGCCCGACGGACGGGCCCAGCCGGGCGTCGGTGGTGAGCCGCACGGCGCCGACGGGACGGCCGTTGACGCACACCTCGTACGAGCGCGCGCGCCCGCCGTCGTCGGTGTGCCGCTCGGGCGTGGTGGGCCGCAGGGTGGTGGTCACGATGGTGTTGTACCGGGCGCCGGGGCGCACGTCACCAGGTTTACGGCGGAAGGTTTCCGTTCCGCTTGCCCGCGCCGGTGCCCGTCACGGGTCGATGTCGGCGGCCGCCCGCTCGGTGAAGATCCGCATGGCCTTGGCGGTGACCGGTCCGGGCGTGCCGGGCACGATCCGGTCGTCCACCTGCCGTACGGCCTGTACGTCCCGGGTGGTGGAGGTCAGGAAGACCTCGTCGGCCCGCTCCAGGACGTCGAACGGCAGCTCGGTCTCCCGGGCCCCCACCCACTCCAGGACGAGGGCGCGGGTGATGCCCGCGAGGCAGCCGGAGGCGAGCGGCGGGGTGTGGAGTTCGCCGTCGAGGACGACGAAGACGTTGGAGCCGGTGCCCTCGCAGAGCCCGCCGACGGTGTTGGCGAACAGGGCCTCGGTGGCGTCGCGTTCCCGGGCGCGGGCGAGCGCGACCACGTTCTCGCCGTACGAGGTGGTCTTGAGGCCGGTCAGCGCGCCGCGCTCGTTGCGGGTCCAGGGGACGGTGACCACGGAGGTGGTGTCCGCCCGGCGGTGGGTCTCGACGAGCGCGACGACGAGCGTGGGGCCCGCCGTGCCCCGGTCGGAGCCCAGCGGTGAGACCCCTCCGGTGTACGTGATCCGCAGCCGCCCCAGCGGCATGGGGTTGTCGGCGAGGACCGCCTCGCAGGCCCGCCGCACCTCGTCGAGGTCCGGTTCCGGCAGGCCCAGGCCGTGCGCGGAGCGGGCCAGCCGGTGGAGATGGCGGGTGAGCGCGAAGGCGCGGCCGTCCACCGCCTTGACCGTCTCGAAGACGCCGTCGCCGACCGTCAGCCCGTGGTCGAAGACCGACACCTGGGCGCTGTCGGCTTCGCGCAGGGATCCGTCGAGCCAGATCGTCACCGCATGGTCCTTCCCGTCGGCTGTTGTACCTCCGACGCTACCGCGAGCAGTCGCGCCGCCTTGAGTTCGGTTTCGTCCCACTCGCGGTCCGGGTCGGAACCCCAGGTGATCCCGGCTCCGGTGCCGAACCGCAGCACGGCGGCGCCGGGGGACGGCCGGTCGATCCAGAAGGTCCGTATCCCCACGGCCAGCTCGCCGGTGCCGCGGTCCGCGTCCACCCAGCCGATGCCGCCGCAGTACGGGCCACGGGGCGCGGTCTCCAGCTCCCCGATGAGGCGCAGGGCGCTGGACTTGGGCGCCCCCGTCACCGACCCGGGCGGAAAGGCCGCCGCGAACAGCTCCGCCCAGCCCGCCCCCGGCGCCAGCTCGCCGCGCACCGTGGAGACCAGGTGCACCAGGCCGGGGTGCGGCTCGACCGCGCAGAGCGCGGGGACGGTCACCGAGCCGGTGGCGCAGACCCGCCCCAGGTCGTTGCGGACCAGGTCCACGATCATCACGTTCTCGGCGTGGTCCTTCTCCAGCAGGTCCTCCGCCCGGCGCCCGGTGCCCTTGATCGGCCCGGACTCCACGGTCCGGCCGGAGCGGCGCAGAAACAGCTCGGGCGAGGCCGTGGCGACCTCCACCCCGTGTCCGGGAAGCCGCACGGTGCCCGCGTACGGGGCGGGGTTGCCGCGGGCCAGCAGGGCCGTCAGCGCGTCCACGTCCGCCGCGTGCGGGTCGGGCAGCGGCGCGGAGAGCACCCGGCACAGATTGGCCTGGTAGACCTCCCCCGCCGCGATGCGGTCGCGGACGCGGCGAACGCCCTCGGTGTACCCGGCCCGGTCCAGCGAGGACGTCCAGTCGGTGGGCCGGGGCCCGCGCCAGGCGCCCGGCGCCGCCTCGGGAGCGGGTTCGGGGCGTACGTCACCGAAGCGGGCGCAGACCACACGCCCCTCGAAGTCCGCGATAACAGCCCAGAAACCCTCGGTGTCGAGAGCCGAGGGATCGCTGGTCACATCGCGGAGGTCGGTGGCGAGCAGGCCGCCGAAGCGGGCGAGAGGGGGCGGGTCGTGCACGCTTGCGAGTCTATGGCGCCTGGTCACGGGGGTCGTGGGAGGGACCGCGGCGGGCGAGCAGGGCAGCACGCTGCGGAAACGGAATTTGAGCTGGCTCCGGAATCCGCTAGAGTTCAACACGTCGCCGGGACGCGGAAGCGCCCCGGGAAACGACACCTGCGGACGTGGCTCAGTTGGTAGAGCATCACCTTGCCAAGGTGAGGGTCGCGAGTTCGAATCTCGTCGTCCGCTCGGAGTGGGGGTTCACGCCCCCGCGTCTGGTGGAGTGGCCGAGAGGCGAGGCAACGGCCTGCAAAGCCGTCTACACGGGTTCAAATCCCGTCTCCACCTCGGACGATTAGCTCAGCGGGAGAGCGCTTCCCTGACACGGAAGAGGTCACTGGTTCAATCCCAGTATCGTCCACTCGGGACCCCTGTGGTCCCACCCCTGGGGTCCTCGCGGGCCCCACACCCGCGCGATTAGCTCAGCGGGAGAGCGCTTCCCTGACACGGAAGAGGTCACTGGTTCAATCCCAGTATCGCGCACGCAGTCCCCGGGACGATTAGCTCAGCGGGAGAGCGCTTCCCTGACACGGAAGAGGTCACTGGTTCAATCCCAGTATCGTCCACACCGATCGGCGAAGGGCCGGAGCGTGAAGCTCCGGCCCTTCGTCGTGTGTCCTGTTCACGGCTCTGTCCAATAACGGCGCGAGCCCGGACAGCTCCCCAGCTGTCCGGGCCTCGTGCCGTCCGCCGCACCCCCGTCCCCACGGGGCTGATGGCCGGAAGTCCCCGGCCCGGGCCGCTCTCCCGGACCTGGGGCGCTCAGCGCCCCAGCATTCCCGCCACGGACGACGCCTGTGTGACGACGGCTTCCCAGCCGCCGAACGCGATGCTCAGCAGGACGGCCAACGGCAGCACCATGGCCACCGCGACCAGGGGATGGCGAGTGCCGGCCTGCGGGCTGCCGAACGCGTCAAGCGCGCGACGGCCGCGTGCCCTGACGACCGTACGTCCCACCGTGTCCGCCATCGTCCTTCCTCCGTCACATCTGCAGCGGCGAGCGTCTGACCTCGGGGGACGAGTGCTGCGCCCGCCGCTTGACCTCAACATTAGGCGCGCGGCCCGGTGCGCGGCGTCATGCCCTCGTACCGCTTGCCGGGCCTCCCGGAGGATGACGCCGGGCCGGGCCTCGTACTCCCCTGGGTGGAGAAATCCGCCCGGGACTTGGGGTCTTCCCTGAGGGGTCCGCCGGAGCGGGTCCTTCCGGGGGACTCCCAGGGGTGGACCGGCCGGTGGGCGGCCCCTACTCACGGTCCCCGTCCGCGCCCCGCGGCACCGGCTGCTCCACCAGCGCCAGGACCCGGTTCGCCATGAAGCGGGCCGTCCGCACCACGGACCCGTTTCGGGTGACTTCGCTCACTTCCACCACCCCGCGCCGCACCGCCGTCTCGACGCGCCGCCCCGCCCTCCCGGCCACCACTTCGTACGTACGCGTCGTGTCGCCCGCGTCCACCACTATCTCCACACGATCACCCTTCACGGCCTCAATCCCCCTTCTGAGACGGTCTTTTGAGATCACGCACGCGCACACCGGGGCACGGATTGCCACGATTCCGGCCCACTTCTCCAGGATCCCAGGCACCACTGACAATCCATAGGCCGACGCATGCGCGGCCTCTCAGCGCGCGGGGCCGTCAATCCGTAAGCTGTGCACGTCAGACGGACGGCAGTGGACCGGCAGCAGACGGCAGCGGATGGGGCTCCCCACCAAGGGGTAAGGGAAGGGCTCCCCACCGGAGGTAGGGGACGGACATGGCGATGATGCGGCTCCGGCGCGAGGACCCGCGTGTCGTCGGCTCCTTCCGGCTTCACCGGCGGCTCGGCGCGGGCGGTATGGGGGTCGTCTACCTCGGGTCCGACCGGCGCGGGCAGCGGGTGGCGCTGAAGGTCATCCGGCCGGATCTGGCGGAGGACCGGGAGTTCCGGTCGCGGTTCGCCCGCGAGGTGTCCGCCGCGCGGCGGATCCGCGGCGGCTGTACGGCGCGGCTGGTGGCCGCGGACCTGGAGGCCGACCGGCCCTGGTTCGCCACCCAGTACGTGCCCGGCCCCTCCCTGCACGACAAGGTCAACGAGGAGGGCCCGCTGCCGGCCGCGCACGTCGCGTCCATCGGGTCCGCGCTGGCCGAGGGGCTGTTGGCGGTGCACGAGGCGGGGGTCGTCCACCGCGACCTCAAGCCGTCCAACATCCTGCTCTCCCCCAAGGGCCCCCGCATCATCGACTTCGGCATCGCCTGGGCCACCGGCGCCAGCACGCTGACCCACGTCGGTACGGCCGTCGGCTCCCCCGGCTTCCTCGCGCCCGAGCAGGTGCGCGGCGCGGCCGTCACCCCGGCGACCGACGTCTTCGCGCTGGGCGCCACGCTCGCGTACGCCTCCACGGCGGATTCGCCGTTCGGGCACGGGAGTTCCGAGGTGATGCTGTACCGCGTCGTGCACGAGGAGCCGCAGCTGCTCGGGGTGCCGGACGCGCTGGCCCCCCTGCTGCACGCGTGCCTCGCGAAGGATCCAGAGGACCGGCCGACGACGCTGCAGCTGTCGCTGCGGCTCAAGGAGATCGCGGCGCGGGAGGCCCACGGGCACGGGGCGCCCCCTGCGCACGGGCCGTCCCACGGCCACGGCCCGTCCCATGGCCACGGGCCGTCCCACGGGCATGCCCCGGACGGGCGTCCTGTGGGGCGGCGGGCCGACGCGTACGCGGACCAGCACACGGAACGCCGACCGGGGCCGGGCACGCCGCCCCGCGGCACGCCCTCCCGGGGTACGCCCTCCCGGGGTACGCCGCCCCGGGGCGCGGCGGCGCCGCGGGCGTCGTCGCCGCGGTCCGCGCCGTCCGGCGCGGGGGCGGCG
>NZ_JBEYAL010000055.1:0-47229 GCF_040631655.1 Streptomyces sp. NPDC019937
AGTCCTTGCTGCCCGAGTCCTTGCCGTCCTTGTCCTTGCCGCCCTTGTCCTTGCCGTCGGACGCGTCCTTCTTGTCCCCGGCCTCGTCCTTGTCGATGCCGGTCTTCGCGGGCTTCGGCGTGGCGTGCGGGGCGCACGTCACGTCCGTGGCGTCCACCGTGCCCTTGAGCAGGTAGGCGTCCACCCGGTCGTTGATGCAGGGGTTGACCAGGCCGGTGACACCGTGCGAACCGGCGTCCCTCTCCGTGATCAGACGCGAACCCTTGAGGCGCTTGTGCAGCTCGACGCCGCCCTCGTACGGGGTCGCGGCGTCACGGGTGCTCTGCACGATGAGCGTCTTCGGCAGGCCCTTGCCCGCGCCGACCTCCAGCGGGTTCTGCTGCTTGGACCGCCAGGTGGCGCAGGGCAGGTTCATCCAGGCGTTGGACCAGGTCAGGAACGGGTAGTCGCGGTGCAGCCGGGTGTTGTCCCGGTCCCACTTGCGCCAGCTGGCCGGCCACTTGGCGTCGGCGCACTCCACGGCGGTGTACACCGCGTTGCTGTTCTCCGAGGCGATGTTGCCCGCGGTGTCGGACATGTCCGGCCCCGCGGCCTCGACGAGCGCCTTCTCGTCCCCGGCCAGGTAGTCGCTCCACACCTGGGCGACGGTGGCCCACGACGAGTCGTAGTACGGGGCGCTCTGGAAGAAGCCGAGCAGCTCGGCCGGGCCGACGACCCCGCCGATCGGGCTCTTCTTGGCGGTCGCGCGCAGCTTCTCCCACTGCGCCTGCACCTCTCCCGGGGTGCCGCCGATGTGGTAGGCCGCGTCGTTCTTGGCCACCCACGCCTTCCAGTCGTCCCAGCGCATCTGGAACGCGACGTCCTGGTCCAGGTTGGCCTGGTACCAGATCTTCTCCCGCGACGGGTTCACGACCGAGTCCACGATCAGGCGGCGCACATGGGCGGGGAAGAGCGTCGCGTAGACGCCGCCGATGTACGTCCCGTAGGACACGCCCAGGTAGTTGAGCTTCTTGTCGCCGAGCGCGGCCCGGAGGACGTCGATGTCGCGGGCGGTGTTGGGCGTCGTCATGTGCGGCAGCATCCGGCCGCTGCGCTCCTGGCACCCGGCGGCGTACTCCGCGGCGAGCTTGCGCTGCGCCCGCTTGTCCGCCTCGCTGTCGGGCACCGGGTCCATCTTGGGCGCCTTGACGAACTCCTGCGGGTCGACGCAGGAGATGGGGGCCGAGTGGCCCACCCCGCGGGGGTCGAAGCCCACGAAGTCGTACGCCTTCGCCGCCTTCGTCCACAGCGGGTTCTTGTTGGTGACCCGGGTCGGGAACTTCAGCCCGGAGCCGCCCGGTCCGCCCGGGTTGTAGATCAGCGAACCCTGCCGCTCGGAGGCGGTCCCGGTGTTGCCGATGCGGTCCACCGCGATCTTGATGGTGCGGCCGTTCGGCTTGGCGTAGTCCAGCGGAACGGTCACATAGCCGCACTGGATGGGCTTGGCCAGGTTCCAGTCGGCCGGACAGTCCGTCCAGTCGATGCCCGCCTTCGCGGCCCGGGCCGCGGCGATCGCCGCCCCCCGGGCCTCCGCGACGCCCCCCGGCGTCCGCGTGGGCTCCGATGCCCCCGCCGTGGGAGCGGCCAGCGCACCGGTTATCAGCGCACCGGTCATCACGCCGCCGGCCACGCCGAGTACTGCTGTGCGTCTCACGTAGAAATCCCCCTGCTTTGTTGCGCCGCCAGTGCGGCGATGATCACAGAGTGTCAGGAGGATCCTCGCGCCTCACTTACTCCTGAGTACAGGGCAAACCGCCGTTTCTTTATCAACACGTCACCTTCACGTACGGCCCGTCAGCTCCCGACGGCCCCGGCGATGAGGGCCTGGAGCTGCTCGGCGGCGCGGTCCAGCGGCTGAATGCTGCGCTTGGCCCGGCACATGGCCACGGTGCCCTCGACGGCCGCGACGACGAGCGTCGCGAGCTGCTCCGCCTGCCCGGGCGGGGCGCCGTGCTCCCGCAGGGAGGCGGCGAGCAGGTTCTCCCAGTCGTCGAAGACCTCCGCGGCGGCCACGAGGGCCGGCGGGGTCTCGCCGGGCGGGGGCTCCTCGATGGAGACGGCGAGGACCGGACACCCGGCCCGGAAGCCGGTGTCGATGACGATCCCGCGCCACAGGGCGAGGAAGGCCCGGAGCCCCGCGGCCGGGCCCGCCTGAAGCTCCTTGCGGAGGATGCGGGCAACGCTCTCCCCCGCGTAACGGACGGCCTCGGTGGCCAACTGCTGCTTGCCCTCGGGGAAGTAGTGGTACGTGGAGCCGAGCGGCGCCTCGGCGTGCTTGGCCATCTCGCGGATGCTCGTGGCGTTCAGACCGCGCCGACTGATCATGTCGGCCGCTCCGGTCACGATCCGCTGCCGGGCCTGCGGGCCGCCGTTGGCCATGTTCACTCCCCTCTGGCTATAACGCTCGTCATAGTCTAGCGTGACCTCGCGTTATAACGACTGTCATAGACCACGACATCGCTGGACGACGAAAGCCGAGGAACAGCCATGCCGATGATCCGGCTGACCGCCCCGACCGGTGCCCTGACCGAGAAGGGCCGCGAGGGCATTCAGCACGATCTCGCCACGCTGCTGCTGCGCTGGGAGGGCGTGCCCGACACGGCCCTCTTCCGCGCCCAGGCGTGGAGCTATCTGATCGAGCTGCCGGAGGGGGCCCAGACCACCGCGGAGGACGGCGCGCCGCGCTTCCTGGTCGACATCACCGTGCCCCGGGGCGCCCTGTCCGATCGCCGCAAGGCAGGTCTGGTCGAGGACGTGACCAAGGCCGTGCTGAAGGCCGCCGGGCTCTCCCCGGACGAGGCGCTGCGGGTGTGGGTGCTGATCCACGAGCAGCCGGACGGCACGTGGGGTGCGGGCGGGGCGGTCATCCGGTACGCCGACCTGGTCGCCCTCGCCCGGCAGAGCGCGGAGGAGCCGGGCGATGCGTGAACTGACGTACGTCGCGCGGCACACCGTCGAATGGCGCGAGGTGCCCGATCCCCGGCTGGAGTCCGGCCGGGAGGCGATCGTCGCACCGGTGGCCGCCACTCCCTGCGACGTGGACTCCGCGATCCTCGCCGGGCACGGCTTCATCGACCCGCCGTTCCCCCTCGGCCACGAGTGCGTGGCCCGCGTCGTGGACGCCGGCGACGCGGTGACCGGCGCCGCCCCCGGCGACCTGGTCGTCGTGCCCTGGTCCATCAACTGCGGCGACTGCGACCACTGCCGCGCCGGGCTGACCGCCCACTGCACGACCGTGCCGCACATGGCGATGTACGGCGCGCCGATCGGCGGCAGCTGGGGCGGGCTCTTCTCCGACCTGGTCCGCGTGCCGTACGCGGACGCCATGCTGGTGCCGCTGCCGCCGGGGCTCGACCCCATCGCCATGGCCTCGGCCAGCGACAACTGGTCCCTCGCGCGGCGCCTGGTCGCCCCGCATCTGGCGGCCCGCCCCGGAGCGCGGGTGCTGGTCGTCGCCCGGGGCAGCATCGGTCTGTACGTGTGCGACATCGCCCGCGCGCTCGGCGCCTCCGACGTCCTGTACGTCGACCCCGACGCCGAGCACCGGAAGCTCGCGGAGAGCTACGGCGCCCGTACCGCCGAGGCGATCGAGCCGATCCGGCACGGCTTCGACATCGCCGTCGAGGCCACCGGCCGCGTCGACCAGCTCACCCTCGCGCTCACCTCGCTCGCCCCCGAGGGCGTCTGCGAGAGCGCGGGCAACCACTTCCGGCCCGGTGAACTGCCGCTGCTCGACATGTACCTCACCGGCGTCACCCTGCGCGTCGCCCGGGACAACGTACGGAGCCATCTGCCCGACGCCCTCGAACTCGCGGGCTCCGGAAAGGTGGCGCCCGAGCGCGTCGTCTCCCATGTCCTGGACTGGGAGCAGCTGCCGGACGCGCTGCCGGAGAAGCGGCTCAAGCCGGTGTTCGTACGCGATATTCCGCCGGCCGCCCGCTGAGGGCGGGCACGGACGCCATCGCCTCGTCCAGCGTCCGGCGCAGCCGCAGACCGTCCGTGGCCACCGCGCTGACCAGGGCGGCGGGCCCGGCGAGCGGGGTGATGACGGCCGTGTCGGCGAGCAGGCGGGGTGGCACGGGGTCGGTGTCGAACGCCGGGTCGACGACGAGGAGCTGACCGGCCGCCCGGCGTCCGCCGAGCACCGCGCCGCCGTCCCAGCCGGGCGCGCCGGGGCCGTACGACAGCTCCTGGTCCAGCAGCGGGCGCCCGGCGCGGTGCACGGTGAGCCGGCTGGTCAGCCCGCCCGGGGGCTCGCCGGAGCGGCCGAGGATCTGTTCCTCGCGCAGCACCAGACGGGCGGTGGGGGCGAGTTCGACGGTGGTGGTCATGCGCAGATCGCTGCCGTGGGCGGAGATCAGGGGTTCGGGCAGCCAGTGCAGGGTGGCGCCATCGGCGACGGTCAGCCGGATCGCGTAGTGGGCGGGCTCGGCGCGGCGGCCGGGCAGCGCGAGCGTCGCGGCCGACGACCCGACGCGGAGCCGGGCACCGGGGCCGACCGTCGCGGTCAGCGCGATGCGGTCGCCGCCGAGCGGGGCGCTCATCGCCCCGACCACGGTGACGCACGCCTCGCCCTCGCCGGTCGCCCGGGTCCGCCGCAGGGCGAGCGGCCCGTCCCCGGCCAGCACGGGCAGCGCGGTGCCGCCGCGGCCGTCCGCGGCGGCGACGAGGCGAGCGGCGGCGCGTACGCCGGTGCCGTGCGCCCCTGTCGCGCCGTCGGTCGCGCCGGGCCCGCCGGTCACGCCGGGGCCGCCGTCCAGGCGGCCAGCCGCTCCCGTACCCAGTCGGCGATCGGCCGGACGCCGTCCGGCGCGACCAGGGAGGTGAAGGCGACGGGCAGATCGCCGCGCTGCTCCTTGGCGTCGCGCGCCATGCGCTCCAGGTCGGATCCGACGTACGGGGCGAGGTCGGTCTTGTTGACGACGAGCAGGTCGGCCGTCGTCACGCCCGGGCCGCCCTTGCGCGGGATGTCGTCGCCGCCCGCGACGTCGATGACGAACACCTGCGCGTCGACCAGGCCCTTGGAGAAGGTCGCGGTGAGGTTGTCGCCGCCGGACTCGACCAGGACCAGATCGAGCGGGCCGACGCTCTCCTCCAGGTCCTCGACCGCTTCGAGGTTGGCCGAGATGTCGTCACGGATCGCGGTGTGCGGGCAGGCGCCGGTCTCGACGGCGGTGATGCGCTCCGCGGGCAGCACCGCGTTGCGCAGCAGGAACTCGGCGTCCTCGCGGGTGTAGATGTCGTTGGTGACCACGGCGATCGCCAGCTCCTCGCGCAGCGCCCGGCACAGCGCGGCGACCGTCGCGGTCTTGCCGGAACCGACCGGTCCGCCGAGGCCGACGCGCAGCGCCCGGCGGCTGCCGTCGGGGCGGCGGGGGGCGGCGGCGTGGGTGTGACGCCGGGGATAGGTCTCGGGGTGATCGAGGTGCATGGCGGCTCCGGGGTGGCGGTTTACGAGGCGAACAGGCGTACGGGCCAGGTGGCGTGGTGCTCGGCCGCGATGTCGAGCAGCGGCGCCGCGGCGGCGGGCAGCGCGCCGGGGCCCTCGTCCAGGGCCCGGTGGGCCGCCTCGGCGGCCCGGGCGGCGATCCGGTCGATCTCGGGGGCGAGGCGGGCGAGGACGGCGGTGGCGTCGAACGGGTCGAGGCCGAGCAGCCGTACGGCGGCGGACGCCGGTCCCCCGGCCGACTCGTACGCGGCGGCGTACGCGGCGGCCGTGGGGTCGAGCCCGGCGGCGCGCGCGGCCAGGCCCTGCACGACGGGCTGGTGGGCGCCGCGCGGGCGGGCGGCGGCGAGGGCGTCGAGTTCGGGCGAGGGCCAGGTGGCGCGGGCGGCACGCATCAGCTGGCGGCCGAGGCGGCGTGCGGTGGTACGCAGCGCGGGGGCGGGGGTCCGGGCATCGGCGGCCTCGTCGAGCGCGAGCGGGTCCATCCCGGCGGCGGCCGCGGCGGCGAGCGCGGCCGCGGTCAGCCCGGCGGTGTGCAGCCGCCCGCGGCAGAACCCCTCCAGGGTGGCCGCGTCGCGCACCCGGCCCGCCGTGACAGCGGCCTCGACCCCGCCGGAGTGGGCGTGACCCCCGGCGGGGAAACGCCCGTCGGCGAGGATGAGCAGCGCGGCGGCCGTGGCCCGTGGCGGTGTGGCGGCGGTGCCGTCCGTGGTCTTCGCGGTCATCGTGGTTTTCGCGGTCATCGTGGTCAGAAGAGGAAGTACCGCTGGGCCATGGGGAGTTCGGCGGCCGGGGCGGGCTCGACGGGGTCGCCGTCGATGGTCACCGTGAAGGTGTCGGGGTCGACCTCCACCCGCGGCATGGCGTCGTTCTCCCGCATGTCCGCCTTGGTCACCCCGCGCGTCCCCCGGATCGGCACGAACCGCTTCCCGAGGCCGAGCCGGTCGGCCAGGCCGTCGTCCAGCGCGGCCCGCGTGACGAAGTTGAGGGAGTTGGCGGCCGGGGCACGCCCGACCGCGCCGAACATGGGCCGGGGCAGCACCGGCTGCGGCGTGGGGATGGAGGCGTTGGCGTCGCCCATCTGCGCGTACGCGATCTGGCCGCCCTTGAGCACCAGATGCGGCTTGACGCCGAAGAAGGCGGGCTCCCACAGCACCAGGTCGGCGAGCTTTCCGGACTCCACCGAGCCGATCTCGCCGTCGAGGCCCTGTGCCACGGCCGGGTTGATGGTGTATTTGGCGACATAGCGACGTGCCCGGTGGTTGTCCGCGCGCCCGTCCCCCGGCAGGGCACCCCGGCGCCGCTTCATGACGTGCGCGGTCTGCCAGGTGCGCAGGACGACTTCGCCGATCCGGCCCATGGCCTGGGAGTCGGAGGAGATGATCGAGATCGCGCCGAGGTCGTGCAGGATGTCCTCGGCGGCGATGGTGCCGGGCCGGATGCGGGATTCGGCGAAGGCCAGGTCCTCGGGGACGGCCGGGTTGAGGTGGTGGCAGACCATCAGCATGTCGAGATGTTCCTCGACCGTGTTGACGGTGTGCGGCCGGGTCGGATTGGTCGAGCTGGGCAGCACGTTCGGCTGGGAGACCACGGTGATGATGTCGGGCGCGTGACCGCCGCCCGCGCCCTCGGTGTGGTACGCGTGGATCGAGCGTCCGGCGATCGCGGCGAGGGTGTCGGCGACGAACCCGGCTTCGTTGAGCGTGTCGGTGTGGATGGCGAGCTGGGCGCCGCTCTCCTCGCAGACGCCGAGGCAGGCGTCGATCGCGGCGGGGGTGGCCCCCCAGTCCTCGTGGATCTTGAATCCGAGGGCCCCGCCGCGCAGTTGGGACCACATGCCCTCGTAGCTGACGGTGTTGCCCTTGCCGAGCAGCCCGATGTTGACGGGGTACGCCTCCAGCGCCTCGAACATCCGGGCGAGGTGCCAGGGGCCGGGGGTGATGGTGGTCGCCTTGGTGCCCTCGGCGGGTCCGGTGCCGCCGCCGACGAGGGTGGTGATGCCCGAGGACAGGGCCTGGTCGAGCAGGGTCGGGGAGATGAAGTGGACATGGGCGTCGATGGCGCCCGCGGTGAGGATCCTGCCGTTGCCCGCGATGACCTCGGTCTCGGGCCCGATGACGAGGTCGGGGTGGACGCCGTCCATGGTGTCGGGGTTCCCGGCCTTGCCGATCCCGGTGATACGGCCGTCGCGCAGCCCGACGTCGGCCTTGATCACGCCCCAGTGGTCGAGCACCACGGCACCGGTGATCACGGTGTCGGGGGCGCCCTCGGCGCGGGTGGCGCGGGACTGGCCCATGGACTCGCGGATCACCTTGCCGCCGCCGAAGACCGCCTCGTCGCCGGAGCGGCCGGGGCCGCCGCAGCGGTCCTCCTCGATCTCGATCAGGAGGTCGGTGTCGGCGAGCCGTATGCGGTCCCCGGCGGTCGGCCCGAACAGATCCGCGTAGGCGGCGCGGCTCAGCTCCGTCACAGCGCGCCTCCCGTCTCGCCGCGCAGCCCGGGGACGACCCGCGCGCCCGCCAGCGGCACCAGGTCCACCTCGACCGGGATGCCCGGCTCGAAGCGCACGGCGGTGCCGGCCGCGATGTGGAGCCGGTGGCCGCGGGCCGCGGCGCGGTCGAACGCGAGGCCCGGGTTGGCCTCGGCGAAGTGGTAGTGGGAGCCGACCTGGACCGGCCGGTCGGCCGCGTTGAGCACGGTGAGCCGGATGACCGGCAGCCCCTCGTTGAGCCGTACCGGCTCGTCCGCGTGGAGGATCTCTCCGGGGATCATGGAACGCCGCTCCCGTCAGACGATCGGCTGGTGGACGGTGACGAGCTTGGTGCCGTCCGGGAAGGTGGCCTCGACCTGGACGTCGTGGATCATCTCGGGGACGCCCTCCATGACCTCGTCACGGGTGAGCACGGTGCGGCCGGAGGCCATCAGTTCGGCGACGGTACGGCCGTCCCGGGCGCCTTCCAGGATGTGCACGGTGATCAGCGCGACGGCCTCGGGGTGGTTGAGCGACACCCCTCGTGCCCGACGCTTTTCAGCCACTTCGGCGGCCACATGGATGAGCAGCCGTTCCTGCTCGTGCGGCGTCAAGCGCACGTTTTCCCCACCTCATCCTCGCTCACGGGTTATCGCAGGTTAGTTCGGCGGTGTTGCGGCGTGGTTAACGCGTCGGCAAAGAATCGCCCTTGACGCCTACATGGCAAACCGCTGATCCTCATGTCCGCGTCACATGATCCATCCGTTTCGCTCCAACCCCCCACATCCGTACGGAGCCTTCTGTGAATCGAATAGTGCTGATCCGCCGCGGCGCGCTCGCGGCCGGAACCTGTGCCGCCGTCGCCGCCGCCCTGCTGGGCGGGGCGCCGGGAGCCGGGGCGGCCCCATCGCCCCGCGCCGCCGCGCCCGACATCGACGTGGCGGCCGTCAAGGGCGACCTCGACAAGCTCCAGTCGATCGCCGACGGACACGGCGGCAACCGCGCCCACGGGCAGCCCGGCTACCGGGCGTCCCTGGACTTTCTCAAGGGCAAGCTGGACGCGGCGGGCTTCACCACGTCCGTCCAGGAGTTCACCTCCGGCGGCGCCAAGGGCTACAACCTGGTCGCCGACTGGCCCGGCGGCAGCGCCGACCAGGTGCTCATGGCCGGTTCGCACCTGGACTCGGTCGAGGCCGGTCCCGGCATCAACGACAACGGATCGGGCTCCGCCGCGATCCTGGAGGTCGCGCTCGCCGTCGCCAAGGCCGACCTGAAGCCCACCAAGCATCTGCGGTTCGCCTGGTGGGGCGACGAGGAGGACGGCATGGTCGGCTCCACGCATTATGTGGACAGCCTGAAGTCCGACGAGAAGTCCACGATCGACTCGTATCTGAACTTCGACATGCTCGGCTCCCCCAACCCCGGCTACTTCGTCTACGACGACGACCCGGAGCTGGAGAAGGTCTTCAAGGACTGGTACGCGGCCAAGGACATCGCGACCGAGAAGGAGACCGAGGGCGACGGCCGCTCGGACCACGCCCCGTTCAAGGACGCCGGGGTGCGGGTCGGCGGGCTGTTCACCGGCGCCGAGTCCACCAAGAGCCAGGCGCAGGCGGAGAAGTGGGGCGGCACGGCGGGCGAGCCGTTCGACCCGTGCTACCACTCCGCGTGCGACAAGACGTCCAACGTCGACGAGACCGCGCTGGACCGCAACAGCGACGCCATCGCCCACGCGGTCTGGGAGCTCAGCTCCTAGCCGCCGCTCCCCAGCCGTCGTCACCCGCGGCCCGGACGCCGATCCCCGGCGTCCGGGCCGCGGTGCTCCGCCGCGATACCGAAGCGCCGCCGTTCGCCGGGAGCGGACGAGGTCGGGCGCATCGCCGACACCGTACTGATCACCTGCTCCTCCGCCGCCTCCGCCTCGACCGCGTCGAGTCGTTGCAGGTCATCCGAGGACACCAGGGCCACCAGCGGCTTTCCGTGCCGGGTGAGGACCACCCGCTCACCGCCGTAGACCACGCGGTTGATCAGCTCCGCCAGCTCCGCCCGGGCTTGCGTCACCGGAATCTCGTACGCCATGCTCCCCATCGTACGGGACGTACGTCCTGTACATTTTTTACGGAGCCACGGGCCCCACGACCTTCGAGAGGTGACCCCGATGGAACGACCGGCCGCGCGCCATGTCCTGCCCGAGTTCACGGAGCGCACGAGCACGGGCGTGCGCACCATGGACCCCTACTCCAAGCTGCTCTCCGAGCGCATCGTCTTCCTCGGCACGCCCATCGACGACACCGCGGCCAACGATGTGATCGCGCAGCTCATCCACCTCGAATACGCCGGCCCCGACCAGGACGTCTCGCTCTACATCAACTCCCCGGGCGGCTCGTTCGGCGCGATGACGGCGATCTACGACACGATGCACTTCGTCAGCTGTGACATCGAGACCATCTGCCTGGGCCAGGCCGCGTCCGCCGCCGCCGTGCTGCTCGCCGCCGGGGCGCCGGGCAAGCGGCTGGCGCTGCCGGGCGCGCGGGTGCTCATCCATCAGGCGGCGTTCGGCGAGCCCGTCCGGGGCACCACCTCGGACCTGGAGATCCAGGCCGGTGAGCTGCTGCGGACCCAGGCGCTGCTGGAGGAGATGCTGGCGCGGCACACCGGGCAGAGCGCCGAGCGGATCCGCGCCGACGTCGACCGCGACACGATCTTCGACGCCGCGGCCGCGGTGGCGTACGGGCTGGTGGACGGGGTCACCGAGAGCCGTAAGCGTGCCGGTTCGCTGCCCGGGGCGAGGTGATCGCGCCATGCTTCCGCCGGAACTGCCCCCGCTGCCCGCGCTGACCCGCGCGGAGGGAGACCTCGTGGACCGCTACCTGGAGGCGGTCGATCTGCTCGGCCGGATCAACCCGGCCCGCGGCCACGACACCTACAGCGGGCTGCGCGCCGCGCAGGCGCTGGTCGGGAAGGCCGTCGCGCTGCGGGACGCGCTGGCGCTGATGCACGACCGGGGCGAGAGCCGGCTGCACACCGCGACGCTGGCCCGGGCGCTGCGGGTGCTGGACGGGGAGCGGCGCTCGGAGCGGGTGACGCTGCCGTCCGTCCCGCCGCGCTGAGCCCCCACCGCATCACCCGAACGGCGCAGTCCGGATCCCGGCGCGAGGCCGCCGCCGAGTTGCGGCCGAGGGCGCCGGTCCCGCCGTCCCCGCAGGCCAGGGGCCGGATCACGGCCCGCCCCGGTCACCCGAACGGCGGAGCCGTGACCACCTCACACCGCGCCCGCTCGGCTCGGAACCGGTGACCGTCCTGGGCGACCATCCCTGGGACGACCGAACCCGGCCACCGAAGGGTGGTGTGCGAGATGACCACGCACATACGGATCCCCAGAATGGCCTCCCGGGCCAGTGCCCTCTCGGCCCTCACCGCCGTCGCCGTCGGCGGCACGGTGGCGGCGCCCGCCCTGCCACAGCAGGCCGACGCGGCGACCGTGGCGGCCGAGGCGCTGCGGATCGCGGCCTCGAAGAAGGGCGCCCCGTACGCGTACGGGGCCGCGGGACCGAACCGTTTCGACTGCTCGGGGCTCACCCAGTACGCGTACAAGCGGGCCGGGAAGCGGCTGCCGCGCACCGCCGCCGCCCAGTACAACCGCACCCGCCACATCAAGGCGTCCACCCGCGAACACGGTGACCTGGTCTTCTTCCACGCGGGAGGCAGCGTCTACCACGTCGGCCTCTACGCGGGCAGCGGCCGGATCTGGCACGCGCCGAAGGCGGGCACGGTGGTGCGGCTGGAGCGGATCTGGACCGGGAAGGTCTGGTACGGGCAGGTGCGCTGAAAAATACCGGCCGGATGCCGGGGTGCTGCCGTAGGTTGACGGGTGGTCAGGGCGGCCCTGACCACCCGTCATCCGGGGAGGCCGGCACCGGGAGGGGAGCTACCTTGAGCGATCAGTTCCAGGCGGACCGGACGTACGACCAGGTGTATCTCGTCTTCGTCGACACCTCGGGCTATTCGACGATCGTCCGCTCCAATCCCAGGGACCGGGCCGCGCACGGCTTCGATCTGCTGCGGGAGCGGATGCGGGCGCGGATCGGCCAGGTCTCCGCGCAGCACCGCTGTGCCCGCAGCGATCTGTGGAACTGGCGCGGGGACGGTGGGTTCTTCGCGATCCACGACGACAGCGAGAGCGTGGCCCGCGATGTCGCGCTGGAGGCGGCCCGGACGTTCCTCACCCTCGATCTGCGGCATCTGCGGGACGAGTTCACGCAGGCGGGGGTGGACGGCGAGCTGCATGTGCGGATGGCGGTGCACAAGGGGGCGATACGGCACACCGGCGAGGGCCGGACCGGCACCATCCACTCCCCCGACATCAATCTGGCCGCGCATCTGGAGAAGGCGACGCCGCCGGACTGTCTGGCGGTCTCGGAGGACGTCTACCGCACCGCGGGCCGGTATGCGGAGCTGTTCGCGCACGTCGGCAGCCATGAGGGCAAGGACGTCTATCTGATGGCGGGCGACGGCGGCCCGGGCGAGGCGGCCAAGGCGTGGCTGGCGGGCCGTGGGCTGGCGGGCGGCACACCGGTGCACGCCTATCCCGAGCGGCCCAGCTCGGCGGAGAAGGCGCGCATGCTGGACGCGGCGTCCGCGGAGGTGCTCGACATGGGCACCGCGCTGCGCACCTCCTCCTCCCGGCTGGTCACGACCGAGCGCCCGGCCCGCTACCGCGACGCGGTGCTGGGGCTGCTGCGCCGGGGCGGGGTGTACCGCTGCTATCTGCTGGACCCGGCCTCGGACGCGGCGGCCACCCTGTCGCGGCAGTACCAGGAGGACATGACCCGGAAGATCAAGGATTCACTGGAACGGTTCGGCCGGTTCAAGGAGCGGTACGGGGCGGTGGCGGACGGGCTGCGGGTCTACCAGACGGACGAGTTCCCCGGCTTCTCGGCGCTGGCCGTCGATCCGCGCCGGTCGAACGGGCTGATCCTGTACTCCTCGTATCTGATGGGCGCCAGTCCGTACGGGGTGATCGAGCGCGGCGACATGCCCCACTACCTGATCAGCCCGGACGCGGGCCGTACGTACGCCCGCATCCTGGAGCTGGCCGAGGCGCGGGCGGCTACGGGGCAGGTGGAGCGCGTATTGTGAGCGCTTCCGGTAACCCTCAGCGGTATGAAGGACGACGCCCCGAGAACCGTCCGTCGCGAGACCGCGCTGGAGCGTGACGACCGGAACTTCGCCGAGCTGCTGCAGGAACTGCGGGTCACCCAGACGGGGGTGCAGATCCTCTTCGCCTTCCTGCTGACCCTGGCCTTCACCAACCGCTTCGGAACGCTGGACGAGGTGCAGCGCGGCACGTACGTCGCCACGCTGCTGCTCGCGGTCGTGGCGGCGGCCCTGTTCACGGCCCCGGCGGCGCTGCACCGGGCGCTGTTCCGCAGGGGCGCCAAGCGACGGGTCGTGGACGTCTCCGGGAAGCTGGCCTCGGCCGGTCTGTGCGTGCTGACGATGGCGTTCACCGGGTCGGTGCTGCTCGTGGTGGACGTGGTGCTGGGCCGCGGCCCGGGCATCGCCGCGGCGGTGGGCACGTTCGCGGTGTGCTGCGGGCTGTGGGGCGTCCTCCCGCGCTGGATCCGCCACCGCATGGCCCACCCCCCGCCGACCGCGCCGCACGACTCGCCGACCGCGTCGCACGACGACGAGGGCTAGCGCACCGGCACGGTCCACGGCAGTGCGATCCCCACCCTCTTGCCGCCTTCCGCGGTGGGGGTGACGAACACCTCGCCGCCCGATTCGGCGGCCAGGCAGCCGATGATGATCAGGCCCCGTCCGTTGTCCTGATGGATGTCGGCGGACAGCCGCTGGGGGCGGCGCGGGTAACTGTCCGTGACGCCGATCTCCAGCCTCCCCTCGTGGTCGAGCTTTATGTCCACGGTGAAGGTGGGCGACTGGCCCGAGGTGTGCTGTACGGCGTTGGTGGCGAGCTCGGAGACGATGAGGCGCACGGTGTCCGCCGCCTCCTCGCCTTCCCCGAGTCCCCATTCGGCCAGCACGTTCGCCACGTAGGCGCGGGCCGCGGGGACCGAGGCGGGCGCGCTCGGCAGAGTGACGGATGCTTCCTGATGGTCTGCCATGACGGCCTGTCCCTTTCCCGCCGGGGCACGGCTGCGGACGCGTTCGGGTGGCGCCGCGCAGCCTTGGGGTGCGGGTGGGCGGCCCCGGCGGCTCCGACCGTCAGACTGCCACCGATGCCGTCCGTGACGGGGGCGATCCACCGAGTTATGCATATATCTGTCGCCCGAAGCGGTGAACTCTGCTACGGAAGACCGGATTCGCCGGGCAGACTGGGCCATGGTCACGACAGGGCGGGACAAGTGCGGGACAGGCGGGAGGGAGATCCCATGCGGTACGGCCCGGCGGTACGCCGCCGCAAGCTCGGCGCGGAGCTGCGCCGCCAGCGCGATCTGGCGGGGCTCACCAGCGGCGAGGCCGCGCGGCGGCTGAGCTGGCACCAGTCGAAGGTGAGCCGGATCGAGACCGGGCGCAGCGGGGCGAAGCCCGCCGATGTGGCCCGGCTGCTGGACGTCTACGGGGTCACCGACCCCCAGTTGCGGACCCTGTTGGAGGCGCTGTGCGGCGGGGGCGCCTCGGACCCGGAGGGGTCGCGGCGCGGCTGGTGGTACGCCTACCGCGATCTGTTGCCGCCCGCCTACCGGGACTTCATCAGCCTGGAGGCGGAGGCGTCGGCGGCGTACACGCTGGAGACCACGGTGGTGCCGGGGCTGCTGCAGACCGCGGACTACGCGCGGACGGTGACCCGGGCGGCGCTGCCGGAGCTGCCGGAGGACCAGTTGGACACGCTGGTCGAGGTGCGGATCGCGCGCCAGTCGGTGCTGCGCGAGGAGCGGCCGCTGCGGCTGCACGCGGTGCTCGACGAGGCGGTGTTACGGCGCGGAGTGGGTGACGCCGGGGTGATGCGGGCTCAGCTGCGACAATTGGCCGAGTTGGCTGAATTACCGCAGGTGCGGTTGCAGGTATTGCCGTTTTCCGCCGGAATGCCCATTGGTATTACAGGTCCTTTCATTATCTTCTCTTTTACGCACATTACTGACCTCGACGTAGTAGTTCTCGACCATTTGACGAGTAGCCTCTATCTGGAGCGGAAAGAAGACCTCCGGGCGTACAGCAGCGCATTCGATGTGCTGCGGACCAACGCCCTGGCACCAGAGGAATCATTGACGTTCATCAAGAAAATCGGGGGCGGCGCCTGAGAGGGGCACCATGTCCGATCTGTCCGTCAAGTCCGCTGTCTGGCTGCGCAGCAGCTACAGCGTCGGAATGAACAACTGCGTCGAAACGGCCCGGCTGAGTCCGGGTCTGCTCGCCGTGCGGGACTCGAAGAACACCGCGGGTCCCGCCCTGCTGTTCGCCCCGTCGGCCTGGACCTCGTTCGTCGAGGACCTGTGCCACGGCGATCTCGGTGACCCCGGCTCCGGGGAGGCCTCCCGGCCGTAGCCGGGAGGGCTTCACACCGCCGGACACCGATCCGTCAGATCGATCCGTCAGGCGGCCGGTGCGGTCCCCACGATCACGTCGGCCGCCTGCTCCACCTGCTGATCCGTCAGATCCGCGCGAGCGGTGAGCCGTACCCGGGAGATGCCGTCGGGTACGGACGGGGGGCGGAAACAGCCCACCACCAGACCGGCCGCACGGCAGTCCGCGGCCCAGCGCACCGCCTGCTCGGGGGAGGGCGCGCGCACCGACACCACCGAGGCGTCGGGCCGCGCCGCGGTGAGCCCGGCGGCGGTCAGCCGTGCGTGCAGCCGCGCCGCGACCGTACGGGCCCGGGCGGCGCGCTCCGGCTCCCGGCGCAGCAGCCGCAGGCTCGCCAGGGCGGCGCCCACGGCGGCCGGGTTGAGGCCGGTGTCGAAGATGAACGTACGAGCGGTGTTCACCAGGTGCTCGATCACCCGGGCGGGTCCCAGCACCACCCCGCCCTGGCTGCCCAGCGACTTCGACAGGGTGGCCGTGACCACCACGTCCGGCGCGCCCGCGAGCCCGGCGGCGTACGGGGCGCCGCGCCCGCCGTCGCCCACCACCCCCAGGCCGTGCGCGTCGTCCACCACCAGCGCCGCGCCGTGCGCCCGGCAGGCCGCGGCGAGCCCGGTCAGCGGTGCCACGTCGCCGTCCACCGAGAAGACGGAGTCGGAGACGGCGAGCGCGCGCCGAGCCGGGTCCTCCTTCCGGGCCCCGTCGAGGACCTTGGCGACGGCGCCGGGGTCGGCGTGCGGGGCGACGGCGACCTCGGCGCGGGAGAGCCGGCAGCCGTCGATGAGGGAGGCGTGGTTGCCCGCGTCGGAGACGATGAGCGCGCCCCGGCCGCTCAGCGCCGAGACCGCGGCCAGGTTGGCGGCGTACCCGGAGGAGAACACCAGCGCCGCCTCGAAGCCGCAGAACGCGGCCAGCTCCGCCTCCAGCGTCGCGTGCAGCTCGGTGGAGCCGGTGACCAGCCGGGAGCCGGTCGAGCCGGCGCCCCAGCGGCGCGCCGCCTCCGCCGCCGCGGCCGTCACCCCGGGGTGCCGGGCCAGGCCCAGGTAGTCGTTGCTGGCGAGGTCCAGCAGCGGGGACTCGGCGGGCCGGGGGCTGAGCACACGACGCAGCCCGGCGCGGCCGCGCTGCTCCCGGCCCGCGTCGATCCACGCGAACGGGTCGACCGCGAACGGGTCGTCCTGGCGGTCCTGGGGCACCTGGGGCATCGGCTTCCTCGTCTTCGTTCGGGCCTGGGCCGGGCACGGCCGGGCGGGTACCGGGCGCCGACTGTGGGGTCCGGATAGAAGGTAGTCGTGCCCATGCGTGGTCAGGGTGTGGCAATACACACACCCCGAACGCCGCGTCTTGTACGGTCCCTCCTTGGCCAGGAGCGGTGGGGTAAGACAGGATCTCCGCCATGGATCTGCTGAACACGCTGGTGGAAAAGGGGCTGCGGGGCGAGTCGCCGACCCGCGCAGAGGCTCTCGCGGTATTGGCGACTTCCGACGACGACGTGCTCGATGTGGTGGCCGCCGCGGGCAAGGTGCGCCGTCGCTGGTTCGGGCGGCGGGTGAAGCTCAACTACCTGGTGAACCTCAAGTCCGGGCTGTGCCCCGAGGACTGCTCGTACTGCTCGCAGCGGCTCGGCTCGAAGTCCGAGATCCTGAAGTACACCTGGCTCAAGCCGGACCAGGCGGCGGCCGCGGCGGAGGCCGGGGTCGCGGGCGGCGCCAAGCGGGTCTGCCTGGTCGCCAGCGGGCGCGGGCCGACGGACCGGGACGTGGACCGGGTCTCGCAGACCATCGCCGCGATCAAGGAACAGAACCAGGACGTCGAGATCTGCGCCTGTCTCGGGCTGCTGTCCGACGGGCAGGCGCAGCGGCTGCGGGAGGCGGGCGCCGACGCGTACAACCACAACCTCAACACCTCCGAGGCCACGTACGGCGACATCACCACCACCCACACCTACGCCGACCGGGTCTCCACCGTGCAGCAGGCCCAGTCCGCGGGCATGTCGGCCTGCTCCGGGCTGATCGCGGGCATGGGCGAGCGCGACGAGGACCTGGTCGACGTGGTCTTCTCGCTGCGCGAGCTGAACCCGGACTCGGTGCCGGTCAACTTCCTCATCCCGATCGAGGGCACCCCGCTGGCCGGGGACTGGAACCTCACCCCGCAGCGCTGTCTGCGCATCCTGGCCATGGTGCGGTTCGTGTGCCCGGACGTGGAGGTGCGGCTCGCGGGCGGGCGCGAGATCCATCTGCGTTCCCTCCAGCCGCTGGCCCTGCACCTGGCGAACTCGATCTTCCTCGGCGACTATCTGACCACCGAGGGCCAGTCGGGCAAGGACGATCTGGCGATGATCGCCGACGCGGGCTTCGAGGTGGAGGGCACCGACACCCGGACGCTGCCCCAGCACCGCGCCGACGCGCTCGCGGCGGCCGGGGGCGGCTGCGGCTCGCACGGCGCGGAGGGCGGCGGCTGCGGCCCGTGCGGTGACGCGCCCCAGGCCGTCACGGAAGGGGACGAGCCGGTGGCGGAGCCCGTCGCGGTGGCGGCCGTGGAGTCGCACGCGGACCTGGTCGCGGTGCGCCGCCGGGGCGCGGGGACGGAACTGCCGCCCAATGCCTGAGCCGCTGACGCCCGACGCGCTGCTGGCGCTGGACCGGCAGCACGTCTGGCATCCGTACGGCCCGATGCCCGGCCGCACGGACCCGCTCGTCGTGGAGTCCGCGGCCGGGGTCCGGCTGCGGCTCGCCGAACCGGCGGAGGGCGTACGGGAACTGGTGGACGGGATGTCGTCGTGGTGGTCGGCCATCCACGGCTACAACCACCCGGTGCTCAACGACGCGGCGCGCGGTCAGCTCGACCGGATGAGCCATGTGATGTTCGGCGGGCTCACCCATGAGCCCGCCGTGCGGCTGGCCACCCGGCTCGTGGAGATCACGCCCGAACCGCTGCGGCACGTCTTCCTCGCCGACTCGGGCTCGGTGTCGGTCGAGGTCGCGGTCAAGATGTGCCTCCAGTACTGGCGCTCGCTCGGCCGCCCCGCCAAGCAGCGGCTGCTGACCTGGCGCGGCGGCTACCACGGCGACACCTGGCAGCCGATGGCGGTGTGCGACCCGGAGGGCGGCATGCACCGGCTGTGGTCGGGCGTCCTGCCGGAGCAGATCTTCGCGGACGCGCCGCCGCCCGGCTTCGACGCCGAACCGGACCCGGCGTACGAGGCACATGTGCGCGAGCTGGTGGCCCGCCACGCGGACGAGGTGGCCGCGGTGATCGTGGAACCGGTGGTGCAGGGCGCGGGCGGCATGCGGTTCCACTCCCCCGCCCTGCTGCGGACGCTGCGCGAGGCGTGCGACGAGCACGACGTCCTGCTGGTGTTCGACGAGATCGCCACCGGCTTCGGGCGCACCGGCACGCTCTTCGCGGCCGGGCACGCCGGGGTCAGCCCCGATGTGATGTGCGTGGGCAAGGCGCTGACCGGCGGTTATCTGACCCTGGCCGCCACCTTGTGCACCTCGCGGGTGGCGGAGGGCATCTCGCGCGGCGAGCTTCCGGTGCTCGCCCACGGCCCGACGTTCATGGGCAATCCGCTGGCCGCCGCCGTCGCGGGGGCCTCGATCGACCTGCTGCTGTCCTACGACTGGCGGCAGGAGATCAAGCGGATCGAGGCGGGGCTGCGGGAGGGGCTGGCGCCCGCCGCCGAGCTGCCCGGCGTACGGGACGTACGGGTGCTCGGCGCGATCGGCGTCGTCCAGCTCGACCACCCGCTCGACGACGCGGGCATGGCGGCCGCGTCGCGGGCGGCGGTGCGCGAGGGCGTATGGCTGCGGCCGTTCCGCGATCTGCTCTACACCATGCCGCCCTACATCACCGGCGACGACGATCTGGCCCGGATCTGCACGGCGGTACGGGCGGCGGCCGCGGCGGGCTGACGGGGCAGCATCCGGACCACAGCGAGACAACAGCGAAAGGCACGAAGCAACAGATGTCAGTACTGGTCGTGACCGGCACCGGCACGGAGGTCGGCAAGACCGTCACCACGGCGGCCGTCGCGGCGGCGGCGCTGGCGCGCGGCCGGTCGGTCGCCGTCCTCAAACCCGCGCAGACCGGCGTCGGTCCGGACGAGCCGGGCGATGCCGCCGAGGTGGCCCGGCTCGCCGGTGACGTGACCCTGCGCGAACTCGCCCGCTACCCCGAGCCGCTGGCGCCCGACACCGCGGCACGCCGCGCCGGGCGCCCCGCGGTACGGCCGCACGAGATCGCGGAGGCGGCGGAGAAGCTGGCGGCCGAGCACGATCTGGTGCTCGTCGAGGGCGCGGGCGGCCTGCTCGTACGGTTCGACGAGACCGGTGCGACGCTCGCCGACGCGGCCCGGCTGCTCGACGCCCCCGTCCTGGTCGTCGCGCACGCGGGCCTGGGCACCCTCAACGCCACGGCCCTCACGGCCGAGGCGCTGCGCTCCCGGGGCCTGCGCTTCCCCGGCGTCGTCATCGGCAGCTGGCCCGCCGACCCGGACCTCGCCTCCCGCTGCAACCGGAACGACCTGCAGCAGGCGGCTGGCGCCCCGCTGCTGGGCGCCGTGCCCGAGCGGGCCGGGGCCCTTGCGCCCGCCGACTTCCGCGCGGCGGCCCCGGAGTGGCTGGCCCCGCGGCTCGACGGCGGCTGGGACGCGAAGCAGTTCATGATGGAGCACCGCACGGCTTGACGGTGGGGGCGGCATGGGCAGACTCCCGGTACCGGTACACAGCCGTCCCGCTGGAGAAGGGGTGTCACTCATGCCCGTACGCCGTCCCCGGCCCCCGTGCGAAGCCGTCCACCATCCGCTCTTCGCCCGCTTCTACGCGAAGGTCAGCCCCTTGGCCGACGAACGGGCCGGGGTCGCCGGACTCCGCAGTGAACTGCTGGCCGGGCTGTCCGGCCGGGTCATCGAGATCGGCGCCGGAAACGGCCTGAACTTCGCGCACTACCCGAGCGCCGTCTGCGAGGTCGTCGCGATCGAGCCCGAGCGTCATCTGCGCCGGCTGGCGGTGCGGGCGGGCCACCGGGCCGAGGTGCCGGTGGATGTGGTGCCCGGGGTCGCGGAGGCGCTGCCGGTCAAGAGCGAGGCGTTCGACGCGGCGGTGGCGTGTCTCGTGCTGTGTTCCGTACGGGACGTCCAGCGCACCCTGGCCGAACTGATGCGGGTGCTGCGGCCCGGCGGTGAGCTGCGGTTCCTGGAGCACGGGCGGGCCGAGGGGCGGGCGCTGGCGATGACGCAGGGGGTGCTGGACCGGACGGTGTGGCCGCGGATGTTCGGCGGCTGCCACACGGGGCGCGAGGTGCGGGTGGAGATGGCGCGGGCGGGCTTCGAGCCCGTCACCCACCGGTCCCTGCGGCTCCCCGAGCGGGGACTGCCGCTGCCCACGTCGCCCTGCACGCTGGGCGTGGTGCGGCGCCCGGCGGCATAGGGGGTGTCTCGCCGATCATGCCGGGCTCCCGACGCCGCTGTGACATCAGCCGCTGCCGCGGCGGGCGGCACCTCGCGGCCCCGCGCTCGTCGCACGCAGCGCCGCTGCGCTCTCCTCACGCGGGTTGCGAGCCTCCCCCAGCTACCGCTGGGAGGTGCCCTGCACCAGACGCCGCTCGCTGATCCGGCCTGATCGACAAGACACCCCCTGGGTCAAACGCTCCAGCGGCGCAGCTCGTCCGCGATCGCGTGCACGTCCACGGCGCCGTCGTGCACCAGGCGGGCCAGATCCCGCACCCGCTCCGGCGAGATGGCCACCTTCAGCCCGCTCGCCACCAGGTACGCGTACGCGACGGCCGACGCGAACAGCGCGTTCGAGCGCTCCAGCGCCGGCACCAGGAGCAGCAGCTGCAACAGCGCGGCGGCCCGCTCCTGCGGGTCGGTGTAGATCGGGGTGCCGAATATCTCCGCCTCGTGGCGGCTCACGGCGGCCACCAGCGCACCGTAGTCGGTGACGCGCGGGTCCCCCGGGGTGTTGTGTTCGGCGATCATCAGAAGCCAGGCGAGATCGATACGCACGGTCAACGGCGCGCTTCGCCTCCGAGCTCCCGGCCGAACTCCTCGTCGAAGACGGACTGGTACTGCTTCATGAAGTCGGCGGCGGCCTCCACGAACGTGTGCCCCACCTCGCCCGCGTCCTTGCGCACCAGCTCTTCGATGTAGCGGTTGACGCTCACGCCCCGCTGCAGTGCACGCTCCCGGGCCACCTCGGCGGTGGTTTCGTCGACCCGGACGTTCAGCTGTGTTTTGGCCACGCTCTCAAGCTAGCGCATATTTGCTAGCAGCGCCAACCGCGCGCGAAAGCCGGGACGGTCCCTACCATCGAGGGCAGACCGTTCCGACACGGGAGGCGTTTGTGTCCACACCGGCGGCGACGAGAACAGACGGGGACGCGGAGGGCGGCGCTCGCGCGGCGGCCCGGGCCCGCGGCCTGACCAAGGCGTACGGCACCGGCGAGACCGCCGTGATCGCCCTGGACGCGGTGGACGTGGAGATCGAGCGGGGCAGGTTCACCGCGGTCATGGGGCCGTCCGGCTCCGGCAAGTCCACGCTGATGCACTGCCTGGCGGGGCTGGACACGGTCTCCTCGGGCCAGGTCTGGCTGGGCGACACCGAGATCACCGGGCTCAACGACCGGCAGCTGACCCAGCTGCGCCGCGACCGGATCGGCTTCATGTTCCAGTCGTTCAATCTGCTGCCCACCCTGAACGCGGCCGAGAACATCACCCTGCCGATGGACATCGCGGGCCAGAAGCCCGACCCGGAGTGGCTGGAGCGGGTCATCGACACCCTCGGGCTGCGGGACCGGCTGAAGCACCGGCCCGCCCAGCTGTCCGGCGGCCAGCAGCAGCGGGTGGCCTGCGCCCGGGCGCTGGCCTCCCGCCCCGAGCTGATCTTCGCGGACGAGCCGACCGGCAACCTGGACTCACGGGCGGGCCTGGAGGTGCTGACCTTCCTGCGGGAGGCGGTGGACGACCTGGGCCAGACGGTGGTCATGGTGACCCATGACCCGAGCGCCGCCGCCCACTCCGACCTGGTGCTCTTCCTCGACGACGGCCGGATCGTGGACCGGATGGAGCGGCCCACGGCCGACTCGGTGCTGGGCCGCATGCAGATCTTCACCCGGGCGCACATCGCGGCGGCCGACGGCCCGGTGGCCGGCACGGGCTACTGAACGCTCTGCTGAGAGCACACAACCGACCGCACGGCCGACGAAAGAGAGCCGTTCTCCGATAGGTTCGGGACCTCATCCGGTCAAGGAGGGCTCATGGCAAGGCCGTTCCGTTTCGGAGTCAATCTGCTCGCGCTCGAATCGGCCCCGGCATGGCGGGAGAAGTGCCGCCGCGCCGAGCAACTGGGCTACGACGTGCTGCTGGTCCCCGACCATCTGGGCATGCCCGCGCCGTTCGCGGCCCTGGTGGCCGCCGCCGAGGCCACCGAGCGGCCACGGTTGGGCACCTTCGTCCTCAATCTCGGCTTCTGGAATCCGGCCCTGCTGGCCCGCGAGGTCGCCACCTGTGACGCGCTCACCGGGGGACGGCTCGAGCTGGGCCTGGGGGCGGGGTATGTGAAGGCCGAGCACGACAGCGCCGGGCTGCCGTTCGGGTCGCCGCGCGAGCGGGTGGACCACCTGGAGCACACCGTCCGTGAGCTGGCGCGGCTGCTGACCGACCCCGAGCAGCAGCCACGGCCCGCGCAGACCCCGCGCCCGCCGCTGCTGCTGGGCGGCAACGGCGACCGGCTGCTGCGGGTGGCCGCGCGCCACGCCGAGATCGCCGCCTTCACGGGCGCGGTCCAGGCCCCGGAGGGCGCGCCCGCTCCGCTGTGGCTGATCAGCCCGGAGGCGCTGGACGAGCGGGTGGCGGCCTTCCGCCGCTTCGCCGCCGAGGCCGACGCCGACACGGGAGCCCGGCCGGAGCCCCCCGAGCTGAACTATCTGATCCAGCGGGTCGACACCACCGGCGACCGCCGCGCCAAGGCCCGCGAACTCCAGCCGTACGCCCCCGACGTCACCGAGGAGCAGCTGCTGGAACACCCCGCGCTGCTGCTGGGCGATCCCAAGGACATGGCGGACCAGCTGCGGGCCCACCGCGAGCGCTTCGGCTTCTCGTACTTCACCGTGCTGGAGCACAACATGGAGACCTTCGCACCGGTGATCGAGGAGCTGCGCGGCAGCTGAAACCCGGTCGACGCCGGCCACCGCCCGGTGATGGGATGCGGGCATGGACGATCTTCGAATACGGGCCGCCGGGCCCTCGGACGTCGACACCGTGCTCGCCTTCTGGCGCGAGGCCGCGGAGGGCACCAGCATCAGCGACGACCGGGCCGGGGTGGCCCGGCTGATCGCCCGGGACCCGGAGTCGCTGCTGCTGGCCGAGCGGGACGGGGCGCTCGCCGGGACCGTCATCGCGGGCTTCGACGGCTGGCGCTGCCATCTGTACCGGCTCGCGGTCCACCCCGCCCACCGCCGCCGGGGCGTGGCGACGGCGCTGCTCGCGGCCGCCGAGGAGCGGTTCGCGGCGCTGGGCGGGCGACGCGGGGACGCCATGGTGCTCGACGCGAACGCGCTCGCCCACCACGCGTGGAGCGCGGCCGGTTACGCCCGGGAACCGCAGTGGAGCCGCTGGGTGAAGCCGCTCGGCCGCGCCTGATCCGGCGGTTTGCCGTGCCTTTACGATGAGAGTGCGCGGCGTCTCCCGTCGCGCGCTCCTCCGGGCCCTGCCGGATCATGGGACGGAGGTGAACCGATGACCGAAGTCCTCCTCCTGGCCGTGGCGCTCCTGCTGGCGCTCGCCTGCGGCGGCTTCGTGGCGGCGGAGTTCTCGCTGACCACGGTCGAACGCGGCGAGCTGGAGCGGGCCGTGGAGCGCGGCGAGCGCGGTGCGGAGAGCGCCCTGAAGGCCGTGCGCGGTCTGACGTACCAGCTCTCGGGCGCCCAGCTGGGCATCACCGTCACCAACCTGGTCGTGGGCATGCTCGCCGAGCCGTCCATCGCTGTGCTGCTGGGCGGGCCGCTCACCGCGATCGGGGTGCCCCGCTCCGCCGTCCACTCGGTGGCCCTGGTCATCGGCACCGCCCTGTCGACGGTGGTGATGATGGTGATCGGCGAGCTGGTCCCCAAGAACTGGGCGATCTCCCGCCCGCTGCCGGTCGCCCGGGCCGTCGCCACCCCGCAGCGCGTCTTCAGCGCGACCTTCCGCCCGCTCATCGCCCACCTCAACAACACCGCCAACCGCATGGTGCGCCGGATGGGCCTGGAGCCCGCCGAGGAGCTGGCCTCGACGCGCAGCCCGCAGGAGCTGATCGCGCTCGCCCGGCACTCCGCGAAGGAGGGCGCGCTGGAGGAGGACACCGCGGAGCTGTTCGTCCGCACCCTCAATCTGCGCGAGCTGACCGCGCAGAACGTGATGACGCCCCGGGTGCAGGTGATCGCGCTGGACGTACGGGCCACCGCCGAGGACGTCGCCAACGCGACCCGCGCCACCGGCCTGTCCCGCTTCCCCGTGCACCGCGACAGCCTGGACGCGGTGGCGGGCGTCGTCCACATCAAGGACGTGCTCACCGTCCCCGCCGAGGCGCGGCCGCGCCATCCGGTGTCCGAGCTGATGCACGAGGCGCTGCTGGTCCCCGAGTCGCTCACCGTGGACCGGCTGCTGGACCGGCTCTCGGCCAACCGCAGCATGGCCGTGGTCATCGACGAGTACGGCGGCACGGCCGGTGTCGTCACCCTGGAGGACATCGTCGAGGAGGTGGTCGGCGAGGTGCGCGACGAGCACGATCCGCACGAGACCCCCGATCTGGCCCCGGCCGGCGAGGACGCGGAGGGCCGGGCGGTGTACGACGCGGACGGCGCCGCCCGGGTCGATCAGCTGGAGGAGATCGGGCTGCGGGTGCCCCCGGGGCCGTACGAGACGCTGGCCGGGCTGATCGCGGCCGAGCTGGGCCGTATCCCGGCCGTGGGCGACACGGTCCGGACGGAGGGCTGGCGGGTGGAGGTGGTGAACGCGGCGGGCCACCGCGCCGCCCGGGTACGGCTGCATGCCCCGCTCCCCCACGGCCACGGCCGGAGCCAGGACCACGGCGGGAGGGGCCCATGACCGCCGTCCAGCTGCTGATCGGCCTGCTGACGCTGGTCGCGAACGCCTTCTTCGTGGGCGCCGAGTTCGCCCTGATCTCGGTGCGGCGCAGCCAGATCGAGCCGTACGCCGAGCGGGGCGACCGCCGGGCGCGGGCCGTGCTGTGGGGGCTCGAACACGTCTCCGCGCTGCTGGCCGCGGCCCAGCTCGGCATCACGCTGTGCACGCTGGTGCTGGGCGCCGTCGCGGAACCGGCCATCGCGCATCTGCTGGAGCCGCTGTTCCACGCGACCGGGCTGTCGCTCGGGCTGGTCCATCCCGTCTCGTTCGTGATCGCGCTGAGCCTGGCGACCTATCTGCACATGCTGGTCGGCGAGATGGTGCCGAAGAACGTGGCGCTGGCCGAGCCGGTGCGCACCGCGCTGCTGCTCGGGCCGCCGCTGGTGGGGCTGGCACGGGCGCTGCGCCCGGTCATCTTCGCGGTCAACGCGTTCGCCAACGGTCTGCTGAAGCTGATGCGGGTCGAGCCCCAGGGCCAGGTGGCGGCCACCTTCTCGGATGACGAACTGGCGCGCATGGTCGCGGATTCCAGTGAGGCCGGGCTGCTGGACGACCGCGGTGCCGAGCGGCTGCGGGACGCGCTGGAGCTGGGCCGGCGGCCGGTGCGGGACGTGGTGCTGCCCATGGACCGGGTGGTCTCGGCGCGGATCGGGATCACCCCCGAGGAGCTGGAGCGAAGGTCGGCCGAAACCGGCTTCTCCCGCTTCCCCGTGATCGACGGATCCGGGCGGATCCTGGGCTATCTGCATGTGAAGGACGCGCTGGACGCCCATCCGCGCGACGTTCCGTTCCGCCCCGATCAGCTGCGGCCGGTCGCCCGGGTGCGGTCCCAGACGCCGCTGGACGACGTGCTGACCGCGATGCGCGACAGCGGCACCCATCTCGCGCCCGTCATCGACGCGGAGGGACGGCTGGAGGGGCTGGTCACGATGGAGGACGTGCTGCGCCTGCTGGTGGCGTGACGGCGGGCGTGACGTCACGGCGAGCGTGACGTGGCGTTACGGCGGGCCGGTCCGTCACTGGTCCCGTCTGGACTCATGGGCGATGATGCACGCCTGCCAGTGCGCCAGCGCCTCCTCCCGTCCGCCGCCGCCCTCCTCGGCCACGGCCAGCAGCGCGTCGGCGGCCATCGCGGCGAGCCGGACGGCGACCCGGCACACATCGCGCGTCTCCAGCGGCTCCAGCAGGGCCGCCGCGCCCTCACCGTCGTCGGCGAGGGCGGCGGCGACGATCGCCATCGTCGTACGGTCGCATTCAAAGGCATCCACGCGGACCAGACTGCCCTACTCCGCGCCGTACGGAACCCCGCTCCGCCCAACCGAGCGAGCCGTTCGCATCCGCGCGCCGCCCCCGCCGAGGATTCCCGGCCATCGGCGCGCGGGGCGCTCAGGGCCGGTGGCCGGGCCGTGCGCCTGCCGGGTCGTAGCGGAAGACGACGTATTCGATGTGCCCGATCACCTTCGTGCGGTCGGTGCGCCGGTACAGCTCGGGCGGCCGGAAGATGTTGTCGTCGTAGATGTCCGCCCCGGGTTCGAGGTTCCAGCTCGCCGTCGTCCCGTTCCGGGCACCGCCCTCGAAATAGATGTGGGTCATCGCCATGCGGCTCATGATGCGCGCGCCTCCGCCTCCGCGCAGCCCGCGTGCACCGGATAAGATCGTCCGAGTCATGCAGACGAACACCACCTATACGAGCTTTGTCGCGGTCGGCGACTCCTTCACCGAGGGCATGTCCGACGCCCTCCCGGACGGCGGCTACCGCGGCTGGGCGGATCTGCTCGCCGCCCGGCTGGCGGCCCGCACCCCCGGATTCCGGTATGCCAATCTCGCGGTGCGCGGGAAGCTGATCGGCCAGATCGTGGACGAGCAGACGGGCCCGGCGGCCGCGATGGGCGCGGACCTGGTGACGCTGGTCGGCGGTGGGAACGACGTCCTGCGGCCGAAATGCGACGTGGGACGCGTGTGCGGGCTGCTGGAGGAGGCGGTCGGCCGGCTCGCGCCCAGCTGCAAGCAGCTGGTGCTGATGCGCAGCCCCGGGCGGCGCGGCCCGGTGCTGGAGCGGTTCCACCCCCGGATGGAGCGGCTGTTCTCCTTCGTGGACGAGCTGGCCGTGCGGCATGACGCGCTCGTCGTGGACCTGTACGCCTCCGAGGCGGTCGGCGACCCCCGGATGTGGGCGGACGACCGCCTCCATCTGAACGCCGAGGGGCACCGCCGGGTCGCCGAGGCGGTCTGGCAGGCGCTGGGCCACGAGCCGGAGGAGGACTGGGACGCTCCGCTGCCGCCCGCGGTCCGCCCGGGCTGGGTGGCCCGCCGCACCTCGGACGCCCGGTTCGCCCGCGAGCACCTCGGGCCGTGGATCGCCCGGCGGCTGACGGGCCGTTCCTCGGGCGACGGCCGGGCGCCGAAGCGTGCCGCACTGCTGCCGTACGAGGGCTGACCGGACCGGACCGGTGGGCACCGGTCTGGCCTGGGGATACGGCCAGTAGACTCTGTCCACGTGACTGGTAAGCCGCGCATTCCGAACGTCCTGGCCGGCCGCTACGCCTCCGCGGAGCTGGCCGTCCTGTGGTCCCCCGAGTACAAGGTGACGCTGGAGCGGCGGCTGTGGCTCGCCGTACTGCGTGCCCAGAAGGACCTGGGCATCGAGGTGCCGGACGCCGCCCTCGCCGACTACGAGCGGGTCCTGGAGGACGTCGACCTGGCCTCGATCGCCGAGCGCGAGAAGGTCACCCGGCACGATGTGAAGGCCCGGATCGAGGAGTTCAACGCCCTCGCCGGTCATGAGCACGTCCACAAGGGCATGACCTCCCGCGATCTGACCGAGAACGTCGAGCAGCTGCAGATCCGGCTCTCCCTGGAGCTGGTGCGGGACCGTACGGTCGCCGTGCTGGCCCGGCTCGGCAAGCTGGCCGCCGACCACGCCGAGCTGGTGATGGCGGGCCGCTCGCACAACGTCGCCGCGCAGGCCACCACGCTCGGCAAGCGCTTCGCGACCGCGGCGGACGAGCTGCTGGTCGCCCACGGGCGCCTGGAGGAGCTGCTGGGCCGGTATCCGCTGCGCGGCATCAAGGGCCCGGTCGGCACCGCGCAGGACATGCTGGACCTGCTCGGCGGCGACGCGCGCAAGCTGGCCGAGCTGGAGCGGCGGATCGCCGGTCACCTCGGCTTCGCGCAGGCGTTCACCTCGGTCGGCCAGGTCTACCCGCGCTCGCTGGACTACGAGGTCGTCACCGCCCTGGTGCAGCTGGCCGCGGCCCCCTCCTCGCTGGCCAAGACGATCCGGCTGATGGCCGGGCACGAGCTGGTGACCGAGGGCTTCAAGCCGGGCCAGGTCGGCTCGTCGGCGATGCCGCACAAGATGAACACCCGCTCCTGCGAGCGCGTCAACGGCCTCGCCGTGATCCTGCGCGGCTACGCCTCGATGACCGGCGAGCTGGCCGGCGACCAGTGGAACGAGGGCGACGTGTCCTGCTCGGTGGTGCGCCGGGTCGCGCTGCCGGACGCGTTCTTCGCCTTCGACGGGCTGCTGGAGACCTTCCTGACCGTGCTCGACGAGTTCGGCGCCTTCCCCGCCGTCGTCGCCCGCGAGCTGGACCGCTACCTGCCCTTCCTCGCCACCACCAAGGTGCTGATGGGCGCCGTGCGGGCCGGGGTGGGCCGGGAGATCGCCCATGAGGCGATCAAGGAGCACGCGGTCGCCGCCGCCCTCGCGATGCGCGAGCAGGGCGCCGAGCGCAACGAACTGCTCGACTCCCTCGCCGCCGATGAGCGGATCCCGCTGGACCGGGCGGGGCTGGAGGCGCTGATGGCCGACAAGCTGTCCTTCACGGGCGCCGCCGCCGACCAGGTCGGCACGGTGGTCGGCCGGATCGAGGAGATCGTCAAGCAGCATCCCGAGGCCGCCGCGTACGCGCCGGGCTCGATCCTCTGACGCCGCCCGTGACCCCCGAAGAGCTGGAGGCCGCCCGCGACCGCATCGTCCCCGATGTGGTCGGGGACGGTCTGCGGGTCCTCTTCTGCGGCATCAACCCCGGGCTGATGACCGCCGCCACCGGCCACCACTTCGCCCGCCCCGGCAACCGCTTCTGGCCCGTCCTGCACGCCTCGGGGTTCACCCCGCGGCGGCTGCACCCCTCCGAACAGGGCGAGCTGCCGTCCTACAGGCTGGGCATCACCAATGTGGTCGCCCGCGCCAGCGCGCGTGCCGACGAGCTGACCGACGAGGAATACCGGGAGGGCGGCCGGATCCTGGAGGAGAAGGTCCGCCGCCTGCGGCCGCGCTGGCTCGCGGTGGCCGGGGTCACCGCCTACCGGGTCGCGTTCGGCGACAAGCGGGCGAAGATCGGCCCGCAGGAACGGACCATAGGCGACACCCGTATCTGGGCCCTGCCCAACCCCAGCGGGCTCAACGCGCACTGGACGGCGGCGGCCATGGCGGAGGAGTTCGCCCGGCTGCGCGCCGCCGCCTACGAGGAGGGGACGGAGAGCGGCTAGCCGGTGGTACAGCGGGCGCGGTAGGCCCGTTGGCGGCACGCGTCGGAGCAGTAGATACGGGGGCGGCCGGTAGGGGTGGTGGGGCGGGGGACGGGGGCGCCGCACTGCGCGCAGCGTGTTTCGTCACGCCGCATGGTTTCGTCACGCCCGTGGGGATGGTTCCGGACAAACGCCTCCACGCTGTCCAGCACGCGCTGGAGGCCGAACTCGAAGCCGCGATCCCGGGGGTGGTTCAGGGCACCGGCGGCGCGCAGGCTCGCCAGCACCGGGTAGCGGGCCGGAACGAATACGGCGTCCCAGAAGTGGGTGCGGGCGGCCCACCACTGCTCGTCGGTGAGGCCGGAGTGGCGCTCCACGGCGGCCGCGTCGAGGGAGTCGCGGGCCGCGCCGCGGACGTAGGCGTCCACCAGGTCGAAGACGTTGACCCATGCCGCCGGGGGCAGCCCGGTCATGGTGAGCACCCGCAGGACGGATTCGTACCAGGCGAGACCGTGGGGGCCCAGAGCGGGACGTCCGGCGGGGAGCCGCAGTATCCAGGGGTGGCGGTGGTACAGGGTCCAGTCGGCGCGGGCGGACTGCTCCAGCCTGATCCGCCAGCCGCCGGGCGCCGCATCGGCCGGGGGGACCTCGCCCATGACGGAGTCCGTCATGAGGTCGAGCAGTTCCGCCTTGCCGGGCACGTAGCGGTAGAGCGACATCGCGATGCAGCCCAGCCGCTCGGCGACGCGGCGCATGGATACGGCGGCAAGCCCCTCGGCGTCGGCGATCCCGACGGCGGTCCGCACGATCTGCTCCAGGGTGAAGGCGGGGCGACGGCCCTGTTTCGGGCGCTCGCCCAGTCCCCAGAGCAGTTCCAGGCCGCGCACCGCGCTCGCGTTCCCGCCGTGGCCGGTTTCCATCAGCCCTCACCCCGCCCGACGTTGACGGTCACTCAGCGTGTCCGTACAGCATAAACAATGAAATCGAACCGAATGACTCGTTCGCTCGTGGTCCTCGCCTGCCTCGCCGCCACCCTCTCCGGAACGCTCGCCGCCGGGCCCCGGGACCGGGCAGTGGCCCTGTCCCGGCAGCCGGTCGGCCTGAACCCGGCCTGGCGGCAGCAGGTGCTGGACGCCCCCGGCGCGTTCGTACGGCCCGCGTCGGTCACCGTCGAGGGCGACGGCGGCACGGTCACCGGCGCCGACGGGGTGTTACGGGAGGGAGGCCCGGCGGCGGCCCTCACCGCCACCGCGCCGCGGGGAGTGCGCATGGTGATCGACCTCGGCGTACTGGCCGGTGGGTACGTCGAATTGGGGGTCCGGCGGGCGTCGGGGGCGCCGGTCCGGGCGTCGTACGCGGAGGCACGCCGGTACCTCACCGCGGACGGGGACGCCGATCCCGACCCCGGCGGTTTCTTCCACCGGGGCCGTTCCCTGGGCAACGACGACGATCCCGACGGCCGGGCGGACGTCTTCACCCCGCCGGGCAGGCCCACCGTGCTGCGCAGCCCCGGTCTGCGCGGCGCCCAGCGGTACGTGGCGATCACGCTGGACGGACCCGGCCGGCTCGCCCTGGACTTCGTACGGGTGCGGAAGACCACCTTTCGCGGTGCGTACGACGGGCACTTCCTCTCCAGCGATCCGGTGCTCAACCGGGCCTGGTACGCGAGCGCCTACGGCCTGGATATGTCAACGGCCCGTGGACGCCGTACCGGCGCCGGGCAGGCCGGTCCCTGGGTCGTCATGGACGGCCCCAAGCGGGACCGGACCGTCTACGCCGGCGATGTCCAGCTCGTGGCCCTGGCCGCGTACCAGCAGGGCGGCGCGTACCGGCGCGTGCTGCGCGACACCATCAGCCTGTTCGCCTGCCAGCAGTTGCCCGACGGCACCCTTCCGGCGACCAGCCGGATCGACGTCCCGTGCGACCCCGGCGACCCCGGCCCGCCGGACGGGTCACCGGCCGGGTTCGAGCCGCCGGGCGAGGCCGCGAAGGTCAGGCTCGACGGTTTCACCCTCCTGTGGGTCGTCAGCGTGGCCGACTACCTGCGCTTCACCGGGGACTCGGCCTTCGTGAGGCCGCTGCTGCCCGTCGCGCGCCGCGCGCTGAGGTTCTTCGGCGAACGCGCCTCGGACGCCGACGGCGGGCTGTTCCGGACCGCCGACTACGGCGGACTCCCCGCACAGAACTGGCACACCCCGGACCGGGCCACCGGCATCGACGCCACCACCAACGCCGCGTACTACGCGGCCCTGCGCTCACTGGCCCGGCTGGAACGTGCCGTGGCGGGCGACCGGCGCGCCGCGACAGCGCTCGACCGCCGGGTGGCCCGGCTCCGGTCGGCGCTGCTGGCCAGGCTGTGGGACCCGGCGGCCGGAGCCATGAGGCTCAACACCGACGACCCGCGCCGCGACCACACCGCCGACGCGAACGCCGCCGCCCTCGCCTTCGGCGTACTCGACCCCGCGCGGGCCCGCCGCGCCCTCACCTACCTGGACACTCGGCTCAGCGGCCCGTACGGCACGCTCACCACCCGGCTCGCCGACAACCCGTACATGACGCGGTACATCTCCCCGTACGTGCTGGCCCAGGAGAGCCTGGGCCGGTTCCGCTACGGCGACGGGGCCGGAGCGCTCCGGCTGATCCGCACCGCCTGGGGCCACATGATCCGCAACGGCCCCGGCACCGCGTGGGAGGAGGTCGGCGCCGACGGGGAACCGGCCGTGCCCCGGCCCGGCACCTCGCTGGCCTGGGGCGGGCACGTCGGCATGGCCCACGCCTGGAGCACCGCCGTGCCCGCGCTGTCGATGGCCGTACTCGGCATCCGGCCGCTCGGTGACGGCTACCGCACCTGGGCGGTGGAACCCGACCCGGCCGGCCTGGCCTGGGCACAGGGCGATGTGCCGGTACCGGCGGGCACGGTGTCGTCACGGTGGCGGCGTGGCGCGGAGGACGACTCCTTCGTCCTCACGGTCCGGGCGCCGGAAGGCACGGCGGGCCGGGTCGCCGTACCGCTCCTCGGCAAGGACCGCACCATCGCCGTGAACGGCCGGATCGCCTGGCGCGACGGCCACCCGACGGGGGACGCGGGCCACGGCGCCCACCGGATGGGCAATGCGGTCGTCTTCGAGGAGATCGACGGAACCACCACCTTCGCCTGGGCTCAGTAACCCCGAAGCGGCGGATCAGGGCCGCTCCTGACGTCAGTCGACGCTCCCTTCCCCTATCGCCACCACCAGCTGGAAGGGCAGTTCACGGTCGCCCTGGCCCACGCCCAGCCCGATCCAGCGACCCTCCACCCGCCAGATGTGCAGCTCCGGTACGTAACCGCACAGCGTGTCCAGGGGCGGCGGGACCGGCTCGCCCATCGCCGAGCGCTCCAGGGCGTCGCTGAGGTCCAGGACCTCGGGGGCGCCCCACCGTAACGTCAGCACCTGGACGAGGACGGCCAGCTCGGCCTCGAACTCCTCCAGCACCTCCTCGACCCGGGTCAGGTCCGCGTCCCAGAAGTCCTCGCTCACCCGGAGGTCGGCGACATGGCACCCCGGACCGCCGCGCCGCTGCGCGGGGAAGTCCCGGGTGCGCAGGTCCTCGATCGCGGCCAGGTGGTCCGCTGTACTGGTCATGGTGTCAGTGAACAACCAGGGTCCGACATCTGGATACCCGTCAGGGGTTCGGTCGTCGGCGGGCGTAGGCGCGGGCCAGGGCGGTGAACGACTCCTTGGGCTCCCAGTGCCAGGGCGAGTCCGGATCCGCCGGACGGTCCCGGATCACCTTCACCAGGCTGTAGCCGGCCATGTCCAGGTCGAGTCGCCGCTCGCGGCGGTGGGGGGCGTCGGGGGTGACGAAGGTGTAGGCCATGGCCGCGTACAGGTTCATCGACTCGAACACGTCGAGCACGCCGGTCAGATACGCGGCCTGGGTGCGCTCGCTGCGCACCAGCCCCTTCCTCACCCGCGGTGGCGTCGTGGTGTAGTCGACGACGTCCCAGGCCATGCCGCCCAGCCGCGGTGCGCCCTCGAAGGTGCAGGAGCCGAACTCGGTGATCGCCAGCGGTTTGCCGTGGCGCTGGTACGCGCGCAGTGCGCGGACGTGTCCGGAGCGGTGCGGGAACCAGCCGTAGTAGTCGAGGCACACCAGGTCGAACAGGCCCCAGTCCACGTCCTCGTCCTGTGCGGCCCCGTACGACAGCGGCCCGTGGAAGACCGAGCGGCCGACGGCGGCGGCCCGCGCGGTGAAGCGGCGCAGCCGGCGGGCCGTCGCGACCGGGTCGTAGTTGCCCTTGAGCAGGTTGTCGATGCGTTCGGTCGCGGTGGCGCCGGGCACGATGCCGGGGACGAACAGCAGGAACTCGCACCCCACGTTGAGGTGTACGCGGACTCCGTGGCGGCGCAGCCGTTCGGCGAACCGTCCGGTCTCGGCGAGGTGGTCGAGGATGTCCCGGGCGGGTACGTCGCCGAGGGTCGGCTCCAGCCATACGTGCAAGCCCCTCTCGGCTGCCTCGGCCGCGGTGCGGGTGAGGCGTTCGACGCCGTCGCCGGTGATCTTCACCGTGTCGGCATGGAGCTGGTGGCGGATGGCCCGCAGATCGGCCCGGGTGCGTTCCGGGTTCCACGCCGTGGCGGGCGTTTCGCCCTCCCCCACCTCGTAGACGACCCCGCGATGGCGCACCCCGCCCGGCTCCGGGTCCCGCGCCGGCCGTTCAGGGGCCGGGTGGCGCCCCGCCGCGGCGGCGTGCCCGGCGGGCAGTGCCGTGCCGACGGCGACGGCCCCCGCGAGCCGCAGAAACCTCACCCTGCTGATCTGGGCTGCGTCCATGTCATCTCTCCCGTCCTCCGGATGGAAGCAGCCTGCCGGGCCGCCGGTGCCCGCACCATGCGCCGATGGTCCACCACGGGGTGGCCAAGTGGCCGAAGGAGATTGGCCGATGGGCCGATGTGCGGCTCCCGGTGGCCCGCTTACTCTCCCGTCATGACCAACGGCCTCGACCTCGCTCTCCCGGCCGGGCGCGCCTGGCGCGACCGGGCGGTGGACGCGGCGCTCTTCTGCGCTGCCGTGCTCCTCGGCATGGTCGTCCTCGGTGTGGTGAAGGAGCAGGGTGATCTGCCGGGGTGGGCGGTGGAAGCGGACCCGCTGCTCGGGCTCGTGGCCTGCGGCGCGCTGTGGTGGCGGCGCCGCCACCCGCTCGTGGTGGCCCTGATCGGGCTGCCCGCGGTGGCGCTGGCGACCAGCGCCCTGCCCGCGGGTGCGATGATCGTCGCCAACGCCGCGCTCCGGCTCCGCCGGCGGCGGGCGCTGCCGACGCTCGGTGCGTACGCGCTGTGCATGGCGCCCTCCGGCCTGCTGCTGTCGGGGACGGCCGGCGACCTGTGGTTCGACGCCGCGTTCTCGCTGGCCTACCTCCTGGCCGCCTTCGCCTGCGGCCATGCCCTGCGGTCCCGGCGGCTGCTCGTCGAACGGCTGCGCGCGGACGCCGCGCGGGCCCGGGCCGAACACGAACGCCGGCTCGCCGACGCCCGCCGCGCCGAACGCCAGGCCATCGCCCGGGAGATGCACGATGTCCTGGCGCACCGTGTCTCCCTGCTCTCCGTGCACGCGGGCGCGCTCGCCTACCGCACCCGGCAGGCGGAGGCGGGCGCCGGACCCGCGCTGGACGGCGCCGAGGTCGCCGAGAGCGCCGAGGTGATCCGGGGCAACGCGCACGAGGCCGTGGAGGAGCTGCAGGAGGTGCTGCGCCTGCTGCACGCGGAGGACGGCGGCGAGCCGGTGTCGCTGCTGCCACGGATCGAGGACATCGACGGTCTCGTCGCGGACGCCCGTGCCACGGGCCAGCCGGTGGACTTCCGCACCGAGGTGGCCGCCGACACCGTCCGGGCCTTGCGTCCGCAACTGCACCGGACCGTCTACCGGGTGGCCCAGGAGGGATTGACCAACGCCCGCAAGCACGCGCCCGGCGCCCCCGTCGGCCTGACGCTGGCCGGAGGTCCGGGCGGCGGTCTCACGGTGGAGGTCCGCAACGCGCTGCCCGCCGCCCCGAGCGCCCGCGACCCGATCCCGGGCACCGGCACCGGCCTCACCGGGCTCGCCGAACGCGTACGGCTCGACGGCGGCACCCTCGACCACACCGCCGCGGACGGCACGTTCACACTGCGCGCCCGGCTACCGTGGCCCGCGAGGTGACGTCATGATCCGAGTGCTGCTGGCCGACGACGACCCGCTGGTGCGGACCGGGCTGAAGATGATGCTGCGCGGTGCGGACGGCATGGAGGTCGTCGGGGAGGCGGCCGACGGCGCACAGGTGGCCGCCGCCGTCCGCGAACACGAGCCCGACGTGGTCCTCATGGACATCCGGATGCCGGTCATGGACGGCCTCGCCGCCACCCGGGCCCTCGCACAGCGCGACACGCCGTCCCCACGGGTGATCGTGCTGACCACCTTCGACGAGCACCGGCTGGTGCTGGAGGCGATGCGCGCGGGCGCCGCCGGGTACCTCGTCAAACACTCCGCGCCCGAGGAGATCGTGGAGGCGGTACGGCGGGCCGCCCGCGGCGAGCCCGCCCTGTCGCCGTCCGCCGCGCGGGCACTGATCCAGCACGCGGCGACGGGACCGGACGACCGGTCCGAACACGCCCGGCGGCGGCTCGCGTTGCTCACCCCACGGGAGCGCGAGGTGGCCGAGGCGGTCGCCGAAGGCTTGTCCAACACCGAGATCGGCGTCCGCCTGCACCTGTCCGTCGGCACGGTCAAGGCCCATCTCTCCGGCGCCCTGGCCACATTGGGCCTGGACAACCGCGTCCAGCTGGCCCTCCTCACCCACGACGCCCGCCCGCGGACCTGACCGCACGGGTGCCGTCGACGAGCCCAGCAGATACGATCCGGCACACACGCACTGGGAGGGGGTCCGACGTGGGGCGGCTGACCGGCGGGGATCCGTCCCTGCTGCGGCGCATCAACTCCGCCGTGGTGCTGCAGGCGCTGCGCGCCGCGACCGCGTCCGCGCCACCGGACGCCCCCTCCGCGTCCCTCACCGACCTCACCCTGGCCACCGGCCTGTCGCGGCCCACCGTCGAGGGCGTGGTCGACGGGCTGCTCGACAGCGGGCTCGCGGCGGAGGTGCCCGCCGAGGAGGGCGGGGTCCGCCGCCAGGGCCGCCCCGCGCGCCGGTTCCGCTTCCGCGCCGAGGCCGGACATCTGCTGGGCCTGGAGATAGGGGCGCACCGGGTCGCCGCCCTGTTGTCGGACCTGGACGGGCGTGCGCTCGGCAGAGCGGTGCGCGAGGTGTCCGAGAAGGCCCCGGCCGAGATGCGCCTGGAGCGGGTGCGGGCCACCGCCGCGGATCTGCTGCGGGAGGCCGGGGTCGAACGCCACTCGCTGCGGGCGGTCGGGGTGGGCAGCCCCGGCGTCGTGGAGGCCGACGGCACCGTCCATCTGTGCACCGCGCTGCCGGGCTGGACGGGCCTGCCGCTCGGGGAGCGGCTGCGGGACTCCTTCCAGTGCCCGGTGCTGGTGGAGAACGACGCGAACACGGCCGCCGTGGCCGAGCACTGGAGGGGCGCCGCGGCCGGTTCGGACGATGTCGTCTTCGTCCTGGCCGGACTGAGCCCCGGCGCCGGATCGCTGATCGGGGGGCGGCTGCACCGCGGCTACGGCGGCGCGGCCGGGGAGATCGGCGCGCTGCATCTGCTGGGCCGCGAGGCCAGCCCGGAAGAGGTGCTCTCCACCACCGGCGAGCCGCTGAACCCCCTGGACGAGGCGCAGGTCGTACGGGTCTTCGCGCTCGCCCGGGACGGCGACGTCCGGGCGCGCGCGGCCGTGGACCGCTTCATCCGGCGGCTGGTGCACGACACGGCGGCCCTGGTGCTGGCGCTCGACCCCGAGGTGGTCGTGGTGGGCGGCTGGGCCGCGGGGCTGGAGGGCATGCTGGACCCGCTCCGCGAGGAGCTGGCGCGCTACTGTCTGCGCCCGCCGCAGGTCGCCCAGTCGCTGCTGGGCGAGGCCGCGGTGACGACGGGCGCGGTGCGGCTGGCCCTGGACCATGTGGAGGCGGAGCTGTTCGCCGTGGACAGCACGGTCACCGCTCGCCGCGCCGCTCGCTGATCAGCCGGCCGGACCAGCCCTCGTATCAGCCGGCCAGCAGCTCGACGCCGCTCGGGTCGCCGAAGGTGAGGCGGCAGGTGTCGGCGCGGTAGGTGGCCACGGCGACCGCCGCGGTGCGCTGGTCCGCCACATAGCGGGTGGTCACCACGAGCACGGGGGCGCCGGGCAGCCGGTCCAGCTCCTTGGCGTCGTCCGCGCGGGCCGACCCCAGCTCCACCGACTGCTCCCGCCCCTCCAGGCGCAGCCGGCTCAGCTCGCGCAGCACGGCGCGGGCGCGGGCCAGCCCGCTGGGGGTGTCGATGGCGGCGAGGCCGGGAACGGACGCGGCCGGTACGTACAGCAGCTCGGCGGCGAGCGGCTGGCCCTGGCTCACCCGGGTGCGCCGCACCTGGTGCACGGGGGTGGCGGGGTCGGTGTCGAGCAGCCGCACGACGGCCGCGGGAGGCACCGCCTCGACGCTGTCGACGCAGGCCCAGGCGTCGTCGCCCGCCTCGCTCCAGGTGTGGGTGTAGTCCGCGACGGCCACGCCGACGCGCGGCGGCGCGACGGTGGTGCCGACACCGCGGCGGCGCTGCAGCCTGCCCTCCAGCTCCAGCTGTTCGAGGGCCTGCCGGAGGGTGGCGCGGGCGACGCCGAAGCGGGCGGCCAGCTCACGCTCGTTGGGCAGGATCTCCCCGACCGCGAACTCCGAGTCGAGCGCCTCGCTGAGCACGGTCTTCAGATGCCAGTACTTCGGCTCCGGTACCGAGTCGAGCTGCGTGGTCCCCACCCTGATCTCCCCCAGTCTTCTTTATGCGCACTTATTTATTAAACATTGTTGCAGTATGAAGGCGACCATAGGACGGGGCGCACGCTTGGTCAAGACCAATGCACGATCAGCTATCGTCGATGATCATTCCATCGGGGCGATACGGGGCGGGAGCTGACGGCAATGGACCAGGTCACCGTGGTGACGGGCGGCAGTCGTGGCATCGGGGCGGCGGTGGCGGTGCGGCTCGCGCGCGCCGGGCACCACGTCGCCATCGGCTACGAGCAGGCGCGGGACGCCGCCGAGCGGTGTGCGGAGCTGGTGCGCGCGGAGGGGGTGCGGGCCGCCGTCGTGCGGGCCGACACCAGCGTCGTGGAGCAGGTCGAGGCGATGTTCGACACCGTCCGGGAGGAGCTGGGCCCGATCACCGGGCTGGTCAACAACGCCGGGATCACCGGGCCGTTGGGCCGCTTCACGGAGACGTCGCCCGAGGTGATGCGGCGGGTCGTGGACGTCAACACGACCGGCGCCCTGCTGTGCGCGCGGCGCGCGGCGCGCGAGATGTCCACCCGGCACGGCGGCCGGGGCGGCGCCATCGTCAACGTCTCCTCGGGCGCGGCGACGACCGGCAGCCCCGGGGAGTACGTGCACTACGCGGCCAGCAAGGCGGCCGTGGACGCGATGACGGTGGGCCTGTCGAAGGAGCTGGCCATGGAGGGGATCCGGGTGAACTCGGTCCAGCCGGGCATGACGCTGACCGACATCCACGCGCGGATGGGCGACCCGGAGCGGCCGTGGCGCAACCCCGAGCGGGTGCCGATGGGGCGGCCGGGCGAGCCGGAGGAGATCGCGGGCGCGGTGGCGTGGCTGCTCTCCCCGGAGGCGTCGTATACGACGGGAGCCGTGCTGCGGGTGGCGGGCGGACTGTAGTGGCGCCCTGGAGGTGTCACCGGACCGGGCCCCGGAAAGGGCTGCTGTTCACTGTGCGTTCGGGAATGAGGCATCTCGCACCGATAGCAACAGACCGGCACAGCTGTTCTACGAGCAACGGGAGGCTCCACCATGGCGCGGGAATCCGGCAGAACGATCGGGCGGCGTACGGTACTGCAGGGGTCGGCGGCCGCGTCCGCGGCGCTGGCACTGCCCGCCGCGGCGTCGGGGGTGGCAGCGGCGGCGGCGCCCGCACAGGCGCTGTCGGGCCGCCCGAGCGCCCGGTGGGGCGTGCAGACGGGCGACGTGACCACGTCCTCGGGTCTGGTGTGGGTGCGCTCCGACCGCCCGGCGCGGATGATCGTGGAGACCTCCGCGACCGAGTCCTTCGCGCGCCCGCACCGCTGGCAGGGACCGCTGCTCGGGCCGGGCACGGACTTCACCGGCCGCACCGCGCTGCACGGTCTGCCGTCCGGCAGCCAGGTGCACTACCGGGTGCTGCTCGCCGACCCGGAGGACCCGCGCCGCACCGGTGAGCCGGTGTACGGGACGTTCCGTACGGTGCCGGAGCGCCGCAAGGGTGTGCGGTTCGTCTGGTCGGGCGACCTGGCGGGGCAGGGCTGGGGCATCGACCCGGACCGCGGCGGCTACCGGGTCTTCGAGGAGATGCGCCGCCGGAATCCGGACTTCTTCCTGTGCAGCGGCGACAACATCTACGCCGACGGCCCGCTGACCGAGACCGTCAAGCTGCCCGACGGCTCCACCTGGCGGAACATCATGACGCCGGAGAAGTCCAAGGTCGCCGAGACCCTGGACGAGTACCGGGGCAACTTCCGCTACAACCTGCTGGACGCCAATCTGCGCCGGTTCCACGCCGAGGTGCCGTCCATCACCCAGTGGGACGACCACGAGGTGCTGAACAACTGGTACCCGGGCGAGATCCTGGCCGACGACCGCTACACCGAGAAGAACGTGAACGTGCTGGCGTCCCACGCCCGGCAGGCGTTCGCCGAGTACTTCCCGATCAGCACGCTGCGGCCGGACGCGAGCGGCCGGGTGTACCGGGTGCGGCACCACGGCCCACTGCTGGACGTCTTCGTGCTGGACTGCCGTACGTACCGCGACGCCAACTCGCCCGGCCGCCAGCCGGAGGACACCCAGGGCATCCTGGGCGCCGAGCAGCTGAGCTGGCTCAAGCGGGAGCTGTCGCGGTCGCGCGCGGTGTGGAAGGTGATCGCCTGCGACATGCCGCTCGGTCTGGTGGTCCCGGACGGCGCCAGCGACTTCGAGGCGGTCGCGCAGGGCGACCCGGGCGCCCCGCTCGGCCGTGAGCTGCAGCTGGCGGAGCTGCTGCGGCACATCAAGCACCAGAAGATCACCGGCACGGTGTGGCTGACGGCGGACGTCCACTACACCTCGGCGCAGCACTACGACCCGTCGCGGGCGGCGTTCAAGGACTTCGCGCCGTTCTGGGAGTTCGTCACCGGCCCGCTCAACGCGGGGGCCTTCCCGGCGGTGAAGCTGGACGGCACGTTCGGCCCGGAACAGCCGTTCGTGAAGGCGCCGGACCGGGCGAACGTCTCGCCCGCCGAGGGCTACCAGTTCTACGGCGAGGTGGAGATCGACGGCGACAGCGGCGAGCTGACGGTCCGGCTGCTGGAGGTCGGCGGGACGGTGCTGTACACCAAGGCGCTCCGCCCGGGGCTGGTCGGCCAGTAGGCCCCCGCGTGTGCGGTGCGCGTCCCCTGAGGAGCCCCGGGGGCGCGTACCGTTGCGCCCATGGCCCCCCGCGTTCCGCCCTCCCGCCTCACCTACCCGGAGGTGGGCGCCACCCGGCACCGGCCGCTGCCCGCCGGATACCACCATCTGCGGGTGCGGACCCGGATCGGGGCGGGCCCGGAGGTGTTCGAGGCCGCGGGGCGCGCGGTGCTGGACTGGCGGATGCACCGGGCGGTCGGGGTCACGATCAGCGCCCGGGGTCCCGCCGTCGAGGGGCTGACGGTCGTGGTGGGGCTGGGCGCCGGGCCGCTGCGGCTGCGCGCGCCGTGCGAGGTGGTGTGGACGGTGGCGGACGCGACGGCGGCCGGCTTCGGGTACGGGACGCTGCCCGGCCATCCGGAGCGCGGCGAGGAGTCGTTCGTGGTGAGCCTGGAGCCGGACGGCTCGGTGTGGCTGACGGTCACGGCGTTCAGCCGCCCGGCGGTAGGGTTGACCCGGGCGGTGGCGCCGCTGGTGCCGTATTTCCAGCGGGCGTACGCGCGGCGCTGCGGGCGGGTGCTGCGGCGGCTGGCAGCGGGGGGCCGCGATGGGTGAAGCCGCCACCATTCAATCCCGGACAAAACGAGCTTCTGCGAGCAGATGCACACTTAACCCATAGGTCACAGAGCGTTTGTGATCACGCAACACCCTTGCGCGAGGCTGTTTTCCATGACTCCTCGAGCGACACCCGACCACCACCCCACCCAGTCCCGTGACCGCTGGCGGCTGCCCACCTGGTGGCGGCGACTACACGGCCACGCCCCGCCGGTGCCGGAATCCTCACCGGAGCCCGCGGACCCGTCGCGGACCGGCGCGGCCGAGGCCGCGGGCGCCCCGGAGAACTCCCCGCAGGAAGACACCGCCACCACGCTGTGGCGGATACGGACGACCGTACGGGACGAGCCGGGCACCCTGGCCGCGCTGTGCGGGGCGCTGGCCGGCCACCGGGTCGACATCCTGTCGCTGCAGACCCATCCGCTGGCCGAGGGCACCGTGGACGAGTTCCTGCTGCGCGCCCCCGCCGTCGTACCGGCCGACGAGCTGAAGCGCGCGATCGCCGCGGGCGGCGGCAGCGACACCTGGATCGAGCGCGCCGACGCCCACGACCTGGTGGACGCGCCGACCCGGGTGCTGACGCTGGCGACCCGTACCGCGCTGGACGGCGCCGAACTGCCCCTCGCGCTGCGCCAGCTGCTCGGCCGCTGCACCCTCCACTCGCTTCCGGCCACCTCGCTCGGCGGCCGTCCGCTCCAGGACGCGCCGCCGGTCGAAGGGGTGCTGGAGGAGACCGTGATGCGGCTGCGGGACCCGTCCGGCGGGGCGCTCGTCATCGAGCGGCCGCATCTGCCGTTCACCCCGACGGAGTTCGCGCGCGCCCGCGCGCTGGTCGAGCTGGACGCCCGGCTCGGCCCTCGGCTGCCGCACCGCCGCGATGTGCTGACGCTGCCCGAGGGCAACGAGGTCACCGTGCGCCGGGCCGACACCCGGGACCTGGACGCGGCCCGCGCGATGCACCAGCGGTGCTCGGCCACCACGCTCGCGCAGCGCTACCACGGCCCGGTCGGCGACGCCGACCGCTATCTGGACCATCTGCTCAGCCCGCGCTTCGGCCGCACCCTCGCCGCGTACACCGCCTCCGGCCGGCTGGTCGCCCTCGGCCATCTGCTGTGGGACGGGGACGAGACCGAGGTCGCGCTGATCGTCGAGGACGCGTGGCAGGGCCGCGGCATCGGCGGGGAGCTGCTGCGGCGGCTGGTCGCGATGGCCGCCGAGACGGGCGGCGCATGCGTCTACGCGGTCACCCAGTCGGCCAACACCGGCATGGTCGCGGCGATGCGCGCGCTCGGGCTGCCGCTGGACTACCAGATCGAGCAGGGCACGCTCGTGGTCACCGCCCAGCTCGCCCCCGTGTCGCAGGTGCCCGCCGCCCCGGCCCCGCGGAGCGGCCGCTGAGCGGCGGCGGGCGCGGAGCACCCCCGCGCGGATGACGCCGCGCCCCCGGCCGTACGAGGATGGCCCCATGTCCGATTCCAAGAACGCTCCGCTGCCCCGGCAGGTCGCCGACGCCTACGTCGACGACCTCATCGCACTCGACCCGATCACCGGCACCTACCTGGGCGTTCCCGAGAGCGCACGCGATCTGCCCGACTTCTCCCCCGCGGGCGCCGAGGCCGCCGCCGAGCTGGCGCGCACCACCCTGGACCGGCTGACCGAGGCCGAGGCGCGGCCCGGTGCGGACAGCGACGCCGAGCGGCGCTGCGGGCGGCTGCTGCGGGAGCGGCTGACCGCCGAGCTGGCCGTGCACGAGGCCCATGAGTCGCTGCGCGCGGTCAGCAATCTGCACTCCCCGCTGCACTCGGTCCGCAGCGTCTTCACCGTGATGCCGACCGCCACCGAGGAGGACTGGTCGGCGATCGCGGCCCGGCTGCGCGCCGTCCCCGGCGCGCTGGAGGGCTACCGCGCCTCGCTCGCCGAGGGGCTGCGGCGCGAGCTGCCCGCCGGGCCCCGGCAGGTGGTCACGGTCCTCGGCCAGCTGGAGGAGTGGATCGGCACCGGCCGCGGCTGGTTCGGCGACTTCACCGCCGAGGGACCGGAGGCGCTGCGCGCCGAGCTGGACGAGGCCGCCGCCGCGGCCACCGGGGCGCTGGCCGCCCTGCGCGACTGGCTGCGCGACGTGTACGGCCCGGGCGTCGAGGGCGCCCCGGAGGTGGTGGGGCGCGAGCGCTACCAGCGCTGGTCGCGGATGTGGAACGGCACCGACCTGGATCTGGACGAGGCGTACGCGTACGGCTGGTCCGAATACCACCGCATCCACGCCGAGATGCGCACCGAGGCGGAGAAGATCCTGCCCGGCGCCACCCCGTGGGAGGCCCTGCGCCACCTCGATGAGCACGGCGTGCACATCGAGGGCGTCGAGGAGACCCGGGTGTGGCTGCAGGAGCTGATGGACGAGGCCATCGAGCAGCTGGACGGCACCCACTTCGACCTGGCCGAGCGGGTCAAGCGGGTCGAGTCGATGATCGCCCCGCCGGGGAGCGCGGCAGCCCCGTACTACACCCAGCCGTCGGTGGACTTCTCCCGCCCCGGCCGCACCTGGCTGCCCACCATGGGCGAGACCCGCTTCCCCGTCTACGACCTGGTCTCGACCTGGTACCACGAGGGCGTCCCCGGCCACCATCTGCAGCTCGCCCAGTGGGCGCACGTCGCCGACCGGCTCTCCCGCTACCAGGCCACGGTCGGCATGGTCAGCGCCAACGCCGAGGGCTGGGCGCTGTACGCGGAGCGGCTGATGGACGAGCTGGGCTATCTGACCGACCCGGAGCGGCGGCTGGGCTACCTCGACGCGCAGATGATGCGGGCACTGCGGGTGATCGTCGACATCGGCATGCACCTGGAGCTGGAGATCCCCGGCCACTCGCCGTTCCACCCCGGTGAGCGCTGGACGCCGGAGCTGGCGCGGGAGTTCTTCGGGCTGCACTGCGGCCGCCCCGCGGACTTCCTCGACAGCGAGCTGGTGCGCTACCTGGGCATGCCGGGCCAGGCCATCGGCTACAAGCTGGGCGAGCGGGCCTGGCTGACCGGGCGGGAGGCGGCCCGCAAGGCGCACGGCGATGCCTTCGACGCCAAGAAGTGGCACATGGCGGCGCTGTCGCAGGGGTCGCTCGGGCTGGACGACCTGGTGGCGGAGCTGTCCGCGCTCTGAGGTGACGAGGCGGGGGCCCGGGACGGTGGTGTGTCCCGGCCCCCGGCTCCTGATCGTCGGCCGGGGCCGGGCGGCCGGGGCCCGGCGGGACGTCGCGGACACTCCCGCAACGACACGTGTGTGCCGCCCCGGCCGAGTACAGTCTCACGCTGGGCCGCGCGAATCCGCGCCGCGTCCCGGTGAGGAAGGGCCCCACGTGGCGTACCAGAAGACGCACGAGAACGGCCGGTTCGTGCTGCGGAACGACCGGGTGGCGCTGCGCGAGCACACGCCCGGCGACGCGGCCGTGGTCGCCGACGGCAAGCCCGGCGATCTGGACTGGATCGACGGCGTCCCCGGCGACGCGTCGATCGGCGCCGCCGGAATGACCGCGCGCGCAGCGGCGGCGGGCTACCACCGCTCCCCCTGGGGCACCTACGCGATCCTGCGCGCCGAGGACGGCGTCGCCCTCGGCAGCATCGGCTTCCACGGCGCGCCCGCCCCCGGCGAGGGCGAGGTGGAGGTCGGCTACGACCTGTCCCACTCGGCGCGCGGCGCGGGCTGGGCCACCGGTGCGCTGCGGCTGCTGATGGAGTGGACCGTGGAGCGGCCGGAGGTCCACACCGTCATCGCGACCACCGAGCCGTGGAACATCCCCTCCCAGCGGGTGCTGCTCCGCGCGGACTTCACGCGCACGGCGGACCGCGGCGATCTGTACGTCTACCAGCACACCGCGAGGCCCTGACCCCGCTCTCACCCCAGCGCGGCGGTGGCGGCGCGGTGGCGCACCGCCGATCCCTCGCGCCCCTTCACCACCTCCAGCCGCGCCGGGATCCGCTGGCGCAGATCCGCGACATGGCTGACGATGCCGACCGTACGGTCCCGTTCGCGCAGCGAGTCCAGGACGTCCAGCACCTCGTCCAGGGTCTGTTCGTCCAGGCTGCCGAACCCCTCGTCGATGAAGAGGGTGTCGAGCCGGACCCCGCCCGCCTCGTCCGTGACGACATCGGCGAGCCCGAGCGCGAGGGAGAGCGAGGCGAAGAACGTCTCGCCGCCGGAGAGGGTCGCGGTGTCCCGCTCACGACCGGTCCAGGCGTCGATGACGTGCAGCCCGAGCCCGGAGCGGCCGCGGCCGCCCGCCCTCGCGTCGGAGTGCACCAGGGTGTAGCGCCCGGAGGACATGTGCCCCAGCCGCGCGCTGGCCGCGGCCGCGACCTGCTCCAGCCGCGCGGCCAGCACATACGCCTCCAGCCGCATCCGCCGCTCGTTGTCGGCTGAGGTGCCGGCCGCGAGCGTGGCGAGGCGGGCCACGCGGTCGTACTCCTCGCGCAGCGGGGCGAGCCGGCGCGCGTCCTCCACGGCCTGCGCGGAGAGCCCGTCCAGGTCCTGGCAGCGGGTGCGGGCCGCCGCGTCGGCCGCGGAGGCGTCGCGCAGGGCGCGGGTGGCCGCGTCAGCTGCGGCCCGGGCCGCGGCGAGGTCGGCCGGCGGCTCCTGCGCCGCGGCGGCGAGCCGCGCGTCGGCCAGCTCCGCCGCGACGGCCGCCTCCTCCGTCCGCCACTCCTCCAGGCGGCGCTGCGCCTCGCGCCGCCGGTCGGCGGACAGCACGGCGTCGGCCGCCGCCTCCGGCGTGTCGAAGCCCGCGCGGTACGCGGCGTCGGCGAGGTGCGCGTCGGCCTCCTTCAGCCGCCGGGCGGCGGCCTGGGCGTCGCGCACCGCCTCGGCCGTCCGCGCCAGCAGCCCGGCCTGCCGCTCCAGCCGCGCCACGCGCTCGGCCACCGAGGCGTCCGCGCCGCGGGCCTCCTCCAGCTCGGCCAGCAGCGCGGCCCGCTCCCGGGCCAGCGCCTCGCGGTGCGACGTGCGGGCCGCCGAGCGCCGCTCGGCCTCCTGCCGCTGGGCCAGCCGCCGGGCGTGCTCGCCCTCGG
>NZ_JBEYAL010000056.1:0-43051 GCF_040631655.1 Streptomyces sp. NPDC019937
CGTTAGGGAAACGCCCGGTTACATTCCGAACCCGGAAGCTAAGCCTTTCAGCGCCGATGGTACTGCAGGGGGGACCCTGTGGGAGAGTAGGACGCTGCCGAACAATTTTTAGCCTCGGTCCCGAGCATTACATGCTCGGGACCGAGGCATTTTTGCGTTCGGCGCCAGGTTCCCAGTCGAACTGATGTATCACTGGATCGAGTGAAGTGGGGCTGTGGCGCTGGCGTGGCGCGTGTCAGACCGCTCAGAATCGCCAGCAGGAGGGGTGAGGAGAGCGGGGGCTCACGATGCAAGCGATGCAGGCGATGAAGGTCGGGAGGGCGGTGGAGGTGGCGTCAGGGCCCGCTGTGGGGCCCGTTCCGACGCCATTGCCCGCCACCGTCACCACAACCATCTCAACCATCACGACATCAGTCGCCGTAGCCGGCGGCACGGGCGAGGTCGAGGTCAAGTGCCTCGCGGCGGATGCGCTGATCCATGTACAGGAGAGCGGTCACACCGGCGCTGATCGGAAAGGTGATGGCCGAGCTGATCACTCCGCCGATGCCGACGACGATCAGAAAGGCCCAGCCGACGGAGACGGACTCGCCGGACAGGTAGTCGATGGCGCCGTCCCCGCCGAACGCCATCGCGACGACGCTGGTCGGGACCTCGACGATGGCGGCCACGATGAAGACCAGCGCGATGGAGAGCAGTTGGATGCCGAAGACGCGCCACCACGCTCCGCGTACAAGTTTGGCCGAGCGGCGCAGGGCGGAGATGATCCCCTGCTTCTCCAGCATCAGCGCGGGGGCGGCGAGGCTGAAGCGGACCCAGAGCCAGATGGCGATGCCCGTGCCCGCGAGAGCTCCGAGCGAGGCGAGCGCCGCGCCCTCGCTGGGCACACCGACCGCTGTGAGGAGCAGCCCCGGCGCCATGCCCACACCGATGACGGCCGCGGCGATGGCCGGGATGAGCAGGAGCAGGCCGCACAGCTGAAGCAGGCGCGGCCGGGCATCGCCCCAGGCCTCGCCGGTGGACACGGGCCGTCCCAGGACCGCACGGGCGGTGACCATGGTCAGCAGGGCGGTCGTCACGATCGTGCCCAGTACGCCGACGAACAACGTCACGGAGCTGCTGCCCATCGCGCTGCGGACGGCTTCCAGCGTCTCCCCGAGCGTGGGGTCCGGCTTGTCGACGGAGCCGGTTCCGGAAGTAGTGCGGAACCACAGGCCGGTGATGACGGTGATCAGTCCCTGGGCCACCACCGAGACGGCGAGCGAGATGCCGAGGACCGTGCGCCAGTGAGCGCGCATCGTGGCGATCGCGCCGTCGAGGATCTCGCTCACACCGAGCGGGCGCAGCGGGATGACGCCGGGGCGGGGCGCGGGCGGCGCCTGTCGCCAACCGGTGCCCCAGCCGCCGCCGTTCGCCGGCCCGGCCGGATGCGGAGGCCGCGTGGAGATGCCGCCGTCGGGGGCCGTCCAGCGTCCCGCCGGGGGTTGCTGCCTGGCCCAGGTAGCGCCCCGCGCGGGCCGCTCCTGCGCGGGGTGGCCGACGGGCTCGTTCGGCTGCTGACTGCCGTGGTCGGGCTCGTCGGAAGGGGACGATCCGGGCGGAGCCCAGCCCGGAGAGTCGTTCATCGTCGCTCCGTAAGTTGTTCCTTGGCCGGTCGCGGATGCGGTGACGGCCGGTTCGTAGCCATCGTGCCACGGTGTGTTGTGGTTCGTACCGGGCGCCGGGGTGGGCTGACTACTTCATTAGTCGGCACCGCAGGGGGCAGACTGGGCGGATGGCTGATCAGCACCGGGGATCCCCGGAAGGCGCCGCAGCGCCCACTGCTTTCGCACTGCGCTGGGAGGAACCACCGGAGGGGCCCGTGGTGGTGCTCCTCGACCAGACCCGGCTTCCCGCGGAGGAGGTCGAGCTGGTGTGCACGGATGTGCCGATGCTGGTGGAGGCGATCCGCTCGCTCGCCGTACGAGGAGCCCCGATGCTCGGCATCGCCGGGGCCTATGGGGTCGCCCTCGCCGCGGTGCGCGGATTCGACGTGGACGAGGCCGCCGAATCGCTCGCCCATGCCCGTCCCACCGCCGTCAACCTCGGCTATGGCGTGCGCCGGGCCGCCGCCGCGTACCACGCGGCGATCGGGGACGGGGCGGACTCCGACCGGGCCGCCGCTGCCGCGCTCGCCGAGGCGCGCACCCTCCACGGTGAGGACGCCGAGGCCAGCGAGCGGATGGCCGAGCACGGCCAGGCGCTCCTCGATGAGCTGCTGCCCGCCGGGGGCTACCGCATCCTCACCCACTGCAACTCCGGAGCGCTGGTCTCCGGCGGTGAGGGCACCGCCCTGGCGGTGGTCAAAGCGGTGCACCACGCCGGGCAGCTGCGGCGGCTGTGGGTGGACGAGACCCGTCCGCTGTTCCAGGGCTCCCGCCTGACGGCGTACGAGGCGGCCCGGGACGGGATGGCGTACACGCTGCTCACCGACAACGCGGCGGGGTCGCTGTTCGCGGCGGGAGAGGTGGACGCGGTGCTGATAGGCGCGGACCGCATAGCCGCGGACGGCTCGGTGGCCAACAAGGTCGGCAGCTATCCGCTCGCGGTGCTGGCCCGCTACCACCATGTGCCGTTCATCGTGGTGGCCCCGACCACCACGGTGGACCCGGACACCCCCGACGGGTCGGCGATCGAGGTCGAGCAGCGGCCCGGGCATGAGGTGACGGACGTCATAGTGCCGCACGCTCCGGCCGGCCCCGGGGTCGAGGCGGCGATGGGCGTGCCGGTCGCCCCGCTGGGGACCCAGGCGTACAACCCGGCTTTCGACGTCACACCGCCGGAGCTGATCACCGCGATCGTCACCGAGCGCGGTGTCGTCGCGCCCGTCACCGAAGGGGGTATCGCGGAGCTGTGCTCCAGGTCACGATCAGGTAATGGGATGATGGCCTCATGAAGGGACGCGTCCTTGTCGTCGACGACGACACCGCACTGGCAGAGATGCTCGGCATCGTGCTGCGCGGCGAAGGCTTTGAACCGTCGTTCGTCTCGGACGGCGACAAGGCCCTTGCCGCCTTCCGCGAGGCCAAGCCGGATCTGGTGCTGCTCGACCTCATGCTGCCCGGACGGGACGGGATCGAGGTGTGCCGGCTGATCCGGGCCGAGTCCGGGGTGCCGATCGTCATGCTCACCGCCAAGAGCGACACCGTCGACGTGGTGGTCGGGCTGGAGTCCGGTGCCGATGACTACATCGTCAAGCCGTTCAAGCCGAAGGAGCTGGTGGCCCGGATCCGGGCGCGGCTGCGGCGGTCCGAGGACCCGACGCCGGAGCAGTTGCAGATCGGCGATCTGGTGATCGACGTCGCCGGGCACTCGGTGAAGCGGGACGGGCAATCGATAGCGCTGACCCCGCTGGAGTTCGATCTTCTCGTGGCGCTGGCCCGTAAGCCGTGGCAGGTGTTCACCCGCGAGGTGCTGCTGGAGCAGGTCTGGGGTTATCGGCACGCGGCCGACACCCGGCTGGTCAATGTCCATGTGCAGCGGCTGCGCTCCAAGGTCGAGAAGGACCCGGAGCGGCCGGAGATCGTGGTGACCGTGCGCGGCGTCGGCTACAAGGCCGGGCCCAGCTGAGATGACGGGTGGCGGCACGGCTCCGCGGCCCCAGGGTTCGGGAGGCGGGGCGCCGGAGAGCGGCCGGGCGGGGCGACCCGATCCGGCGGGTGACATTCCGTTGCTCCGGAGGCTGTGGAGCGGCGGGCATCTGCTGCCCGACGGCGCCTCCGGCGGCCCGGCCCATCCCCTGATCCGGCTGTTCGGCCGGTGGGTGCGCCGTCCGCTGCTGCCCGCTGCCCGGCTGTGGCGGCGGAACATCCAGCTGCGGGTGGTGGCCACCACGCTGCTGATGTCGCTCGGCGTGGTGATCCTGCTCGGCCTGGTCGTCATCGGCCAGGTGCGCAACGGACTGCTGGACGCCAAGCGGCATGCCGCGCAGGGCCAGGCCGTCGGCGGGTTCGAGGTGGCCGAGCAGATGGCCGACCGTAAGAGCGATTCCGGTGGTCAGGACGGTGCGGGCCCTGGCAGCCGGGGTGCCCAGGACGCGGGGGCGTGGCTGAACGCCCTGGTGGAGCAGTTGGCCAGTGGTGGCAAGGGCGCGTACTCGGTGGTCGCGCTCAGCTCCGACTCCGGGGAGACGCCCTATGTGGCCAGCCGTGGCCCCCGGGCCTCCGGTGACGTCAAGGCGGACAGCGTGCCCGCCGATCTGCGGCAGCGGGTGGACGAGGGCCGGAACATGCCGTACGAGCAGTACGGGCGGATCGAGCACCTCGGCTCCGGCGACAGCGAGGCCGCGCTGATCATCGGCAAGCGGCTGGACGACAACCACGGCGACGCCTATCAGCTGTACTACCTCTTCCCCTTCACCCAGGAGGAGAAGTCGCTGAGCCTGGTGAAGGGCACGCTGGCCACGGCCGGGGTGTTCGTGGTGGTGCTGCTCGGCGCCATCGCCTGGGTGGTGGTGCGGCAGGTCGTCACGCCGGTGCGGATGGCGGCGGGGATCTCCGAGCGGCTGGCGGCCGGTCTGCTGCAGGAGCGGATGAAGGTCACCGGGGAGGACGACATCGCCCGCCTCGGCGAGGCGTTCAACAAGATGGCCCAGAACCTCCAGCTCAAGATCCAGCAGCTGGAGGAGCTGTCCCGGATGCAGCGTCGGTTCGTCTCGGACGTCTCCCATGAGCTGCGCACACCGCTGACGACCGTGCGGATGGCGGCGGACGTCATCTATGAGGGGCGCGAGGACTTCGATCCGATCACGGCGCGCTCCGCCGAGCTGCTGTGGGGCCAGGTCGACCGCTTCGAGTCGCTGCTCTCCGACCTGCTGGAGATCAGCCGGTTCGACGCGGGTGCGGCGGCCCTGGAGGCCGATCAGATCGATCTGCGCGATGTGGTGAACCGGGTGGTCGACGGGGCCGAGCCGCTGGCCGACGCCAAGGGCACCCGGATCCTGGTGCGGGGCGCCGAGGCGCCGGTGGTCGCCGAGGCGGACGCCCGCCGGGTGGAGCGGGTGCTGCGCAATCTGGTGGTCAACGCCGTGGAGCACGGCGAGGGCCGGGACGTGGTGGTGCGGCTCGCGGCGGCGGGCGGCGCGGTCGCCGTGGCCGTCCGGGACTACGGGGTGGGGCTGAAGCCCGGCGAGGCGACGCGGGTGTTCAACCGCTTCTGGCGGGCCGACCCGGCGCGCGCCCGGACGACCGGTGGCACCGGCCTCGGTCTGTCGATCGCGGTGGAGGACGCGCGGCTGCACGGCGGCTGGCTCCAGGCGTGGGGCGAGCCCGGTGGCGGTTCGCAGTTCCGGCTGACGCTGCCGCGCGCCGCGGGCGATGTGCTGCGCGGTTCGCCGATCCCGCTGGAGCCCGAGGACTCCCGGCGCAACCGGCAGCCGGCCGACGGCGGGCAGGCGCAGCCCGCGGCGGAGCGGCTGGCCTCGGTGCCCGCCCAGCCCCGTTCCGCGCTGCCGCCCGCCGATGCCCCGGTGCCTTCGGCCGATCCGACGGCGCTGCCGGGGAACGGGGCCCGGGTGGTGCGTGGCGCCACGGAGCCGTCGTACCGGGAGCACCGGGAGCGAACGACACCGAACGAAGGGGAGGGCCGCCCCCGTGGGCGCTGACCGTGCCGACCGCCACCGTTCCCGCTCCGGCGCGCGCCGCCGCGCGCGGGGCACGGGCACGTTGCTGGCGTGTGGTGTGCTGCTGCTGTCCGGCTGCGCCTCGATGCCCGACAGCGGGGATGTGCGCCGGGTGGACTCCTCGCCGCGCTCGGACGTGGATTCGCAGGTCCGGGTGTACGGGGTGAGCCCGGGCAAGGGCGAGCAGCCCGCGGAGCTGGTCTCCGGCTTCCTGGAGGCCACGACGAGCGACGAGGAGAACTTCGCCACCGCGAAGGAGTATCTGACCCGGGGCGCCTCCAAGGACTGGGATCCGTTCGCGCGGACCACGGTGCTGGAGCAGGCGCCGGACGTGCGGGTCGAGACCGACCCCGCCGACCGGGACGGCAACAGTAAGACGGTGGTGCTGTCGGGCAAGCGGATCGCCACGGTGGACGCGGCGCACGCCTACCGGCCCGATGAGGAGAGGTACGAGCAGCGCATCCATCTGACCCTGCGCGGGTCGGAGTGGCGGATCGACGGACCGCCGCCGGGGCTGGTGCTCGGCGAGTCCGATTTCCAGCGCATCTACCACTCGGTGAACAAGTACTACTTCGCGAAGCTGGGGCCGGACGGCGAGGACTCACGGGTGGGGGACGAGGTCCTGGTCGCCGATCCGGTCTATCTGCGGCGGCGCATCAATCCGGTCACGGCGACCGTCAAGGCGCTGCTGGACGGCCCGACGGACTGGCTGGAGCCGGTGGTCAGCACGGCGTTCCCGGCCGGTACGGCGCTCGGCCGCCACACCGACCGGCTGTCGCTGGACGATTCGAACGCGCTCAAGGTCCGGCTGAGCGATCAGGCGGCGGGGATCAGCCCGGGCCGGTGTGCCCGGATGGCGGCGCAGACGCTGTTCACGGTGCAGGACCTCTGGGAGGGATCGGACGAGGTCAGCGGAGTGCGGCTGGAGCGGCAGAGCGGCTCCGAGCTGTGCGCGCTGTCGAGCGACGCGGCGCGCGCGTACGCACCCGCCCAGGTCATCGGGCGGCCCCAGCACCAGTACTTCGTGGACGCGCGGCACCGGATGGTCCGGCTGTCCGACGACGAGGACAAGCCGCAGCCGGTGCCGGGGCCGTTCGGCGCAGAGGGTGCGGGGCTGGGCACGGTGGCGGTCTCGCGCGACGAGCGGGACGCCGCGGCGGTCAGCCAGGACGGCCGGTCGCTGTATGTGACGGAGCTGTCGTCCGGCGCCGAGCGGGGCCGGGTGCGGGTGCAAAGCCAGGGCGGCAGCCCCGAGCAGGGGCTGACGGCGCCCAGCTGGGACGGGCTGGGCGGGCTGTGGGTGGCCGACCGGGATCCGCAGCGGCCGCGGCTGCTGCGGCTGCGCGGCGGTACGGGCCAGGCGGACGAGGTCGGGCTGCCGGCGCTCGACGGTGGCCGGATCACGGCGCTGCGGGTGTCGGCGGACGGCACCAGGATCGCGATGCTGGTCAAGCGTGACGGGCATACGACGCTGCGGCTGGGCCGGATCGAGCGGCGGGGCACGGCGGCCCGTCCGAAGCTGTCGGTGCGGGCGCTGCACGCTATCGCGCCGAAGCTGCAGGACGTCGACACCGCGTCCTGGGCGGGGGACAGCCGGCTGGTGGTCGCGGGCCGCGAGTCGGACGGTGTGCAGCAGCTGCAGTACGTGGAGACGGACGGCTCTCCGGCGGATCTGCCGGAGGTGCCGGGGCCGAACGGGGTGGAGACGGTCGCCGCCTCGGAGGACCAGACCCGGCCGCTGCTCGCCGAGACCAGGGAGAACGGGATCGTCCGGCTGTTGCCGAACACGGACTGGAAGACCGTGGACGAGGACGGTTCCGGGCCGGTGTACCCCGGATAGCCGTAGGGGCGTGCGTGGCGGCTCCGTAACCGTCCGTCCCGCCGTGGGGGCGGCCGGTTGTCCACATGCGCGCGGTTTTCCACAGGGGGTGGCGGCCCGGCCGGTGTGACGGGACAGTGGGGGCCATGCGGGGCTGGTGGCAGGAGATCGCCGATCTGGTGCTGCCGGCCGACTGCGCGGGGTGCGGTCGGCCGGGTGTCCCGCTGTGCGACCGGTGCCATGGGGTGCTGCGCGGTTCCGGGGCGCGCCGGGTGCTGCCGAGTCCGGTGCCGCCGGGGCTGCCGGTGGTCCACGCGGCGGTGGATTACGTGGACGAGGCCCGCGCGGTGCTGCTCGCGCACAAGGAGCGGGGAGCGCTGCGGCTGGCGGGGCCGCTGGGCGAGGCGCTGGCCGGTGCGGTGCGGGCGGCGGCCGGCGGGGCCCTGCCCGGGGCGTGGGAAAGCCCGCCGCTCCTGCTGGTGCCGGTGCCCTCGGCGCGGCGTGCGGTGGGGGCGCGGGGTCATGATCCGGCCCGGCGTATCGCGTTCGCGGCGGCAGGCGTGCTGCGCCGCGCGGGGTGTCCCGCGAGGGTGCCGGCGGTGCTGCGGCAGCGGCGCCGGGTTACCGACCAGTCGGGGCTGGATGCCCGGCAGCGCCGGGCGAACGTGACGGGGGCGCTGGAGGCCGTGCCGGGTGGTGGGCGGCTCCTGGTGGCGGGCCCGGTGGTCCTGGTGGACGATCTGATGACGACGGGGGCCTCGCTCGCGGAGGCGGCACGGGCGGTGGCGGAGGCGGGCGGACGCGTGGTGGGCGGGGCGGTGGTGGCCGCGCCGCCGGACTCCGCGCCTTCGGGGCTTCCCACGCCGTCGGCGCCTTCCGGCCGACTCAGACCCTTCGCGAGCGGTAAGCGGAACTGAACACGAAGCCGCGTCGTTGCAGGCTGTAAGGATGCCAAGCACCTGATCGGAGGTACGGCTCGGTAGGGGGTGCCGACATCCGTCCGGGCGAGCTATGTTCGGTTGTGAGGAGTGGCAGGTGCTATGACTCGCAAATCCGCTTGGCGTGCTTTTGGGTGCTTTCTTGTGAGTCTTTGGACGAAACGGGGTGGACTTCTTCCCCGTGGGAAGGAGAGGTGAAGCCGCCAAGCCGGTGGCTCCGGAAGACGCCGGAGCCTAGTGCACAAGGGATTGAGCTCCGGTGGATGATCCGGAGCGACCCGGGAACGGAGTTCTGCGTGGACATCGTCGTCAAGGGCCGTAAAACAGAGGTGCCCGAGCGGTTCCGGAAGCACGTGGCCGAGAAGCTGAAGCTGGATAAGATCCAGAAGCTCGACGGCAAGGTGATCAGCCTCGATGTCGAGGTGTCCAAGGAGCACAATCCGCGGCAGGCCGATCGGTCCGACCGCGTGGAGATCACCCTTCGCTCGCGCGGCCCGGTCATTCGGGCGGAGGCCGCGGCGGCCGATCCGTACGCGGCGCTGGACCTGGCGGCCGGCAAGCTGGAAGCGCGGATGCGCAAGCAGCACGACAAGCGCCACACCCGGCGTGGCAACGGTCGCATTCCGGCCAGCGACGTGGCCATCACGGTGCCCAATGCGGCTCGTATCAACGGGCATGGCGAGATCGCCGCCCAGCGCACCCCGTCGGACACCGTGCCGACCACCCGGATGGGGCCCCTGGAGGTCCAGGGCGAAGGCCCCCTCGTGGTCCGTGAGAAGACCCACGCCGCGGTCCCGATGACGCTCGACCAGGCTCTCTACGAGATGGAGCTGGTCGGGCACGATTTCTATCTGTTCGTCGACTCCGACACCAGCCAGCCCAGCGTCGTCTACCGGCGGCACGGCTATGACTACGGGGTCATTCATCTTCAGCCGGAGGCGTTCGCCGGGGAGGAGCCCGGGGGCGCCGGCGATGCGCTCGGCGCCTGAGGCGACCTGAGCCTCGACCGCCTCTGGGCGGGCGCACAGAGAGTGAGCGGGATCGCGCGGCGTATGCGCCGCGCGGTCCCGTGGCCGGTCCGGGCATGAAATCATGGCTCGACGGCCAACCGGTATGGGGAAACGACTGGTTGAGGCCGCACCGCACCGTGCACCACAGAGTGCAGACCGCAAGGGCCATGGCCTTCAGGGGGAGGAACGATGGCGGACAGCTTCGGGCCCATGTCCGACGAAGGCGATGACCAACGCCTGGGGCCGGACAGGGCCGAGTCGCGCAAGGAGCCGATCCGGGTCCTCGTAGTGGACGACCACGCTCTCTTCCGGCGTGGGTTGGAGATCGTCCTGGCCCAGGAGGAGGACATTCAGGTCGTCGGTGAGGCCGGGGACGGCGCCGAGGCCGTGGACAAGGCGGCGGATCTGCTGCCGGACATCGTCCTGATGGATGTGCGCATGCCCAAGCGCGGGGGGATCGAGGCATGCACATCGATCAAGGAAGTGGCCCCCAGCGCCAAGATCATCATGCTGACGATCAGCGACGAGGAGGCCGACCTCTACGACGCGATCAAGGCGGGCGCCACCGGCTATCTGCTCAAGGAGATCTCGACCGACGAGGTGTCGACCGCGATCCGGGCGGTGGCCGACGGCCAGTCGCAGATCAGCCCGTCGATGGCGGCCAAGCTCCTCACCGAGTTCAAGTCGATGATCCAGCGCACCGACGAGCGCCGGCTGGTGCCGGCTCCCCGGCTCACCGACCGTGAGCTGGAGGTGCTGAAGCTCGTGGCCACCGGCATGAACAACCGTGACATCGCCAAGGAGCTGTTCATCAGCGAGAACACCGTGAAGAACCATGTCCGGAACATCCTGGAGAAGCTGCAGCTGCACTCCCGGATGGAGGCCGTGGTCTACGCGATGCGCGAGAAGATCCTCGAAATCAGGTGAGCGGGCGGGGCCGGGCCGCGGTCAGCCAACCGCGGCCGCCAGCGGCGCGGCCAGCTCCGGCCGGTTGACGCGCTCGATCCGCACCGCGTCGCAGCCCACCCAGCCGGCCGCCTCGCGCAGCGCCTCCGCCATCGGCGCCACCGCCTTCGGGGAGTCCAGCGACACCTGCCGGGCCACCAGCGTGGTCCCCTCACGGGCCGGATCGACCCGGCCGAGCAGCCGCCCGCCCGACAGCAGCGGCATGGCGAAGTAGCCGTACACCCGCTTGGGCCGGGGCACGTACGCCTCCAGCCGATGGCTGAAGCCGAAGATCCGCTCGGTGCGCGCCCGGTCCCATATCAGCGAGTCGAAGGGCGACAGCAGGGTCGTGCGGTGCCGTCCGCGCGGGGTGGTGGCCAGCGCCTCGGGGTCCGCCCAGGCCGCCTTGTCCCAGCCCGCGACCTTCACCGGCACCAGCCCCGAGTCCGCGATCACCGCCTCCACCTGCTCCCCCTTGAGCCGGTGGTAGTCCGCGAGGTCCGCCCGGGTGCCCACGCCGAGGGACTGCCCCGCGAGCCGCACCAGCCGCCGCAGGCACTCCGCGTCGTCCAGGTCGTCGTGCAGCAGCCCGTCCGGCACGGCGCGCTCCGCCAGGTCGTACACCCGCTTCCAGCCGCGCCGCTCCACGCACACCACCTCGCCGTACATCAGCGCGCGCTCCACCGCGACCTTCACCGCCGACCAGTCCCACCACAGGCCGCCGTTCTTGGCGCCGCCCAGCTCGCTCGCGGTCAGCGGGCCCTCGGCCCGCAGCTGCGCCACCACCTTCTCGTACGTCCCGTCCGGCAGCTCGTGGTGCCAGTGCGGGCGGGCCCGGTAGGCGCGGCGCCGGAAGGCGAAGTGCGGCCACTCCTCGATCGGCAGCACACAGGCCGCGTGCGACCAGTACTCGAAGGCGTGGGTGCCCGTCCAGTACGCCGACTCGACCGCCTCGCGGCCGACCGCGCCCAGCCGCGCGTACGGAATCAGCTCGTGCGAGCGCGCCAGCACCGAGATCGTGTCCAGCTGCACCGCGCCCAGATGCCGCAGCACGCCGCGCACCCCGCCGCGCCGGTCGGGCGCCCCCAGGAGCCCCTGGGCGCGCAGTGCGATCCGGCGCGCCTCGTCGGCGGACAAGGTGATCTCGGGCTTGGCGGGTCCGGACCCGGCGGCGGGATGCGTCATGCGCGCCACCGTAGTGGCGACCACCGACAACCCTCCACCACCTGCGGATATGCCTCAGGCCGGATGCGCGGCGGGGGCCGGGAGATACGGGGTGGCCGACGGCAGCCCCCAGTCGGAGGGCAGCAGCGCGCCCCGCCAGGCGTCCCGCCGCGTGCCCCCGCGGACGATGCGCGCCCGGTCCGTCCCCTCCATCCGGAAGCCCACGGCGAGGGCGACCGCCCGCGACGCCTCGTTCCCGGCCTCGGTGCACCACTCCAGCCGCTCCACGCCCAGCCCGGTGAACGCCCACTCGGCCACCGCCCGCGCCGCCTCACCCGTGTAGCCGCGCCGCCGGTGCTCCCGTGCCGTCCAGTAGCCCAGTTCGGCCTGGTGCTCGGGGCCGCGGAGCCGGCCCAGCCGTACCAGGCCCATCGCCCCGATGAGTTCGCCCACATCCCGGGTGACCAGCGCGAAGTTGTAGCTGCTGTCGTTCCGCCAGCCCTCCGGGCAGGTCCGCCGCACGAAGTCCTCGGCGTGCGCGCGTTCGTACGGAGCGGGCACGGTGGTCCAGCGCAGGATGTCGGGGTCCTGACAGGCGGCATGGACCGCCGGGGCGTCGGACGGCCGGAAGGGCCGCAGCACGAGCCGCTCGGTGGTGAGGGTGACGGGCTTCATGGCCCGAGTCTGGGCCGCCCCCGCGCGGCGCCGCGACTGGTTTTGGCGAATTCGGGGGCACCCCGGCGCCCCCTCACGCGTTGACACGGTGTGGTGACACCGGGCCCGCGTGGTGACGGACCTCCCGGCCAGGCGGGGTCTGTCTTACGATGGCCGTTGCGGCGGGGCTTGTGCCCCTTGACAATGCCGCGCCAGCGCACCCCACAACCGTGCCAGGCCCGACCGGCAAGGAGCCAGCCTACGTGTCCGTCTTCAACAAGCTCATGCGTGCAGGCGAAGGAAAGATCCTGCGCAAGCTGCACCGCATCGCGGACCAGGTCAATTCCATCGAAGAGGACTTCCTGTCCCTCTCCGACGCCGAGCTGCGTGCCCTCACCGACGAGTACAAGGAGCGGTACGCCGACGGCGAAAGCCTCGACGACCTGATGCCGGAGGCGTTCGCGACGGTGCGCGAGGCCGCCAAGCGGGTGCTCGGCCAGCGGCACTACGACGTCCAGCTGATGGGCGGTGCCGCGCTGCACCTCGGGTACGTCGCCGAGATGAAGACCGGTGAGGGCAAGACCCTGGTGGGCACCCTGCCCGCCTATCTGAACGCGCTGTCCGGCAAGGGCGTCCACCTCATCACGGTCAACGACTACCTGGCCGAGCGTGACTCCGAGTGGATGGGCCGGGTGCACAAGTTCCTCGGCCTGGAGGTCGGCTGCATCCTCGCCAACATGACCCCGGCGCAGCGCCGCGAGCAGTACGCGTGTGACATCACCTACGGCACCAACAACGAGTTCGGCTTCGACTACCTGCGCGACAACATGGCGTGGTCGCAGGACGAGCTGGTGCAGCGCGGGCACAACTTCGCGATCGTCGACGAGGTCGACTCGATCCTGGTGGACGAGGCCCGTACGCCGCTGATCATCTCGGGCCCGGCCGACCAGGCCACCAAGTGGTACGGGGACTTCGCCAAGCTGGTCACCCGGCTGACCCGGGGCGAGGCGGCGAATCTGCAGAAGGGTCAGGAAGAGACCGGGGACTACGAGGTCGACGAGAAGAAGCGCACCGTCGCCATCCACGAGTCCGGCGTGACCAAGGTCGAGGACTGGCTGGGCATCGACAACCTGTACGAGTCCGTCAACACTCCCCTGGTCGGCTACCTCAACAACGCGATCAAGGCCAAGGAGCTGTTCAAGAAGGACAAGGACTACGTCGTCATCGACGGCGAAGTCATGATCGTCGATGAGCACACCGGCCGTATCCTGGCCGGCCGCCGCTACAACGAGGGCATGCACCAGGCGATCGAGGCCAAGGAAGCGGTCGAGATCAAGGACGAGAACCAGACCCTCGCCACGATCACCCTGCAGAACTTCTTCCGCCTGTACACCAAGCTCTCCGGCATGACCGGTACGGCCATGACCGAGGCCGCCGAGTTCCACCAGATCTACAAGCTGGGCGTCGTCCCGATCCCGACCCACCGCCCGCTCGCCCGCGTCGACCAGTCGGACCTGATCTACCGCACCGAGGTGGCGAAGTTCGACGCGGTCGTCGAGGACATCGTCGAGAAGCACGAGAAGGGCCAGCCGGTCCTGGTCGGCACCACCTCCGTGGAGAAGTCGGAGTATCTGTCGCAGCAGCTCGCCAAGCGCGGGGTGCCGCACGAGGTGCTGAACGCGAAGCAGCACGACCGGGAGGCGACGATCGTCGCCCAGGCCGGCCGCAAGGGCGCCGTCACGGTCGCGACGAACATGGCCGGCCGTGGTACGGACATCAAGCTCGGCGGCAACCCGGACGACCTCGCCGAGGCCGAGCTGCGCCAGCGCGGTCTGGACCCGGTGGAGCACGCCGAGGAGTGGGCGGCCGCGCTGCCCGCCGCCCTGGAGAAGGCCGAGGCCGCGGTCAAGGCCGAGTTCGAGGAGGTCAAGGAGCTCGGCGGGCTGTATGTGCTGGGCACCGAGCGCCATGAGTCGCGCCGCATCGACAACCAGCTGCGCGGTCGTTCCGGCCGTCAGGGCGACCCCGGCGAGTCCCGCTTCTACCTCTCGCTCGGCGACGACCTGATGCGGCTGTTCAAGGCGCAGATGGTCGAGCGCGTGATGGCCATGGCCAACGTCCCCGACGATGTGCCGATCGAGAACAAGATGGTCACCCGCGCCATCGCCTCCGCCCAGTCGCAGGTCGAGCAGCAGAACTTCGAGACCCGTAAGAACGTCCTGAAGTACGACGAGGTCCTCAACCGGCAGCGTGAGGTCATCTACGGCGAGCGCCGCCGCGTCCTGGAGGGCGAGGACCTGCAGGAGCAGGTCGGCCACTTCATGGACGACACGATCGACGCGTACATCCAGGCGGAGACCGTCGAGGGCTTCGCGGAGGAGTGGGACCTGGACCGGCTGTGGGGCGCGTTCAAGCAGCTCTACCCGGTCAAGGTGACCGTCGATGAGCTGGAGGAGGAGACCGGCGACCGCGCCGGGATCACCGCCGAGTTCATCGCCGAGGCCATCAAGGACGACATCCACCAGCAGTACGAGGCCCGTGAGGAGCAGCTCGGCTCCGAGATCATGCGCGAGCTGGAGCGGCGCGTCGTGCTGTCCGTGCTGGACCGCAAGTGGCGCGAGCACCTGTACGAGATGGACTACCTCCAGGAGGGCATCGGGCTGCGCGCGATGGCCCAGAAGGACCCGCTGGTCGAGTACCAGCGCGAGGGCTTCGACATGTTCCAGGCCATGATGGAGGGGATCAAGGAGGAGTCGGTCGGCTATCTGTTCAACCTGGAGGTCCAGGTCGAGCAGCAGGTCGAGGAGGTCCCGGTCGAGGACGCGGAGGTGAAGGCCACGCTCGACAAGGACGTGCAGGACGCGGTCCCGGCGGGCGCGGGGGCACCCTCGACGGGTCGTCCCGAGATCCACGCCAAGGGCCTGGAGGCCCCGCAGCGGCCGGACCGGCTGCACTTCTCGGCCCCGACGGTCGACGGCGAGGGCGGCATCGTGGAGGGCGACTTCACCAACGGTGACACCCCGCCCGCGCCGCGCTCCGAGTCCGACGGGCTGACCCGCGCGGAGCGGCGCAAGGCCAACAAGGGCGGCCGCCGCCGTAAGAAGTAGCGCGTCTGCAGTTCGCGTGAGGAGGCCGGGGCACCGTGCGAGGGCACGGTGCCCCGGCCTCCTCATGTGACCAGCGGGCCGAGGTCGACGGCGGCGCAGCGCCAGCGGGCGTCGGCGCCCAGCTCCAGACGGAACGCGAGCGCGCTGAGCCGGTCGCCGGAGGCGATCCGGGCGAACGCCTCGATCACCCCGTGCCGCGGCCGGTACTCCCCGCAGCGCCGTACGACGGGCGCGGCGCGTCCGGCGGCGGGCCGCAGCGGGGCGCGGGGCGCGAGGGCGATCAGCTGGTCGTAGGCGTCGGGGAGGGCGTGCCCGAGCAGGGTGTGGACGGGGCGCTGGCCGCTGAGGGTGAGCAGCAGCCGGTGCGCGAACCAGTAGTGGGGCAGCCGGTCCCGCTCCCGCCGTACGGCGGCGAGGGCGGCCGTACGGGAGACGGCCGCCGTACGCCGCGTCGCGGTGCGGGTGCCGGGGTGTGACGCGGTCGCGCCGCCCGGTGCGCCGTCCGGCCGCCGTACGGTGGCACCGCCCGGCCGCCGGGAGTCGCGGCGGCCCGGCGGCCCGCCGCTCCGGCGCCGGGCGGCGGTGCCCGTCGTGCCCCGGTCGGTCCGCGTCGCCGTCCGCGTGATCTCGTGCATGCGCCTCGCCGTCTCTGCCGGGCCCGGCGGGATACCGGGCAGTAGCTTCCGTCGGGAGACTTCTACCGACGCGTTTCCGCCACCCGCAACGCCCGGCCCCAGGCGCCCGGGCGGGGCCCGGCGCTTCACCTATCCGGGGGAATCGATCCGGTGGAAGGGCTGGTGGCGGCGTGCGTGGCGGCGGGAGAGCCGGGGGTCGCGGGGCCCCGGAAATACCCCGAACGGGGACCGGCGGACCCGGGCCGGAGGCGGACCGAGCCCTTCCGAAATGGGGGTGGCACGTATCCTGGCGGGACCTGATGTCTCGTGAAAGCGGCGGCCCATGCGCGTCTACGTCCCCCTGACCCTCTCCGGTCTCGCCGAGGCGCACAAGGCGGGAGAACTGGGACCGGGGCCGCTGACCGCCTATGCCGTGACGCCCGCGCTGCGCGAGTGGTACGTGTCGGACGACATCGAGGAGCTGGAGTACGCCGCGCTCAGCCGGGCCGCGCAGGCGTCCCTGCGGCTGCTCGCCGTGGACCGGCAGGTGCCGCGGCGGCGCGTGGTGGTGGCCCTGGACGTGCCCGACGGGCAGGCGGTCGCCGATCCGGACCTGGGGCTGGACCCGTCCGCGCTGGGGGAGGTGCGGATCGCCGCCGCCGTACGGCTGGCCGAGGCCGCGGCGGTGCATCTGGACGCCGAGGACGCCGAGCGGGACGTCGCCGCGGCGGCCGACGCGCTGGGCGCGGCGGACCTCGGGGACGACGACGCGCAGTTCACGGTGGACGGCGCGGAGGACCATGAGCTGATGTGGTACGCCACCCAGGAGATCCCCAACCTCATCGAGTAGGCCTTACCGTCGAGGGATGGGGACGAACCGTGTGACGCACATCGTGTGGGACTGGAACGGCACGCTCTTCCACGACATCGACGCCGTGATCCAGGCGACGAACGCCTCCTTCGGGGAGATCGGCCTGCCGCCGATCACGCTGGAGCGCTACCGGGAGCTGTACCGCGTCCCGGTCCCGCTCTTCTACGAGCGGCTGATGGGCCGGCTGCCCACCGACGCGGAGTGGGAGGTCATGGACGAGGCCTTCCACCGGCACTACTGGGCGCTGGCCGAGAGTGCGGGGCTGGCGCTCGGCGCCCGGGAACTGCTCACGGAGTGGCAGTCGGCGGGGCTCACCCAGTCGCTGTGTTCGCTGGCGCCGCACGAGAACCTGATGCCCCTGGTGCGCACGCACGGCATCGAGCGCCACTTCGTCCGTGTGGACGGGCGCACCGGGCAGAGCACCACCGGCAAGGCCGAGCAGATGGTGCGCCATCTCGCCGCGCTGGAGAGGATGCCGCCGCAGCGGATCGTGGTGATCGGGGACGCGGTGGACGACGCGGTGGCGGCCCGGCATGTGGGGGCGCGGGCGGTGCTCTACACGGGCGGCTCGCACAGCCGGGCCAGTCTGCTGGCCGCCGGGGTGCCGGTGGTCGACACCCTGGAGGAGGCCGTACGGGAGGCCGAGGCGCTGGCCGACAGCTGACACGTGACAGCGAACAGTCGGCACATGACAGCTGACGGTCAACGGATGACACATCACAGCTGACAGAAAACAGCTGACGTCTGACAGCTGACAGACGGCGAAATCTGTCAGCTGATCGGCGCCTTCGTCCGCAGCACCGCCAGGAACTCCCGCATCCACACCGGATGGTCCGGCCAGGCCCGCGACGACACCAGCGTGCCGTCCACCACGACCTCCGTGTCCTGGAAGGTCGCCCCCGCCGCCTGCATGTCCAGCTCCAGCGCCGGATACGCGGTGACCCGCCGCCCGGTCAGCCCGCCGACCGCCGCCGTCAGCAGCGGGCCGTGGCAGATCTGCGCCACCGGCTTGTCGGCGTCGAAGAACGCCTTGCAGATCTTCCGCAGCTCCGGGTCGTTGCGCAGGTATTCGGGGGCCCGGCCGCCCGGGATCACCAGGGCGGCGTACTGCCCCGGGTCGACGTCGGAGAAGGCGAGGTCGGCGGGGAAGCTGTAGCCGGGCTTCTCGGTGTAGGTGTCGTAGCCGTCCTCGAAGTCGTGCACCACGAAGCGCAGCGTTTTGCGGGAGGGGGCCGCGATGTGGACGTCGTAGCCTTCCTCGCGCAGCCGCTGGTACGGGTAGAGCACCTCCAGGGACTCGGCCGCGTCCCCGGTCACCAGCAGGATCTTCGCAGTCGCAGCCGTGCTGCTCATGCCGCCCACCTCCACGTTTCCACGCTTACCACCGTCGATGCCACCCTGCATCCGCACCGGGCCTTTGCCAAGGGCGCCTGATGAGCGGGCGCGCGCTCCCTCGCTGTGCGGTGTCGTCAAACATCGGGGCCGGGTTTTGTACACGAACGGCTCATGACGAGCCCCTGGGGAGGGGAGATAGCCTTACTGCGTGATCAGCGCGATAGTCCACGGGGGCAAGGAGGCCCTCGCTCCCAGCCCGGGGCGCCTCCGGGCCGGAGCCGCTGCCGCTGGTCGACGCCGCGTGGGGTCTTGGTCACTTACGGACCAGTACGCCGCGGCCTTCTCCCTATCCGGCATACCGTCGTACGTGACCGGATACCCCGAGTCGCGGCGTCATGCCACCGCTATCGATGTCACGCAAAGGCGCGCGACAGGAGCCAGAGGACATGCAGACCAAGCTGGACGAAGCCAAGGCCGAGCTGCTCACACGGGCCGCCCGGGTCGCTGAGAACAGTCCTGCCGGGGGGCAACCACCGGTGCAGGGCCCGGGCCCGGAGACCCTGACCGCATACCTCCAGCACTACTACCTGCACACCCCACCCGAGGACCTCGCCGACCGCGACCCGGTCGATGTCTTCGGCGCTGCGCTTTCGCACTACCGGCTCGCCGAGGCGCGCCCCCAGGGCACGGCGAACGTACGGGTGCACACCCCGACCGTCGAGGAGCACGGCTGGACGTGCAGCCATTCGGTCGTCGAGGTCGTCACCGACGACATGCCGTTCCTGGTCGACTCGGTGACCAACGAGCTGACCCGTCAGGGCCGCGGGATCCACGTGGTGATCCACCCGCAGGTGGTCGTGCGCCGTGACATCACCGGCAAGCTGATCGAGCTGCTGGACGCCTCGTACGACCGCAAGGCCCGCGAGAACCTGCCGCACGACGCCGTCGTCGAGTCCTGGATCCACGTCGAGACCGACCGGGAGACCGACCGGGGCGATCTCAAGCAGATCACCACCGACCTGCTGCGCGTCCTGTCCGATGTCCGCGAGGCCGTCGAGGACTGGGAGAAGATGCGCCAGTCGGCGCTGCGGCTCGCCGAGGTGCTGCCGGAGGAGCCCAAGGCCGCCGAGGTGCGCGACCAGGAGGTGGAGGAGGCCCGTGAGCTGCTGCGCTGGCTCGCCGACGACCACTTCACCTTCATCGGCTACCGCGAGTACGAGCTGACCCAGGCGCCCGCCGAGGCCGGTGGCGAGGAGGACGTGCTGAGCGCGGTGCCCGGCACGGGCCTGGGCATCCTGCGGTCCGACCCGGCCCACCGGGACAGCGGCGAGAGCGCCCATGACGGGCCCGCCCCGGTGTCCCCGTCGTTCAACCGGCTGCCCGCCGACGCCCGCGCCAAGGCCCGCGAGCACAAGCTGCTGGTCCTCACCAAGGCCAACAGCCGGGCCACCGTCCACCGGCCGTCGTACCTCGACTACATCGGCGTGAAGAAGTTCGACGCCGAGGGCAATGTGATCGGCGAGCGGCGCTTCCTGGGGCTGTTCTCGTCCGCCGCGTACACCGAGTCGGTGCGCCGGGTGCCGGTCATCCGGCGCAAGGTGACCGAGGTGCTGGCGGGCGCCGGGTTCGGGCCCAACAGCCACGACGGCCGGGATCTGCTGCAGATCCTGGAGACCTACCCGCGCGACGAGCTGTTCCAGACCCCGGTCGACCAGCTCCGCTCGATCGTCACCAGCGTGCTCTACCTCCAGGAGCGGCGCCGGCTGCGGCTGTTCCTGCGGCAGGACGAGTACGGGCGCTACTACTCGGCGCTGGTCTACCTGCCCCGTGACCGCTTCACCACCGATGTGCGGCTGCGGCTGACGGACATCCTGCTGGAGGAGCTGAGCGGCCGCCCGCCGGTGGACTTCACCGCCCTCCACACCGAGTCGGTGCTGTCCCGGCTGCACTTCGTGGTCCGCGTCCAGCCCGGTACGGAGCTGCCCGACCTGACCGACGCCGATGTCGAGCGCATCGAGAACCGGCTGGTCGACGCCGCCCGCTCGTGGGCCGACGGCTTCTCCGAGGCCCTGGTGTCGGAGGTGGGCGAGGAGCGCGCCGCCGAGCTGCTGCGCCGCTACCAGAACGCCTTCCCCGAGGGCTACAAGGCCGACCACACGCCCCGCGGCGCGGTCGCCGACCTCCAGCACGTGGAGCGGCTGACCGCCGAGGACAGCAAGCAGGACTTCGCGCTCAGCCTGTACGAGCCGGTCGGCGCGGCCCACGCCGAGCGCCGCTTCAAGATCTACCGGTCGGGCGGCCAGGTGTCGCTGTCGGCCGTGCTGCCGGTGCTCAACACGCTCGGCGTCGAGGTGGTCGACGAGCGCCCGTACGAGCTGCGCTGCTCGGACAAGTCCACGGCCTGGATCTACGACTTCGGGCTGCGGCTGCCGCTGCGCGAGGGCGAGACCCTGGCCGACGACGCCCGTGAGCGCTTCCAGAACGCGTTCGCCGCCGTGTGGACCGGGCAGGCCGAGAGCGACAACTTCAACCAGCTGGTGCTGGGAGCGGGTCTTGACTGGCGGCAGGCCATGGTGCTGCGCGCGTACGCCAAGTACCTGCGGCAGGCCGGTTCCACCTTCAGCCAGTCGTACATGGAGGACACCCTCCGCAACAATGTGCACACGACCCGGCTGCTGGTCTCCCTCTTCGAGGCCCGGATGTCGCCCGAGCGGCAGCGGGCGGGCCTGGAGCTGACCGACGCCCTGCTGGAGGAGCTGGACGCGGCGCTGGACCAGGTGGCCTCGCTCGACGAGGACCGCATCCTGCGCTCCTTCCTCACCCTCATCAAGGCCACCCTGCGCACCAACCACTTCCAGAAGAACGCGCACGGCGAGCCGCACGACTACCTGTCGGTCAAGCTCGACCCGCAGGCCGTGCCCGATCTGCCCGCGCCCCGCCCGGCGTACGAGATCTGGGTGTACTCGCCGCGCGTCGAGGGTGTGCACCTGCGCTTCGGCAAGGTCGCGCGCGGTGGCCTGCGCTGGTCCGACCGGCGTGAGGACTTCCGTACCGAGATCCTGGGCCTGGTCAAGGCGCAGATGGTGAAGAACACGGTCATCGTGCCGGTCGGCGCCAAGGGCGGTTTCGTCGGCAAGCGGCTGCCGGACCCGTCGGCGGACCGGGACGCCTGGCTGGCCGAGGGCATCGACTGCTACAAGACCTTCATCTCCGGCCTGCTCGACATCACCGACAACCTGGTCGGCGGTCAGGTCGAGCCGCCGCAGGACGTCGTCCGGCACGACGGGGACGACACCTACCTGGTCGTCGCCGCCGACAAGGGCACCGCGACCTTCTCCGACATCGCCAACGAGGTCGCCCAGTCGTACGGCTTCTGGCTCGGCGACGCGTTCGCCTCCGGCGGTTCGGCCGGTTACGACCACAAGGGCATGGGCATCACGGCGCGCGGCGCCTGGGAGTCCGTCAAGCGGCACTTCCGCGAGCTGGACCACGACACCCAGAGCCAGGACTTCACGGTCGTCGGCGTCGGTGACATGTCCGGTGACGTGTTCGGCAACGGTATGCTGCTGAGCGAGAACATCCGGCTGGTCGCCGCCTTCGACCACCGGCACATCTTCATCGACCCCAACCCGGACGCGGCCACCTCGTACGCCGAGCGCCGCAGGCTGTTCGAGCTGCCGCGCTCGTCCTGGGAGGACTACGACGCCGGGCTGATCTCGGCGGGCGGCGGCATCCACCCCCGCACCGCCAAGGCCATCCAGATCACCCCGCAGGTGCGGGCGGCGCTGGGCATCGAGACCAAGGTCGCCAAGATGACCCCGGCCGACCTGATGAAGGCCATCCTCAAGGCCCCGGTCGACCTGCTGTGGAACGGCGGCATCGGTACGTACGTCAAGGCGTCCACCGAGTCGCACGCCGACGTCGGCGACAAGGCCAACGACGCGATCCGGGTGGACGGCCAGGACCTGCGGGTCAAGGTCGTCGGCGAGGGCGGCAACCTGGGCCTGACCCAGCTCGGCCGCATCGAGTTCGCCACCAACGGCGGCCGGATCAACACCGACGCGATCGACAACAGCGCCGGGGTGGACACCTCCGACCACGAGGTGAACATCAAGATCCTGCTCAACGCGCTGGTCACCGAGGGCGACATGACGGTCAAGCAGCGCAACAAGCTGCTGGCCGAGATGACCGACGAGGTCGGCGCGCTGGTGCTGCGCAACAACTACGCGCAGAACGTGGCCCTGGCCATCTCCGGCGCCCAGGCCCCCAGCCTGCTCCACGCCCACCAGCGGCTGATGCGCCGGCTGACGCGCGAGGGACGGCTGGACCGCGCGCTGGAGTTCCTGCCCTCCGACCGGCAGATCCGCGAGCGGCTGTCCGCCGGGCGCGGTCTGACCCAGCCCGAGCTGGCCGTGCTGCTCGCCTACGTCAAGATCACCGTGGCGGACGAGCTGATCGGCACCGGGCTCCCCGACGACCCGTACCTCCAGCGGCTGCTGCACGCCTACTTCCCGCAGGCGCTGCGCCAGACCTTCCCCGAGCACATCGACGGGCATGCGCTGCGGCGCGAGATCATCACCACGGTGCTGGTCAACGACACCGTCAACACCGCCGGTACGACCTTCCTGCACCGCATGCGGGAGGAGACCGGGGCCTCCACCGAAGAGGTCGTGCGCGCCCAGACCGCGGCGCGGGCCATCTTCGAGCTGGGGGAGATCTGGGACGAGGTCGAGTCGCTGGACACGGTCGTCGCCGCGGAGTTCCAGACCCGGATGCGGCTGCACTCGCGGCGGCTCGTCGAGCGCGGCACCCGCTGGCTGCTCAACAACCGGCCGCAGCCGCTGGAGCTGGCCGGGACGATCGACTTCTTCGCCGAGCGGGTCTCCGCGGTGCGGGCGCAGCTGCCCAAGCTGCTGCGCGGCGGCGACATCGAGTGGTACCAGCGCATCCACGACGAGCTGACGGCCGCCGGTGTCCCCGATGACCTGGCGACCCGGGTGGCGGGCTTCTCGTCCGCCTTCCCGACGCTGGACATCGTGGCCATCGCGGACCGCACCGGCAAGGACCCCCTCGCGGTCGCCGAGGTCTACTACGACCTGGCCGACCGGCTGTCCATCAGCCGGCTGATGGACCGCATCATCGAACTGCCGCGGGCCGACCGCTGGCAGTCCATGGCCCGCGTCTCCATCCGCGAGGACCTGTACGCGGCCCACGCCGCCCTCACCTCCGACGTCCTGTCGGTCGGTAACGGCGGCTCGACGCCGGAGCAGCGCTTCAAGGCGTGGGAGCAGAAGAACGCCGCGCTCCTCCAGCGGGCGCGGACCACGCTGGACGAGATCCAGTCGTCGGAGACGTTCGACCTGGCGAACCTGTCGGTGGCGATGCGCACCATGCGGACGATGCTGCGTACGCACAGCTGACCCGGCTCGGCTCTCGACAGCGCCCCCGGCGGGTTTCATGCCCGCCGGGGGCGTTCTTCACCCGCTCGGCCGCCCCTTCATGGGCTTATCGGGCATATCGGGACGTACGACCCTACGGTGGTGCTCAGTGAGCGCTTCGCGCCTCGACCCGCCGCCGCGTCCCGAGGAGCCGCATGCCCCGCTTCAGCATCGTCATCGCCGCCTACCGCGTGCAGGGCTATCTGCAGGCCTGCCTGGACTCCGTGCTGACCCAGTCGTTCCGCGACCTGGAGGTGGTGGCCGTCGACGACTGCTCGCCGGACCACTGCGGCGCCATCATCGACGCCTGCGCGGCCCGCGACAGCCGGGTGGTGCCCGTGCACCAGCCCGTCAACTCCGGCCCGGGCCACGCCCGTAACGCCGGTGTCGAACGGGCCACCGGCGACTATCTGCTGTTCCTCGACGGGGACGACACCCTCGCGCCCGGCACTCTGGAGGGCCTTGCCGAACGGCTCGCCCTCAACGAGGACCCGGACATCCTCTACTTCAACCATGTGCGCACCTACTGGTCCGGACGCACCGCCCCCAGCCTCTTCGGGGAACTGCTGAACTCGGCGGGCACCGAGGTGTTCTCCGTCCTGGAGCGCCCCGAATTCCTGCGGATCTTCGCGATGTCGTCCAACCGGGTCTACCGCCGCGCCTTCTACACCGGCCACGGCTTCTCGTTCAGCGAGGGAATCTACGAGGACGCGCTGCTGTCGTATCTGACGATGCTGTCGGCGCGGCGCATCGCCTGCGTGGATCTGGTCGGCCTGGAATACCGTCAGCGCCGGGTCGGCGCGAGCACGGGAAGCCCGGGCGAGAAACATTTCGTCATATTCGACCAGTACACCCGGCTCTTCGCCTTCCTCGACGAGCATCCGCATCTGCGTCCGCTGCGGTGTCTGCTCTTCGAGCGGGCCGTGTCCCATTTCCTGTTCTGCCTCGACCGCCGTTCCCGGGTGGCGGCGGCCGACCGGCCCCGCTTCTTCCGCCGGGCCGCCGCCTGGTACCGGACCCACCTGCCGGACGGGTTCACGCCGCCCGCCGGGGCCGAGTGGCGCTTCGCGGCGCTGGCCCGCGGCTCGTTCGCCCGCTACCGGGAGCACGAGATGGCGTCGCGGGCCGTGGCCGGGGCCCGCAAGGCCAAGCGGGTCACCCGTGCGGCGCTGGCCGTACGGGGCAAACGCGCCCTGTACCGGGCCCACCGGCAGCGCCCGGCCGACCCCAACCTCGCCGTCTACAGCGCGTACTGGGGCCGGGGAGTGCTGTGCAACCCGGCGGCGATCTACTACAAGGCCCGCGAACTGGCGCCGCACGTCCACGGGGTGTGGGTGGTCAGGAAGTCGGAGATCGACGCGCTTCCGGAGGACGTCGACTACGTCGTCACCGGCACCCGGGACTTCTACCGGACGGTCGCCCGCGCCACCTATCTCGTCAACAACGTCAATTTCCCCAATGACGTCGTCAAGCGGCCCGGCACGGTGCATCTGCAGACCTTCCACGGCACACCGCTCAAATGCATGGGCCTGGATCAGCAGTACTATCCCGCCGCGGCGGCCGGAATGAGCTTCGGGAACCTTCTCAAGCGCATCGACCGCTGGGACTTCGCCCTCTCCTCGAATCCGCATTCCAGCGAGGTGTGGGAGCGGGTCTACCCCGCCTCCTACCGGCTGCTGGAATGCGGATATCCGCGCAACGACATCCTGGTCACGGCCTCCGCCGACGACGTGCGGCGCGCCCGCGCCGGAATCGGCGTCCCGGAGGGGCACACCACCGTCCTCTACACCCCTACGATCCGCGACTACCAGAAGGGGTTCACCCCCCGGCTGGACCTGGAGCGGCTCAGCCGCGCCCTGGGCCCCCACACGACGCTCCTGGTGCGGTCCCACTACTCGTACCGGCCGTCGGCGGCGCTGCGCGCACTCCACGAGGCGGGACTGGTGCGGGACGTGTCGCGTCATCCCCGGGTCGAGGAGCTGTGCCTGGCCGCCGACGCGCTGATCACCGACTATTCGTCGATCATGTTCGACTATGCCCTGCTCGACCGGCCCATCGTGATCTACGCGGACGACTGGGACATCTACCGGGCCTCCCGGGGCGTCTACTTCGACCTGCTGTCGGGCCGCCCCGGCGACACCCCGGGCGCGGTCGCCCGCACCCTGGACGAGCTGATCGCCGTCTTCCGCGAGGGGCGGTGGTGCGACGCCGAAGCGGCCGCGCTGCGCGCCGCGTTCCGGGCCCGCTTCTGCCCGTACGACGACGGCCACGCGGCGGAGCGCGTCGTACGGACGCTCATGCTGGGCGAGGACGTCACGGCGCGGCCGGTGGCCCACGGGCGGCCCGAGAGCCGTACCGTGCCGTCGCTGCCTGTGGCCATGCCCGGGCACGGCGGCACCCTGCCCCCGCACACCGTGCAGCCCACCCGCGCCTTCCCCGACCGCGACTGATCCCCGTCGGCCCCGAGCCAGGAGTCAGGAGCCCGTCATGCCCTCAGCGTCCCCTCCCCGTGTCAGCGTGATCATCCCCGCCTACAACGCCATGCCGGAGCTGACCCGCTCCGTCACCTCCGCCATGGAGCAGACCCTCGGCCTGGACCGGATCGAGATCATCGCGGTGGACGACGGCTCGACCGACGGTACCGGGGAGGAGCTGGAACGGCTCGCCCGCGGGTGCCCCGCGCTGCACGTCGTCCATCAGGCGAACTCCGGCTGTGCGGGCGGCCCCCGCAACACCGGCCTGGACCGCGCGCGGGGCGACTTCGTGTTCTTCCTCGACTCCGACGACTACCTCGGGCCGGACGCGCTGCGCCGCATGGTCGCCATGGCCGACGAGAACGGCACCGACATCGTGCTCGGCCGGATCGCCTCGGTCGGCGGCCGCGCCGTGCCCCGGGCCGTCTTCTCGCACAACCAGCCGCGCACCGACATCTTCTCCTCCCACGCCTACCTCACCCTGGGCCCCTGGAAGCTCTTCCGGCGCTCCCTCATCGAGGGGCTGCGGCTGCGCTTCCCGCCCTACCGCAACTGCGAGGACAAGCCGTTCACCGCGGCCGCCTACCTCAACGCCTCCGGCATCTCCGTGGTCGCCGACTACGACTGCTACTACGTCCGCTACCGCGAGAACCGCAGCAACCTCACCCTCACCGCCTCCGGCCTCGCCCACCGCATGGACGGCATCGGGCTGTGCTTCGAGACCGTGGCCCGCTACCTCGAACCCGGCCCCCGCCGGGACCAGATCATGCGCCGTCACGTCGAATGGGAGCTGTGCGGTCCGCTGCGGGGGCTGCTGCCGCGCGAGAGCGAGCGGGACGCGCGGGAGCGTTTCTTCCCCGAGTTCCGGCGCTGGGCGCGGACCTGGGTGACCGACACCATCTTCCAGCGGATCGACGCCCCGGACCGGCTCCTGATCCATCTGCTGCGCACCGACCGCTTCGAGGACGTCCTGGCCGTCGCGCGCGACGCCAAGCGGGACCAGGAGCGCGGCCACCTCGTCGACAAGGGCCGCGTCTACTGGCTCCACCCCTTCTTCCGCGACCACACCGCCGACGTCCCCGACGTCTGCTTCGACATCACGGACCGGCTGCCGGTCCACCACCACCTCGACACGGCGCGCTGGCACGGCGGAGCGCTGCGGCTGACCGGACGGGCCGCCATCGAGGGCATCGACGCGATCGACGCGGGCACGGACGTCGTCCTGCGCAAGTACGAGGCCGACCGGCCCGAGATCCGGGTGCCCGCGACACACGACCCCGGGACGTCCGGTTTCGCCGCCGTCATCGACCCGGCCACCGCCGACGGCGGCGCGCCGCTGGAACGCGGCCTGTGGAACCTCTACCTCGACGTCCGCGCCCAGGGTGTCAGCCGCGTCGTGCGGTTCGGCGGCAGCCGCGAGGGCCGGGCTTCCGGTGAGGCCACCCGGCCGGCCCGGCGCGCCGTGACGACCCCCCGGGGCGAACCCGTGGTGGTCGTCCCGTACTTCACCCCGTACGGCAATCTCTCGCTCGACGTCGGCGAGGTCGCCCACGCCCCCGAGGACGCCCCGTGCCGGGTGACCCGGACCGCGTGGCACGGCGCCAGGAAGAGCGTCCTGATCGTCGGCGGGCGGCTGACCGGTGAGCACGGGGGCTGGGTGCGGCTGCGCGCCGAGAGCGGGGCGGGCGCGGTGCGCGAGGTGGCGGCCCGGTTCGAGCGGGGCGGCGCCTCCGGTGACTTCACCGCGCTGCTGCCCGTCGGGCAGCTGACGGCGGGCCGCTGGACGCTGACGCTGCGCCTGGAGGACCGCACCGTCGTCGTGCCCTGCGTGGGCAACCTGGCCTCGACCCGCTGGTTCCGCTTCGGCCGCCCGTACTACGCCAAACCGCTCACCCCGCGATCGGCCCCGGCGCTCGCCCTGGACGTCGCGCCGATCAGGGTCGTAGCGGGCGCGCGGCGGCGGTTGCGGCGGGCCCGGAGCCGCTGGGCCCGCCGCTGGATCCGGTAGCTCAGGGGGTAAGGCGGCCCAGGCGGTTGCGGGCGGCGGCGAGCAGGCGTACGGGGGCGATGCGCAGCTCCAGGGTCGCCGCGCCGCGCCCGGTGAGCGGCTTGGCGTAGTACGGACGGCCCCGGCGCAGCCAGCGGGTGCCGGGCAGCCGCTCGGGCGGCGGCACGGGGGCGGCGCACGGCGGGCCGTCGCCGTGGCCGACGAGCGCGAGCGTCACCGTCCAGCGGCCCCGGCCGAGGTCGCGCACCGGCAGCCGGGCGGTGAACGCGCCCGCCGGGTGGCCCGCCGCGTACCGCACGGGGTGGTCCAGGACGCGGCCGTCGGTGTGCTCGGCGCGCAGCCGCAGCACCCGGTCGCGGGGCGGCGAGCCCGGCGGCAGCAGCCGCCCGGCGACGACCAGGGTGCCCTTGTCGGACGGGTGCCACAGCGCCTCGGTCACCTCGCAGGGCGCGCCGCGCGGGGCCGGGCCGATGTCGAGGGAGAGATTGCCGTACGGGGTGGTGAAGTACGGCGTGACGCGGGCGCGCAGGCCGGGGCCCGCGGTCACCACCCGGCGCGCGGTGCCGATGTCGAGCCCCTCGGCGTGGCGGTTGCCGAACCGTATGGTGCGGCTGACGCCCTCGGCGCGTACGTCGAGGTAGACGTCCCACACGCCCGGGCGCAGCGGGGCGCCGCCGCCGGCGGCGGCGATGTCGACGTCCGCCTCGAACTCGCCCTCCACCTCGCTGTCCGCCGCCGAGACCGGTACGCACAGTTCGTCCTTGGTCTCGCGGTGGCGGAGTATCAGTTCGGTGTGGTCCTCGGGCCCGGCGTCCAGGCCCGTGACCTCGGCCCGGCCGCGGACCCGCAGCGTGGAGCCGCCGCACCAGGCCGCGCCGGTGAGGTGGTGGCGGACCGGCAGCCGGTCGGTGACGTCGAAGCAGTCGTCGGGGATTTCGGCCGCCGGGTCGCGGAAGAACGGGTGCAGCCAGTACACGCGTCCCTTCTCGACCAGACGGCCGCGGCGCGCGTCCTCCTTGGCAGTGCGGATGACGCTCAGCAGGTCGTCGAAGCGGCCGGTGCGCAGCAGATGGACCATCAGCCGCTCGGGCGCGGTGAGCGTGCGGAAGAGCGCGTCCGAGCAGTGGTCGGTCGCCCAGCGGCGCAGCTCGGGGAAGAAGCGCGTCCGGGCCTCGGTCTCGTCCTCGCGGGGCAGGGCGCGCAGCGCGCCGCACAGCTCCCGGCGGATGTGGCGCCGCATCACATGGTCGCGGCGCGGACCGGGCTGGGTGTAGCGGGCGGCGGTCTGGAACAGCAGCCGGATGGCGTCGATGCGGTCGGAGAGGCCGCGGCGGGTGGGATTCTGCCGGGCCTCGTGGCGGGCGAGGTGGTAGCAGTCGTAGTCGGCGACGACGGAGATGCCGGAGGCGTTGAGGTAGGCGGCCGCGGTGAAGGGCTGCTCCTCGTCGGCGCGGCAGTGCTCCGGGAACCGCAGCTGGAACCGTTCGATGAGGGAGCGGCGGAACAGCTTCCAGGGGGCGAGGGTGGAGTAGGCGTGGGAGGCGAGGACGTCGGTGCGCAGCTGGTTGTGGCGGAACACGGCCCGGGGGACGCCGCGCCCGGTGGGGGAGGCCATCTTGCCGAGGACGACGTCGGTGCCGTTCTGGTCGGCCATGGCGACCATGCGGCGCAGCGCGTCGGGGCCGAGGTGGCCGTCGGCGTCGAGGAAGAAGACGTAGTCGCCGCGGGCGAGGTCGAGGCCGGTGTTGCGCGGCCTGCCCGGGCCGCCGCCGGGTTCCTGGTGGACGACCTTGAGGGCGGGGCAGTCGGCCGCCAGCCGGTCCAGCTCCTCGGCGGTGCCGTCCGTGGACCCGGCGTCGATCGCGATGATCTCCAGCCGGGCGATGCCTATGGTCTGCTCCATGGCGGAGGTCAGGGCGCGGGTCAGGGTGGGCATGGCGTCGCGGGCGGGGACGATCACGCTGACGCGGGGGCGCGGGCCGGGGCGTGGGGTGCGCGGCAACATGCGGACTCCGGTGGGGTGAGGTGGGGCTCAGGCGGTGTCGCCGGGGGGTGCGGACGGGCGGGTGCGTGCGGGGGTGCCGCGGTGCGGGGGATCGCCGCGGCGGACGCGGTCGCGGTCCGCGGCCCATCTGCCGCCGGTGGGCGCCTGGATGAGGCCGACGGCTGCGACGTGCTGCGTTCCCATGATCGCTCCTGACTCCTGGTGGGGGCTGCTCATGGTCGGGGCCGGGGGTGAGGGACGGGTGTGGGACGTACGGCCGGTGGGTGACGGACCGGCGTCCGGGGCGCCCCCGTTCGACGTAGGACGCACCGGACCCGGTTCACTTCGCGGGCGGCGGCGCGGAGGGAGCGCACGAACACGGTGCGGCCGGCTGATGCTCATCGGGTGCTCCCTCGCGGATCGTCTGGAGTTCGCGCAGCCGGTTGAGCGCCTCGCCCTTCGCGGCGAGCGCGTCGACCGCCTCGTCGAAGCGCTGGATGGACGGCGGAGTGCTGGGGCCGAGCAGATACGCCCTCAGCTCGTGGCGGGCGGCGCGCAACGTGTCCCCGGCGGGGTCGAAGAGCAGCCGCAGGAGGTCGTCCACCCCGGCGTCCTCCGGGCCCAGCAGATAGGCGGCGCGGGCCACGGTGTGCCGCCGCCGGAACTCCTGCGCGCCGAGCCCCGCCGTGTCGACGAGGGCGTACGGCTTGAGGGTGGCGATGAAGTCCGAGACCACGCCGGAGGGGTCACCGATCAGCAGATCGGCCTGGTCGAAGCAGGAGTGGAGGGCGGGGGAGTTCGTGACGTCCGCTTCGATGATCTGGTGCGACCAGGGCGGTGAGGCCGCCCAGTGGGCCCGGTGCCACTGCTCGCTCAGCTCCCTGGCCTCCTCGGGCGGCGCCGGATCGGCTGCGGCGCTGTCGCGGGTGAGCATCGCCTCGTCGGCGTGCGCCCGGCGCAGCCGCGCCTGGTGCGCGGCGATACGGCGCGTCAGCTCGGTGCGGCAGCGGGCGGCCTCGGCGCGCAGCGCCCGCACCTCCTCGGGCTCGTCCGCCTCCCGCCCGGCCCGCCGCTCGTTCGCCGCGCCGATCGCCGCGACGATGCGCCGGTGCGCGGCGGACCGGCGGCCGCCTGCGGCGGGGTGCGGCCAGTAGAGGACCCGCACCGGCGGCTCGCTCTCCAGCAGCCGCCGTACGAGCGGCTCGTCCCCGGCCGTGAGCAGCACCGTGGGTATCGCCGCCGGGGCGCGGTCGTCGTCCTCCCGGACCCGTACGCCGTCCAGCTGCGGCCGCCCCACCTCCACGATGTCCGCGTCCTCGACCCCGACCGCCGCCTCCGCGTACCGCTGACGGCCGGCCCGGCCCGCGACCCACACCTGGTCGTAGACCTTGCTGTACGGATCGACTCCGGCGGTCGTGTCGCCATCGCCCAGGAAGACGTGCTGCATGGTGGGGACGCGCAGCAGATGGATGTTCTCGCCGACGTTCGCCGGATAGAGCGCGACCCGCACGCTGCCGAGGTCCAGCCGCCGCAGATGCGTCGCGGCCGGTACGCACAGCACCGGCAGCGCGGTCGGCGCCAGCCCCTCCAGCAGATGCCGCTCCCGCAGGATCACCAGCGCCGGGGCGCGCAGCGCGGCCAGCGTCTCCAGCCACATGCCGACCTGGTACGCGGACTCCCGCGGCCCGGAGAAGTACAGCACCGTCTCCGGCCGGTGCCGCCCCAGCCAGGCGTTCACCTCGGCCAGCACCCGTGCCGGGCCCGGCAGCCGGAGCGACCGCACGAGGTACGGCAGCAGCGCCAGCACCGTCACCAGGCACCCCCCGGCCGCCAGGGTCAGCCCCGCCACCACCCAGCGGGCGTCCCCGGTGACCAGCGTCGCCCCCAGCCCGGCCAGCGCCGACACCTCGTACGCCAGCATCCGCAGCCCCGGCCATTCGGTCAGCCGCCGCGGCGGCCGGTCGCTGATGCCCAGCCGGCGCAGATCGATGTGGCGCGCCGCGACCGCGAGCCGCCGCCGACGGCGGATCAGCGTGCATATCGCGGCATGCAGCGCCTGGCCGCCCAGCAGACAGAGCACCAGCGCCATCGCCGACGCCAGCCCGATCGGGCCGGTGACGTGTATCCGCCCGAGCAGCAGGAGCAGCAGCACACACCGCAACTCGAAGCGCAGCGTTTCCCCGATGTGCAATCGCCCCAGACGCCCCATCAGCCCCGGAGCGCAGCGCTGCAGCGCCAGATCGCCCGCGACCCCCACCGCCCCGGCCCCCACGAACACCCCACCGGCCCCGCTGACACCGGCCCCCGCCATCGTCACCATCCCCCCGGCCACCACGGCGAACGCCGCGAGACCGCGGGGATTGCGGACACCGAGGCGATTCATGGCACGTGCCCTTCGCGGAGGCTGCGTCGTACTGACTGCACCTTAGGCGACTCGCCGGATATGCGCCTTTTGTCGCTCTCCGAATGGTGGCCGGGTGCCGGCAGTCTGTGCGGTGAGTCGGCTCCAACGGGGAGGGTGGGAATGGGCGAGGTCGGCGTGGTCCTGGGCGAGACGGGTGGCTTCGGCGACCCCTGGGAGGGTGTGGACGCGGGGGCCGTGGCGCGGGCCGCTCGGGAGCAGGGCGAGCGGGCGGTGGCCGGGGTGGGGGACATGGCCGCGTACCTCGACGCACAGGTGGCCGACGCCTCGCACCGGGAGGTCATCGGGCCGCTGCTGGATGGCGGCGGGGCGAGTGGGGTGGTCGTCCGGCGGGGGGTGGTGATCGGGTCGTGGGGGGGATCCGGGGCGGGTGGAGATGGCGTACAGCGCGACGAAGAGCGTGCTGGCGCTGGTGGCGGGCATCGCCCATGACGACGGGGTGCTGATCCTCGACGAGCCGGTGTCCGCGCGGGTCGGGCTGCCGCAGTTCGAGGGTGTCCACGGGCGGGCGATCACCTGGCGGCATCTGCTGGACCAGACGAGCCAGTGGGAGGGCGAGCTGTGGGGGAAGCCGACGTCGGCCGACGCGCAGAGCACGCGGGAGGGCACCGAGTCGGCGGGCGGGCCGCCCGGTGAGGGCTGGGCGTACAACGACGTCCGGGTGAACCTGACCGCCCTGGCGCTCACGGTCCTGTTCCGCCGCGCGCTGCCGGACGTGCTGCGGGAGCGCGTCATGGCGCCGATCGGGGCGTCGTCGTCCTGGTCCTGGCACGGCTACGCCAACGCGTTCGTGGACCTCGACGGAGCGCGGGTGCCGGTGGTGTCCGGCGGCGCCCACTGGGGCGGAGGGCTGTGGATCAGCGCGCTCGACCTGGCCCGCGTCGGGCAGCTGTGCCTGCGCGGCGGCCGGTGGGGGCACACCCGGGTCGTCTCCGCCCGCTGGATCGAGTGGATGTGGACCCCGTGCCGGGTCAAGCCGGACTACGGGCTGTCCTGGTGGCTCAACGACCACCGCACGGTCTGGCCGGGCGCCCCGGCCACCGGGCGCTGCGCCCGCGGCAACGGAGGTGCCCATCTGCTGTGGGCCGACCCGGCGCGGGATCTGGTCATCAGCTCCCGTTGGGGCGACGGTGTCGAGGGCCTTCTCGTCGCGGTGTCGGAGGCGGTCGAGCCGGGGCCGCTCAGCGCACCGTCGTGGTGACGGGCCGGGGGAAGGCGCGGCGGGCGAGGGTCGCGGCGGTGGTGAGGCGGGTCAGGGTGGGGCGGAGGGCGCGGGGGCGGTAGGGGGCGTTCCAGGCGTAGGGGAAGGACGCCTTGTCGGGGGTGAGGAGGTTCGTCGTCTCGTCGCAGGCCAGGATCGCGATGAGCCAGCGGCGTACGGCGCGGTGGAAGGCGGGGGCGAGGGGGCGGGGGGCCAGGAGCCAGTCGCGGGACTGGGGGCTGACCGCCTGCCGGTAGGTGGTCTCGTCGTAGCGCTGCCAGGGGGACTCCGGGGTGATCGGGTGCAGGCCGTAGTCCATGGCGGTGAGGGGGGCCAGGGCGGTGCGGAGGGTGTCGTGGTCGGCGCTGGGGAGGAGTTCGCAGATGATCCAGGGGCGGTGGCGGCGGATGGTGGCGAGGGCGCCGGTGAGGACGGCCGCCTCGTAGGTCTCGACGTCGATCTTGATGAGGTGGGGGGTGAGGCCGCGGTCCTCGGTGAAGGCGTCCACCGTCGTGACCGGGACGGTCACCGATTCGGTGTGCTTGCGGTGGGCCGGGTTGAGGGAGTTCGAGGACTCCGACTTGTGGGAGAAGTACAGCTCCGCGGTGCCGGGTTCGCGGGAGAGCGCGGTCTGCTGCACCTCGTAGTCCAGGGCGTTGCAGTGGCGGATGCGGCGGCAGAGGGCGGCGGTCTGCGGGGTGGGTTCGAAGGCGATGGTGTGCGGGCCGCCGTGCCCGTAGATCGCGTCGATGAGGGCCGAGTACAGCCCGATGTGCGCCCCGATGTCGTACACCGCGCCGCCCGCCGGGGCCTGTCCGGCCAGGGCCAGCAGGGTGGCCTGGGTGGTGGGTTCGTAGCCCGCGAGGCCGGAGCGGCGCAACTGCCGCTGGACCGCGGTCTGTTTGCGGCTGAGCACATTGAGCGCGCGGGGGTACGGACCGCTGGCGGCCAGGACGTCCGGGTTCAGCGGGAGGGTGATGGCGAGGGGCATGGCTGCCGCGGCTCCTGTCGGGTGACGGCCCGCTCCAGCGGGCTGGGGACGGGGAAGTAGGCGTCGAGGAAGGGGCGGAGCAGGGCCAGCTGACCGGCCAGGTCGTGTTCGCAGGAGACCGTGTCGTTGAGGCAGAACGCCTGGCAGTGGCGCGAGCGCAGCAGCCTCGCCAGCCGGGAGTGGATGCCGGGCCGGGCCAGGTCGACGTAGTCGTACCGCAGCTGGGCCGGGATCGCGCGGCCGGTGAGGAACGCGTAGTAGTGGTGGAGCGAGGACGGCAGGGAGACGTCCGAGGCGGAACGCACCCGGCTGGCCATGGTGGCGCGGATCGGGTCGGCGAACTCCCGCTCGATCTCGGCGAGGACGCTGGTGCGCACGGCGTGCGGGGTGTGCTTCATCTTCTGGGTGACGGTCGCGCCGAACCGGCCCTCCAGCAGCCTGCGGTTGTTCTTGCCCGCCGCCGATACGGGGACGTCCAGGCGGTCGGCGGGGGCCAGCGGGATCAGGGCGCGGGAGGGGAAGAACTTGGTGACGCCGTTGGCGAGGAAGAAGTCCTGCGGGGTGACGGGCGAGCCGAGGAAGACGTCGTCGTTGAAGTAGAGGAAGTGCTCGGCGAGGCCCGCGATGTGGTGCAGCCGGGTCTCGATGGCGTGCGAGTTGAACGTGGGCAGCACGGTGAGGTCGTCGAAGATCTCCTCGTGGTCGACGACGGTGATGCCGGGGTGGTCGAGCGCGAGCCAGGGCGGCACCTGGCGGTCCGTCACGATGTAGATGTGGCGCACCCAGGGGGCGTACAGGTGCAGCGAGCGCAGGGAGTAGCGCAGCTCGTCGCGGTTGGCGTAGCGGGCGGCGTTGGCGGCCTGCTCGTGGTAGCCGCCGCCTTCGCCCGTTACGGCGGCCCGCCGCCGCTGCCACCGCGGATCCGAACCGTCGACCCAGGTGTAGACGACGTCGATGGGGAAGCGGACCTCGTCCGGCAGCCGGGTGGTGAACTCGGGGCGCGTACGCACGAGGGGACCCGGGGACCAGCCCTCGGCCGGGGCGAGCCGGGTGAACCGCTGGTCCGGTGCGCGTACGGCGTCGCCCACGAGCGGTACGGAGGCGGTGGTGCGGTTGGGGCGGGGGGCGTGGAGGTGGGGCGCGCCGCCGGTGGCTGTGTGGTCGGTCGGCTCGGAGGTCCCCGGGGTCCCCGGGGCGTCCGCCGGGGCGCGCTCCCAGAACTCGATGTCGCAGCCGTGCGAGGAGCCCAGGACGAGGTCCCCGCGCGGGGTGGTGTGGAAGCGGGTGAAGCGGATGACGGGCGCGCCGGCCAGCGGCCGCCAGGCCCGGGCCGTGGCGCCGAGGCGCAGCGCCCCCGCCCCGCCCTTGCGGCGCGGGGGCGGCGAGACGTAGCCCGCCTCCCTCGCGCACAGCGCGCCGAGCGCGGCGACCACCTCGGCCCGCTGGTCCGCGCGGACGCCCACGGCGGAGGCGACGTTGCTGTAGCAGCGGACGACGAAGTGGTCGAGCCGCGCCCGGTCCAGCGCCTCGCACACCAGCCGCAGGTTCTCGGCGCGCGCGAACAGCGGGGTGGGGGCGGGGACGACGGTCGCGATCCGGGTGCCGCGGTCGTCGGCGATCACCATGCGGTCCGGTGCGGACAGCAGCCCGGTACGGACCAGCCGGCCCAGCCGCCGCCTGGCCCAGCGCAGCCGTAGCGTGCCGGAGGCGAGGGACAGCCGCCCCAGCCCGTGCAGGGCCGCGCGGCGCACGTCGGCGCCGGTCATGGCGATGACCGCGCGGCGGATTCGTAGCGGGACCGTACGCCGGTAGCCGCGTACCAGGGGCGGATCGGCGAGCCATGGGTGGCGGGGGGCGGCGGGCGGTGCGGTGAGGGGCATCGTGCGTCCTGGGGCGGGCGGCGCGGGACGGGTGGTTCCTCACACCATCATCTGAACGCCGCCCGGATGGGGCGGCGGCATGGCGGGCCGCCGCCCAAAGTGCCCCCGTTCGGCCCAGCGCCCCCGCCGACCGCCCGCAGACGGCGATGGCCCGGCGACCGCTGGGTCGCCGGGCCACAGGTCGGGCGGGGTTACTTCACCGCGCCCGCCATCACGCCCTGCACGAACTGCCGCTGGAAGGCGAAGAAGACCGCCAGCGGGATGATCATCGAGACGAAGGCGCCCGGGCCCAGGATGTCGATGTTGTTCCCGAACTGCCGGACCTGCTGCTGCAGCGCCACCGTGATCGGCGGATTGCCGCTGTCGGCGAAGATCAGGGCGACCAGCATGTCGTTCCACACCCACAGGAACTGGAAGATGCCCAGCGAGGCGATCGCCGGGGCGCCCAGCGGCATGACGACCCGGAAGAACAGCCGCAGCTCGCCCGCGCCGTCCAGGCGGGCCGCCTCCAGCAGCTCCCTGGGGATCTCGGCGAAGAAGTTCCGCAGCAGGAAGATCGCGAAGGGCAGTCCGAAGGCGGTGTGGAAGAGCACGACGCCGGTCGTGGTCTGGAAGATGCCGATCTCCCCGAACAGCTTGGCGACCGGGATCAGGGCGACCTGGATCGGGACGACCAGCAGGCTGACGACGATCAGGAACCACCAGTCGCGGCCGGGGAAGTCCATCCAGGCGAAGGCGTAGCCGGCCAGCGCGCCGAAGACGACCACCAGGAGGGTCGCCGGGATGGTGATGGCGAGCGTGGTCCACAGCGAATCGGTGATCTGCTGGTTGCCGAGCAGCTTGTCGTACGCGTCGAAGGTCAGCTGCGACGGGTCGGTGAAGACCTTCCACCACCCCGAGATGTCCACCTGCGAGGGGTCGCGCAGGGAGGACAGCAGCAGCCCGGCCGTCGGCATCAGCCAGAAGAGCCCGATGAGGACGAGGGCGACCTGCACCACCCCGCCCCCGGCTCGTTCCGCGATCCGCGCGATCGGGGACCGCTTCGTCTGTACGACCGTGTCCGCGCTGGTCATCGGCGGCTCTCCCTTCGGATCCGGCGGATGTTGACGAACATGACGGGCAGCACCAGCAACAGCAGCAGCACGGCGATCGCGCTGCCGAGGCCCTGGTTGACATCCGTCCCGAAGGACGACTGGAAGAGCTGGAGCGCGAGGACGTTGGCGTCGTCCTGCGAGGGTCCCGGCGCGATGATGTAGACCAGGTCGAAGATCTTCATCACGTTGATCATCAGCGTGACGACGACGACCGAGAGCACCGGCGCCAGCAGCGGCACGGTGACCCGCCGGAAGACCTGCCACTCGTTGGCGCCGTCCATCCGCGCGGCCTCCATCAGCTCACGCGGTACGCCCGCGAGCCCCGCCGCGATGAGCACCATGGCGAAGCCCGCCCAGATCCAGACGTACGAACCGATGATGGCGGGGGTGACGAGGGACGGGCCGAGCCAGTCGATGCCGTTGTACGGCGCGGAGAAGTTCCAGGCGGGCAGCCGCAGCTGGGCGCCCTCGGCCTTGGCGGGGAGGGTGTACGTACCGTCCGCCGCCGACGTCGTTCTGGCGACGACCTTGCCGTCCTTGACCGCCTCGATCTTGAGGTCGGCCATCGCCTTCTCGCCCTTGTCGATGGCGCCTTCCTTGCCCAGACCGCCCTTGGTGAAGTCGAACCAGACGGTGCCGGTGATCTTCCCGGCCTCGGGCCGCGCGGCCTTCGCGTCCTGCGCGCCGCTGATGTCGTCGCGCTTGGCGGCGACCAGCGGAATCGAGGAGGGCGACCCGGCGCGGACGGTGTCCTGGGTGGTGAAGGAGCCGCCCGCGGACTCCGTCAGCCCGGCGGCCGGGCGCGGATGGGCGCCGGGGAAGGGCGGCGAGGCGCTGAACGAGTCATGCACGCTCACCCACATGGCGTTGGCGACGCCCTTGTCCGGATCCTGGTCGTACACCAGCCGGAAGATGATGCCCGCGGCCAGCATGGAGATCGCCATCGGCATGAAGACGATCAGCTTGAACGCGGTGGCCCAGCGCACCCGCTCGGTGAGCACGGCGAAGATCAGGCCGAGCGCGGTGGAGATGGTGGGGGCCAGGATCAGCCAGATGATGTTGTTCTTGATCGCCGTCTTGGTCGCGTCGTCGGAGAACATCTCCGTGTAGTTGTCCAGGCCGACGAAGCCGTTGCCACTCGCGTCGAAGAAGCTGCGGTAGACGGAGTAGCCGATGGGATAGACGACGAGCGCGCCGAGCAGCACCAGCGCGGGCAGCAGGAACACCGCCGCCAGCCAGGGCCGGGTGCCCAGGACGCTCTTCCTCTTCTTGGCGACGTGCGGAGTGGCCGGTGGGGCGGACGGTGCCCGGCCAGGTGTGGCCGCGCCGCCCGCTGTCGCGGTCGACATATGTGGATCTCCCGGTCGAGTCGTCAGTTCTTGTACGCCTTGGCGGCATCGGCTTCCAACTGGCGCTGGATTCCTTCGACGTTCCTCGGGTTCTTGAGGAAGTCCTGGAGCGCTTTCCACTCGCCCTGGGCGGGCTTTCCGCCGAAGGAGGCCGGGGCCTGGTCGGACATGTCGAACCGGAAGTCATTGCCCGCCGCGATGAGCGCCTTGGCGATGTCACGCATCGGGTCATTGGGATAGGCGCTGAATTTGACGTTTTTGTTCGCCGAGATGAAGCCGCCGGACTGGGCCCAGATGGTCGCGGCGTCGGGCGAGGCCAGGAACGTCAGCAGCGCCTGCGCGGCCTTGCTGTTCTTCAGCGCCACGCCCACGTCGCCGCCGGTCACCACCGGTGGCTTGGCGCCCACCGCCGGGAAGGGGAACACCTTGGCGTCCCCGCCGAGTTCCGCGCCCGCGTCCTGGACGTTGGCGGCGACGAAGTCGGCCTCGAAGACCATGCCCGCCTCGGGCTGGGCGGCGTTGCCGAACGCCTTGGTGACCGAATCCGGGAACGCGGTCTGCAGCGCGCCGCCGCGGCCGCCCGCGACGAGGCCCTTGGCGCCCCACAGCTGGGCGAGCGTCTCGAGGGCCTTCTTGACCGATGGATCGGTCCATTTGATTTTGTGCTGGGCGAGCTGGTCGTACTTCTCCGGCCCCGCCTGGGAGAGATAGACGTTCTCGAACCAGTCGGTCAGCGTCCAGCCGTCCTGGCCGCCGACCGCGACCGCGTCCGTGCCGGAATCCGAGATCAGCTGGGCCTGGGCCAGGAATTCGTCCCAGGTCTTCGGCACCTTCGCGCCCGCGTAGTCGAAGGCCGAGGTGTTGTACCAGAGCAGCGACTTGTTGCTGGCCTTGAAATACACCCCGTACTGCTTGCCGTCGTACGAGCCGAGTTCCTGCCAGCCCTTGGCGAAGTTCTTGTTCACCTCCGCCTTGGCGGCGGCGTCGAGCGGTTTCGCCCAGCCCTTCTGCGCGAATTCGCGCATGACCCCGACCTGGCCGACCATCGCCACGTCCGGCGGCGAACCGCCCGCGACCTTCGAGCCGACGAAGCCCGCCATGTCGTCACCACTGGGCACGAAGGAGACCTTGGCGCCGGTGCGCTTCTCGAACTCCTTCAGCACCTTGGTGAAGTTCTCTTGCTCCGTCCCCGTCCAGACGGCGGTGACCTGGAGCTTCTGGCCCTTCAGCTGAGGCAGCTTCACGGTGACCGGCGGCGGGCCGCCGCTGACCGTGTCCCCGTCGTCGCCGCCGCAGCCCGCGGCGGTGAGCATGAGGGCTCCCGCCGACGCCGCGGCCAGCGCGGCTCGTGCCGCTCGCTTCTTCCGCTTCCTGCGAAGCGATTTCTGCATCCCCGTTTCCCTCCGATGCCGACCGCCTCGCGCGCGGTCGTGTCCCGTGCGACAGTCCTACGCCCGGTCACCCAACGTGGCAATACTGTTTTCGGCGTTCACTCACGGTCGTGACCGGGCCGTGATGAACGCCGAATCACAAAGGGGGAGCGGAACGGGCAGATCGGTGATCTGGGATCTGGGGTCGGTGATCGGTGATCGGTGATCTGGGATCTGGGATCTGAGATCGGTTAAAGCGTCAATTAATCGGGGGCGCCGAGGGGTTGGTGACGGGCCGCGGTGCGGCCCGCCCCTCCGGCCGGGAGCCCGACGGTCAGATCAGCGCGGGCGCGGTCGGCGCGTCGGCCGACTGCGCGGCACGCTGGAGCGCGCTGGCGAGCAGCGCCAGATCGGTCGGCCCGTTGCCCAGTTCGCGCAGCGGGCGGCGGGCCGGGGGATCGCCCATCCGCTCCCACTCCAGCGGTACGACCGTCGGCCGCTGGGTCGCGGTGCGCGGTATCCGCCCGGTGACCCGGCCCGCCTGGAACGGGGTCGCCGCGGCGTCCTCGGGGCGCAGCAGACGGCCACGCCCGGGGGCGTGCTCCCCGCCGGGCTCACCCGACGCGTCGGACGCGTGGGTCTCCGCCTCCGGCCGCTCGGACGAGGCGGGGCCCAGCGGACGGGGCTCCAGGACGATCCGCAGCCCGGCCCGCTCGACCGCCGCCGTATCCGCCGTACGGTCCGGGCGGCCGGACGCCGCCACCAGGTGGACGCCGAGGTGGGCGCCGTCGCGGGCGACCGCCTCCAGCGCGCGGACGACCGAACCGGCCGCCGGGCGGCCCGGGCTGCCGAGGGCCGGGGCCACCAGCGCGTCGAAGTCGTCGACGAGGACGACGAGGCGGGGGAAGGGGCGCGGAGCTTCCGCGGTGTGCGCTTCGGGGCCGTGCTGCTCGCTCGGGTCGTGACGGTCGTGCCGGTCGGGACGGTCGGGCTGGTCGTGGCGGCCGCGCTGGGGGCGCAGCCTCAGCGTCGTACTGGGCGGCGCGTCGATGTCGCCGGGGGAGCGGGGCGCGATCACCCGCGGGGCGCCCGCCGCGCTCGCGCCCGTACCCTCCCGGAGCCGGGCGTGCCAGGCGACGAAGTCCAGTCGGCCCAGCAGCTCGGCCCGGCGCTTCAGCTCCGAGCTGAGCGCCTGCGCGAACTCCCGCATCCGCACCGGGTCGGAGGCCGCCAGATACGTCGACACATGCGGCAGGTCGGTGCACATCCGCAGCCCCTCGCCGCGCTCCGCGCCGCCGCTCGCCCCCGCGCCGTCGAGGAGCACCAGCTCCAGCCGGTCGGGGCGCTCGGCGGCCGCGAGCGAGGCGGCCAGCGACCGCAGCAGCTCCGTCTTGCCGGTGCCCGCCCCGCCGTCGACCAGCAGATGCGGGCCGTCGGCGGCCAGATCGACGGTCACCGGCCCGCGCGGCCCGGCGCCCAGCACCGCGAGCGCCCGGCCGCCCGCCGGAACCTCGTCTGCGGCGGCCGCCCAACGGGCCATCAACGAGGCGGGGGTGGCCCGGGCCAGCCCCAACTCGTCCAGCAGCCGGGCCGAGTAGGGCAGCGGAGCCGACACCTGCCGCCCCGGACCGCCCTCGTCGCCGTGGCCGGAAGCGGCCGGGCGCAGGGGCGCGAGCGCCCGCGCGAACCGCTCGGCCCACGCCCCCGACACCGCGTCCACGGTGGCCGCCGTGGTGGCCCCGGCCACCCACATGGGGACGCCCGCGCCGCCGGTGGCGGCGTCCCGGCGCACGATCTGCAGCCCGGTGGCCACATCCCCGCTCAGCAGCGCCGCCACCTCGCACGACGCGAACGCCGCGGAGGCCGCGCACGCCGTCTCGTAGCTCACCGACAGCGGTGAGGCGGGCGACGCGGCCGGGGCCTCGGCCAGGCACAGCAGATGGATCCCCGCCCCCGGACCACCGACCGCCAGCCGCCCGAGCGTCTCGCGCAGCGCGGGCGGGCCCGGATCGCCGTCCACGATCACCACCGTGTACGGCCCGGCCGGGCCCCCGGCGGCGTCGTCCAGCCGCCGCGTCAGCTCCGCCGCACGGGCCGTCACCTGCTCCGCGTCGTACGCCAGCAGCAACCGGCAGTCCTGCCCGCGCAACGGCTGGAGCTGCGGCAGCCAGCCCAGCCAGGACCACTCGGCGGGCCGGTCCTCGGTGCTGAGCAGCACGATCTCCAGCGTGCCCGGCGGGTGCAGCGCCGCGAGCTGCGCCACGACGGACCGGGCGAGCCCGGCCAGCCGCCCGCGCGGCCCCGCCAGCCCCAGCGAACCCGCCTGCCGCAGATCGACGGTCACGGGCGCCGCGGGCAGCAGCCCGCCCGCGCCCGCGAGCCGGTCGGCGGAGCCGAGCCGCACGGTGAGCGCGTCCGGGTGGCCCGGCCCGCGCTCCCACAGCCGCGGCCCCGGCCCCAGCGCCGTCATCAGCACCGCGGCGGGGTCCGGCCACCGCCGGTGCAGCGCGGCGGCCTCCTCGGCCGCCCGCGCCGCCACGTCCTCGGCGCCCGCGGCCTCGTCCGCGCCGCGCTCGTCGGCGCCCCGGCCCCCGGTCAGCTGCCGCACCCAGGCACCTATCCCACGCCGCCGGACCTGCGCCCCGGGCGCGTCGTACGCGTACGACGCGCCCGCCTCGCCGAGCCCCAGCGGCACGGTGGTCCCCCGCAACGGCGTCCCCCGCCCCC
>NZ_JBEYAL010000057.1:0-42869 GCF_040631655.1 Streptomyces sp. NPDC019937
ACGAGCGCGGGGCCGCGAGGTGCCGCCCGCCGCGGCAGCGGCTGATGTCACAGCGGCGTCGGGAGCCCGGCATGATCCACACGACACCCCCTAGCTCCGGGCCGATCGCCCCCAAGCACCATTCGGCCTGCCGCGTCAACTCACGCACGGTCCGTGACGCCAGGTGATCTAACATCTGGCAAGTGCCGCGCTCACATGTACACCTCGCCGAGGCCGCTCCCGACGGGGAAACCCTGAGCGCCCTGCTCCGCCGCTACGACCGGGCCGGTGAGCCGGTGTCCTGCGACCCCCTCACCGAGGGCCTGCTCAACCGCGGCTACCGGCTCGCCACCACCCGCGGCCGGTTCTTCCTCAAGCACCACCTCGACGGCGACCGCACCGCCATCGCCCGCCAGCACCGGGCCACCCAGCGGCTGGGCGCGCTCGGCCTGCCGGTCGCCCCGCCGGTCCCGGACGCCCACGGCCGCACCGTCGCCGTCATCGGCGGCCGCTGCTACGCCCTCCACCCCTGGGTCGACGGGCGGCACCGCGACGGCGCCGCGCTGACCACGCCCCAGTGCTGGGGTCTTGGCGGGCTGCTGGGGTTCGCCCACACCTGCCTGGAGCAGGTCATGCGGGCCCGGGCCTGCGACCGCGAGCCGCCGGAGCCCGCGGCCGACCCCGAGGACACCTTCGCCGTCATAGGCGAGCTGCTGGCCCTGGTCCGCGGCCACCGGCCGCGCGACACCTTCGATGAACTGGCCGAGCACCGGCTGACCGAGCGCCGCGCGCTGCTGGAGCGGCACGCCCACCGCCGCCCGGAGGCGGACGCGATCCCGGCCACGGGATGGGTGCACGGCGACTTCCACCCGCTGAACCTGCTCTACCGGGACACCGAACCGGCCGCGATCGTCGACTGGGACCGGCTGGGCGTGCAGCCGCGCGCCGAGGAGGCCGTACGCGCCGCCGCGATCTTCTTCGTACGCCCCGGCGGCACCCTGGAGCTGACCAAGGTCCGGTCCTACGCCCGGGCCTACCGCCGCATGGCGGGCGCCGGGGCCGCCGAGATGGCCGCGGCCGTGCACCGGGTGTGGTGGGAGCGGCTCAACGACTTCTGGATGCTGCGCTGGCACTACCAGCGCGGCGACCACCGCGCCGATCCGCAGTTCCCGGCCGCGGCCGCGCTGGTGGTGTGGTGGACGCGGGAGTACGAGGCGGTCCGCGACGCCTTCTGCGGCTGAGGCGCGCGCTGTGCCGTGCTCATGCGTCTGCCCCGGCACCGCTCGCGCGGGGCCGGGGCAGTCATGGTCATGGGACGAGGTCAGCCGAGGCCCTCGCCGCTCGGGAGCCCGCCGCCGGTCGGCTCGCCGCTGCCACCTTCGTCGGGCGGCGTCGCCCCGCCGTCGTCGGGCGGCGTGGTCGGGCTGTTGCCGTCGTCCGGCGTGGTCTCGGTGTCCGTCGGGAGGCCGGTCGGGCCGCTGGTCGGCTCGTTCGGCACCCCGGGATTGCTGGGCTGCCCGGTGTACGAGGGGCCGGTCGGGTCCTGGGACGGGGTGTAGTCGCCCGTACCGCCGGTGGAGTCGTCGCTCGCCGGCGGCGTCGTCGTCTCCTCCGTGGGCTCCTTGCTCGGCTCCTTGGTCTCCTTCTGCGCGGTCGACGACGGGTTCTTGCTGGGCTGCTTGCCCTTGTCGTCGTTGCCGCCGTAGTTGAGCGCGAACGCGACCCCGACCGCCACGGCGATCACGGCGAGCGCCGCGATCAGCCACAGCTTGCCGCGGCCACCCCGGCGGCCCCGGCCGGAGCCCCCGTCGTAACCGCCGTCGTAGCCGCCGCCGTCGCCCACGCCGGGCACGGCCATCGGCTGCTGGGAGGTGTCACCGTGCCCGGGATGCGGCATCGCGGTCGTCCCCGCCATGCCCATCGCGCCCGTGGAGCCGCCGAGGTGCTGGGTGACCGGCCCGGTGTTCCAGACCCCGGTGTGGCCACCGGCCTCCTGGAGCATCTGCAGCGCGTACTGGACCAGTCCGCGCATCTCCTCGGCGCTCTGGAACCGGTCGTCCGGGTCCTTCGCGAGCGAGCGCATCACCAGGCCGTCCAGCTCCGGCGGAACCGTGCCGCCCGAAATTTCGGACGGTGGTACCGGAGTGTCCTGAACATGCTGATAAACGACCGAAAGAGGAGTCTCACCGGTGAACGGCGGGCGCAGCGCGAGGAGTTCGTACAGCAGACACCCGGTCGCGTACAGGTCGGAGCGGTGGTCCACGGCCTTGCCGAGCGCCTGCTCGGGCGAGAGGTACTGCGGGGTGCCCATGACCATGCCGGTCTGGGTCATGGTGGACTGCGCGCCGTGCAGGGCGCGGGCGATGCCGAAGTCCATCACCTTGACCGCGCCGCTGTTGGTGATGATCACGTTCGCGGGCTTGATGTCACGGTGCACGATGCCGTGCTGATGGCTGTAGGCCAGCGCCTCCAGCACCCCCGAGACGATGATCAGCGCCTGGTCCGGCGGCGGCGCCTCGGCGTTCAGCAGCAGGTCGCGGATGGTGTGCCCCTCGACCAGCTCCATCACGATGTAGGGCACGGTGCTCTGGCCGACGACGTCCTCGCCGGAGTCGTACACCGCGACGACCGCGTGGTGGTTCAGCCCCGCGACGGACTGTGCCTCGCGGGTGAAGCGGGCCTTGGACACCGGGTCCTCGGCCAGGTCGGCACGGAGCAGCTTCACCGCGACCGTTCGGCCGAGCCGGATGTCCTCGGCGGCGAAAACCTCCGCCATGCCGCCTCGGCCCAGGCGACCGGTGAGGCGGTAGCGGCCATCGCCCACCAGCCCACCGTTTCCCCACGCCTCGGGCACATCGGACATTCCGGACCCGGTGGCCTCAGGTTCTGAAGGCCCCTGAGCGCTCTGGGTCTGTGCCATCGGTCCTCGCCGTCTCGGTCTAGGTGGGGGTCTGGTCGAGATCGCCCCGCCCGCGGGCGGTACGGTTCCTGCCTAGGCACGCTACAGCCTTCGCGCCGCGCATCGGTTCGTGATGGACCGGCCATCAAACCTGTTGACGGTGAAGTGTTGCAAATCGCGTGACGGGTTCTTGAGCATCCGGTCACGGAACGGGCACGTGGCTTGACGTGTCCGTGGCCTGGGGCAGACTTGGCCACGATATCCGGAACACGAAGATCATGGCGTCGAAACGTGCGGGTCTGAACGGTGAGTGCGCCGAGGGGGAAGTACACCATGAGCCAGCACGGCGCACCTGGTCGCTACCAGGGCAGTTCCCTGGCCGGCGGCCGTTACCAATTGCGGGACCTGCTCGGCGAGGGCGGCATGGCGTCGGTGCACCTCGCGTACGACTCCGTGCTGGACCGCCAGGTCGCGATCAAGACGCTGCACACCGAGCTGGGCCGTGAGCAGTCCTTCCGCGAGCGCTTCCGCCGCGAGGCCCAGGCCGTGGCGAAGCTCACGCACACCAATATCGTCTCGGTCTTCGACACCGGCGAGGATTCGGTCGACGGCACGCTCATGCCGTACATCGTCATGGAGTACGTCGAGGGGCATCCGCTGCGTTCGGTTCTCGACGCCGATGTCCGGCAACACGGCGCGATGCCGACCGAAAAGGCGCTGAAAATCACCGGTGATGTTCTGGCGGCGCTGGAGATCAGCCACGAAATGGGGCTGGTTCACCGCGACATCAAGCCCGGTAACGTGATGATGACCAAGCGTAATGTGGTCAAAGTCATGGACTTCGGCATCGCCCGCGCCATGCAGTCCGGGGTCACCTCCATGACCCAGACCGGCATGGTCGTCGGCACCCCGCAGTACCTCTCGCCCGAGCAGGCGCTGGGCCGTGGCGTGGACGCCCGCAGCGACCTGTACTCGGTCGGCATCATGCTCTTCGAGCTGCTGACCGGCCGGCTCCCCTTCGACGCCGACTCGCCGCTCGCCATCGCGTACGCGCACGTGCAGGAGGAGCCGGTCGCGCCCTCCTCGATCAACCAGTCCATCCCGCCCGCGGTGGACGCGCTGGTCGCCCGCGCCCTGAAGAAGAACCCGAACGAGCGCTTCCCGACCGCCGAGGCCATGCGCGACGAGTGCGCCCGCGTCTCCCGCACCGGCCAGACCGGCGCGGCCCCGATCATCATCACCGGCGGCCCGCCCGCCACCAGCGGCTCCGGCGTCGGCGCCGCGGTCTTCCCGCCCGTCGGCCAGCAGACCCCCGCCCCCGGCCCCGGCAGCGTCCAGACGCCGTACCAGCCGCAGGCCGGAGCGGGGCAGTACGGCGCCTTCGGCCCGTCCACCCCGCCGCCGCCGAGCCAGCCGGTGGGACAGCCGGTGGGTCAGCAGCCCTACGGCACCCCCGCGTCCCCGTACCAGGGCGGCCACGGCCCGCACACCCCGCCGCCGTACAACATCGCGCCCGCCCCGGCCCACTCGCCGGGGTCGCCGGGCTCCGCGGGCGGTGGCAACAGCAACAAGCGCGTGATCATAGGCTCCGCCGTGGTGGCCGCGCTCGCGGTCCTCGGCGTCATCGTGGTCGTCGCCCTCAACGGTCCGGGCGACGGCGGCAAGAAGGACGAGAGCAAGGGCGGCGGCGACAAGAAGACCTCCGCGCCCCCGTCGACGGCCGCCGCGGGCTTCCGCATGGGCGACAAGACGAAGACGATCGACCCGGCCAAGTGCAAGGACGCGTACGAGAACAGCGACGAGAAGGGCACCTACAGCGTGCCCGACTTCCAGAACCTCTACGTCGACTCGGTGAAGAAGTGCATCCGGTCCGCGGGCTGGAAGTACCGCGTCACGACCCAGGACGAGAACCTGTGGGGCAAGGGCACGGTCCTCAACTACACGTACCGCAACTACGAGCCGTACAACCCGGACACCGACACCATCGAGCTGACGGTCTCCACCGGTAATCCGGGCTGAGGCAGCACTCCCTTCTTACTGCTCCTGCTGGTCGTGGAATCCGGTGCGCCAGGTCGGGTGGAGGGGGCGCCAGCCCAGGCGGTGGGCCAGGGTGTTGTCGGCGCCGCGCGCCCAGCCCTCCCGGCCGGGCCCGGCGGGCGGCGGGGCCGGGGTGCCGAGGGCGGTGGCGAGCGCGGGCAGCCAGTCGCGGGCGGGCGCCGGTTCGTCGTCCACCACGTTCACCGCGCCGCTCGGCCAGCCCAGCGCCGCGACCGCGGCCCGGGCGGCGTCCGCCACGTGCACGAACGAGCTGATCGCGTCGTCCGCCACCACCTGCCCCACCATCGCAGCCCCCGGCCGCGCACCGGGCCCCTCCAGGGGCGCGCCCCGCAGTACGGCGTCCAGCGCCCCGCCGGGCGCGTACCAGGTGCCCGGGCCGTAGAACGTGCCGTAGCGCAGCACCACATGCGTCTCGATCTCGGCCACCGCTTCCTCCAGCGCCCGCAGGCTGCCCACCATGGCGGCGCGCGGCGGCGGGGCGGCCAGGTCGAGCGGGGTGGACTCGACGGCCGGGGTCGCGCCCGGTTCGTACGCCCACGAGATGGACTGGGCGACGATGCGCCGCACCCCGGCGCGCAGCGCCGCGTCCACCAGGTGCCGGGTGCCCTCCCGGCGGATCCGCCCGTTCTCGGCGCGGCTGCCGCCCGCGAGGGCGGTCAGCTGGTGGATCACCGCGTCCGGGGCGGCGTCCGCGACCGCCCGCTCCACGCTCGCGGCGTCGAGGACGTCCAGCGGCACGGCCGTCGCGCCCCGGGCACGCAGCCGCTCGGCGCCCCCGGCGGTGCGGGCGGTTCCGGTGACCTGGTGCCCGTCCGCGACGAGCAGGGGGACCAGGAGGCGGCCGACGGCGCCGGTCGCCCCGGCGAGGAAGATGCGCATGCGGTCGACCTTAGGGGGTGTCGGACCACTGTCAGGGGCCAATGCGGGGGCGGGGGCGTGGGCCACTTCGCCGAGCCTGCCCGCGCGAACGGCGGGCCGCCCCGGACCTTCCGGTCCCGGGGCGGCCCGCCTGGGGTGTGTGCGCCTCCGCTACAGGTACGGGCCCGAGCGGGCGCCGCCGTGCTCCGGCCCCATCCCCGGGGCCTCCTCGCCGCCGACGCCCGGGGGCAGCGCCCTGCGCATCTGCTCCAGCTGCGCGCGGGCGGCCATCTGCTGGGCGAACAGCGTCGTCTGGATGCCGTGGAACAGCCCCTCCAGCCAGCCGACCAACTGCGCCTGGGCGATGCGCAGTTCCGCCTCGGTCGGAATCGTCTCCTCCGTGAAGGGCAGCGACAGCCGCTCCAGCTCCCCGATCAGCTCGGGAGCGAGACCGTCCTCCAGCTCCTTGACCGAACTGGCGTGGATCTCCTTCAGACGCGCGCGGCTCGCCTCGTCCAGAGGTGCCGCGCGGACCTCCTCCAGCAGCTGCTTGATCATGCTTCCGATCCGCATGACCTTCGCGGGCTGTTCGACCATGTCCGTCACGGGAACCTCGCGCGACTCGTCGTCACCACTGCCATCGCCAGGAGTGACACCGCCGAGCGCCATGCCGTCCGGACCGACGACCAGGACGTGCGGGCTCTCCTGCGATCGTTCGTTCATCGGCTGGTTCATACCCCCATTGTTCCGCACCGGCACCTCCGGGGGAGGCCGCGGGTGCCCCGGGCCCCGGGAACCGGGCCCTCCGCGTCCTCGGCGACGGTCCTCAGCGACGCCGTAGCCGCAGGCCGAGGAAGGCCAGCCCGAGCCCCAGACCGGCCAGCGCCAGCCCGGTGCCCAGCGGCAGCACCCGCATGATCCGGTCCCCGGGCTCGGCGGCGGTCCGTCCGGTGGCGTACGGACGATCATCCTGGGGCACCTCCCGCGCCCCGCGCCGCTCCCGCTCGTGCGGGAGCCGAAGCGAGGTGGGCGTCCAGTCCGGGACCGGCGGCAAGCCCGGATCCGCCTGGTCCCGTCCGCTCGGGCCCGTCTGCGTGGGCGTGGGGTCGGGGGAGGTGGCGGGCGCCGCGCTCCGGCCGGGGTGGGCCCGGCCCTCCCCGGCGTGGGTCCCCGCCAGACCGCCGTCGTCGGCGCGCGCCACCGGCTGCGGGGCGGCGAGCAGGGCGGCGCCCGCCAGCAGGGCCGTCGCGGGCAGGGTACGGAGTGCGGGGTTCACCGGCCTCACGGGATGAGGGTCACACAGCGGGACGGTGCGGGCATTCCGGGCGCGGCCGAACAGGCCACGTCGGCCGTCGCCACAGGCCGCGCCCGGGAACCGCCCGCGCTCAGACCGTCAGCAGCACCTTGCCGACATGCCCGCTGGACTCGATCCACCGGTGGGCCTCCGCGGCCTCCCGCATCGGGAGCGTACGGTCCACGATCGCGCGGACCCGGCCGCTGCCGATCAGCGGCCAGACATGCTCCCGTACGGCCGCGACGATCGCCGCCTTCTGGGCGAGCGAACGCCCCCGCAGCCCGGTGGCCGTCACCGCGCCGCTCTTGCCCAACAGCTTGACCAGGTTCAGCTCGGCCTTCGCCCCGCCCTGCAGACCGATGATCGCCAGCCGTCCGTTGACGGCCAGCGCGTCCACGTTCCGGTCCAGGTACTTTGCCCCGACGATGTCCAGGATGACGTCCGCCCCGGCGCCGTCGGTGGCCGCGCGGACCTCCTCGACGAAGTCCTGCTCCCGGTAGTTGATCAGCACATCGGCCCCCAGCTCCCGGCAGGCCGCCAGCTTCTCCGCCGACCCGGCCGTGACCGCCACCCGCGCCCCGGCCGCCTTCGCGAGCTGGATGGCCATGGTGCCGATGCCGCTCGAACCGCCGTGCACCAACAGCGTCTCGCCCGGCCGGAGATGGGCGATCATGAAGACGTTCGACCATACGGTCGCGGTCACTTCGGGCAGTCCGGCGGCGGTGACCAGGTCGACGCCCTCCGGGACCGGCAGCAGCTGCCCCGCGGGGACCGCCACCTTCCCGGCGTACCCGCCGCCCGCCAGCAGCGCGCACACCTCGTCGCCCACCGTCCAGCCGCTGACGCCGGGGCCCAGCTCCACGATCCGGCCCGAGCACTCCAGGCCGGGGTATTCGGGGGCGCCGGGCGGCGGCGGATAGTGGCCCTGCCGCTGCATCAGATCGGCGCGGTTGACGCCACTGGCCACGACCTCGACGAGGACCTCCCCCTCGCCGGGCACGGGATCGGGCACCTCCGTCCACTGCAGTGCGTCGGGGCCGCCGGGTTCAGGAATGGTGATCGCATGCATGGCCGCGAGGCTACTCCTGGGGCAGCGGCGCGCGAACGATGGTGATCAGCCGGTCGGCGGCCTGCAGCGGGCTCGCGTCGGCGTCGTCGTACGCCAGCAGCCGGTGCCCGCGCCGTACGGACACCACGAGGTCGTCCGTGTCCCGCACCGACCTGCCCACCTCGGACTTCACCACCGTGCGCTCCACCAGGTCCAGGCCGCTGCCCTGCTGGATCAGGTCCTCGATCACCGCGCCCGCGGTCGGCGACTGCACGCTCAGCCCCAGCAGCCGTCCCGCCGCGCTCGCGCTCGTGATCACGGCGTCCGCGCCGGACTGGCGCAGCAGCGGCGCGTTCTCCTCCTCACGGACCGCCGCCACGATGTTGGCGCTCTTGTTGAGCTGCCGCGCGGTCAGCGTGACCAGCACCGCCGTATCGTCCCGCTGGGTCGCGATCACGAACTGACGGGCCCGGTGCGCCTCCGCCCGCAGCAGCACGTCGCTGCGGGTCGCGTCCCCCACCACGCCCGCGAACCCCTCCGAGGTCGCGGACTCGATCACCTTGTGGTTCGGGTCGACCACCACGACCCGGCCCTTGGGCAGCCCGCCCGCGCAGAGCGTCTGGACGGCGGACCGGCCCTTGGTGCCGAAGCCGACGACGATGGTGTGATCGCGCAAGGCGGACCTCCAGCGGTTCAGGCGGTATTGCTCGCGGGTGCGCTCGGCGAGGACTTCGAGCGTGGTGCCGACCAGGATGATCAGGAACAGCACGCGCAGCGGGGTGACCAGCAGGATGTTGGTGAGCCGGGCGCTGTCGCTGTGCGGGACGATGTCGCCGTAGCCGGTCGTCGACAGCGTCACGGTGGAGTAGTAGACGGAGTCGAGGAAGTCGACGTTGTCGTCGGCGTTGTCGTGGTAGCCGGACCGGTCCAGGTAGACGATCAGGACCGTCAGCACCAGGACGAGCAGCGCCAGCAGCAGCCGGCGGCCCACCTGGCGCAGCGGGCCGTCCGGATAGCGCGGCAGCTGTACGCGGTGGCCGGTGTCCTCCGGTGGCGTACGGGCCGCCGCGTCATGACTGGGCAGCTTCACGCGTGGCCCTCCTGGGTGCGTATGCCATCGTCGTCCTCCTGGCTCCCACCGCCGGTCCGGTGGGGCTCACCGTGCTCGCCGGTCCTGCTCGACCAGGGCAGTTCCAGCACCTCGACCTGCGCGCCGCGCCCGGCCCCGCCCGGCGGGATCACCGCGAGACCGTCCGCGACCGCGACGCCGCGCAGCATCGCCGGGCCGCTGAAGCGCAGGGGCCGCGCCTCGTCGTACCGGAACGCCACCGGCACCAGCCGGGTGTCGTGCGGATGCCCGCTCACCGCCTCGGCCAGCGAGGCCGGGTGGCGCTCGGGCGCGGGGCGGCCCGTCAGCGTCCGCAGCAGCGGCTCCGCGAGCGTCAGCAGCCCCGATACGGCGGCCAGCGGATTGCCCGGCAGGCCGACCAGGTGTCGTTCGGGGCCGAGCCGGGCCAGCAGCATCGGATGGCCCGGCCGCACCTCCACCCCGTCGACCAGCAGCTCGGCCCCCAGCCGGTGCAGCGTGGGGTGCACATGGTCCACCGGGCCCGCCGCCGTGCCGCCCGTCGTGACCACCAGGTCCGCGCAACAGCCGTCGAGCGCCTCGTACAGCGCGTCCGCCTCGTCGGACACCCGGCGGGTGCCGGACACCTCCGCGCCCAGCGCCCGCAGCCACGGCCCCAGCATGGGCCCCAGCGCGTCCCGGATACCGCCCTCGCGGGGCGGCCCCCGCTGCAGCAGCTCGTCCCCGAGGACCAGCACCTCCACCCGCGGCCTGCGGACGGTCGCCACCTCGTCGTATCCGGCGGCGGCCGCGAGCCCCAGCACGGCGGGCGTGACGCGGGTGCCCGCGGGCAGCAGCTGATCGCCGCTGCGGCACTCCTGGCCGCGCGGCCGGATGTCCTGCCCGAAGCCGACCGGCCGGGGGGCCTTCGCCGCGTACAGCCGGCCGTCCCCGGTGTCCGCGCCGTACTCCGTCCGCAGCACGGCGGTGGCGCCGGGCGGGATCCGGGCGCCGGTGGCGATCCGCACGGCGTGCCCGTCGGACAACGGCTCCACCGCACCGGTGCCCGCCAGGATCCCGCGCCCCGTACGGCCCCCCGTGAGCTGCCACGGTCCGGGCCCGGCGAGGGCCCAGCCGTCCATGGCGGACGTGTCGAACGGCGGCAGATCGGTCAGCGCGGTGAGGGGTTCGGCGAGGACGTGGCCGAGCGCGTCGTCCAGCGCCCGCGGGACCGGCGCCGCCTTGGCGACGGCCCTGGCGGGGGCGCGGGCGGCGATGCGGCGGGCGTCGGGCCAGGGGGTCGGGGGGGTCTCGGGTGGTGCGGTCTCCTCGGGTGCCAGCTTCCGGGGGGCGGGTTCCGCGGCGGCGCCCTTCCCGGGGGCGCGCTTTCCGGCGGCGGGCTTCCCGGACGCGGGCTTCCCGGCGGCGCGCTTCCCGGACGCGGGCTCTCCGGGGGCGGGCTCTCCGGGGGCGGGCTCTCCGGGCGCGGCCTTGCTGCCGGGCTCGGGGCCGTCCGGGTGCGCGTCGGGCGCGGGGGTGGGGGCGGGCGCGGGTGCGTGGTCTCCGGCCGGTGGCACCGGCCGGAGGCTCGGGGGCGGCCAGCCCAGCGCCTCGTCCGGCTCGTCCTCCGGCGCCGCCTGGGGCTCGGGGACGCCGTGGCGGATCGTGCGCACCACGCTGGGCGGGGGCCAGCCCAGCTCGGGGTCCGGTTCGTCCGGCGGTCGCGGGGCCCGTGCGGCGGTGGCCTTCTCGTTGGCCAGGGCCAGGGCCTCGTCGACCTGCCGGTCGAGCTTGTCGGCGTCCCCGGGACGGGGGTCCCGTCGTGTCATTCCTCGTCAGCCCAACGCGCCGCCAGGGCCGCCGCCTTGCGGCTGGCGGCGGCCAGGGCCTCGGGGCCGCCGCCCTGCTGCGCGGCGGCATAGCCGACGAGGAACGTGGTCAGCGGGGCGGCGGGCCGGGCGACACCGTGCGCGGCGTCCCGGGCCAGGTCGAGGAGGGCGGCGGTGTCGACATCGAGGTCGAGACCCAGTTCCGCTTTGACTGCGGCAATCCATTCTTCCAGCACCCGTCCATGCTCCCTGATCCGCGCACGGGCTGTCGTGATGTCCTCCCAGGTGTCGCAGTCGAAGGACGCGGTGGCGTGCGGGATGTGGTGAAGGCTCAGCTCACTGGTGAGCAGCCGGAGCGGCAGCCCGCCGAGGCCGCCGTGCTCGGTGGCGAGCAGGGCGATCTCGCGCCGCAGCGGTTCGGCGCGGTAGGCGGCGACGAGGGGCTGCTGGCGCCCGTCGGGATCGACGAGCACGGCACCGTCGGCCTGCCCGAGCCCGCCGAGCAGGGCCTGCACGGTCTCCCCGGTGAGGAACGGCAGATCGGCGGAGAGCAGGAGCACGACGGGCGCGGTGGTCCCCCGCACGCCCGCGTCCACGGCCGCGACCGGCCCGCCCCCGGGCGGCTCCTCCCGCGCCCACCGCACGGGCCGCTCGGTGGGCCGGCGCGGCCCGACGACCACGGTCCGCCCGGCTCCCCGGCACGCCCCCAGCACCCGGTCCAGCAGGGCCCGCCCGCCCACGCGCAGCGCGGGCTTGTCCACGCCGCCGAGCCGCCGGGCGGCGCCCCCGGCCAGGATCACCGCGTCATACGTCACCCCCCGAGTATGCCGGTAGGGGGTGTCCTGCCGACCACGCCCGGCTCCCCCTGATCGGCAAGGCTCCCCTACAGCGCCCGCAACAGCACCGAGGGCTGCTCGACGCAGTCCGCCACGTACCGCAGGAACCCGCCCGCCGTCCCGCCGTCGCACACCCGGTGGTCGAACGTGAACGACAGCTGCACGACCTGGCGGACCGCCAGCTCCCCGTCGTGCACCCACGGCTTGGCGGCGATCCGGCCGACGCCGAGCATGGCCGCCTCGGGGTGGTTGATGATCGGGGTGGAGCCGTCGACCCCGAACACTCCGTAGTTGTTCAGCGTGAACGTGCCACCGGTGAGATCGGCGGGGGACAGCGTGCCCGCACGCGCGGCCTCGGTCAGGCGCGCCATCTCGGCGGCCAGCCCCTCGACGCTGCGCGTGTGGGCGTCGCGCACGACGGGGACGACGAGGCCGCGGTCCGTCTGCGCAGCGAACCCCAGGTGCACCTCGCCGAGCCGGACCACCTCACGGCGCTCCATGTCGACCGTGGCGTTCAGGTCCGGGAAGCGCGCGAGGGCCGCCGTGCAGATGCGGGCCAGCAGGGCGAGCACGGAGATCTTGGGGCCCCCGGTGGCGTTCATGGCGGTGCGGGCGGCGAGCAGTTCGGTCGCGTCGGCGTCCACCCAGCAGGTCGCGTCGGGGATCTCGCGGCGGCTGCGCGCGAGCTTGTCCGCCACGGCGCCCCGCACCCCGCGCAGCGGGACGCGCTCCCCGCCCCGCCCGCCGGGCGTCTCCGCCGTCGGCACCTCCGCCACCGGCGCCTCCGCCGGCGTGCGGGGAACGGCCGCCCGCTCGACATCGGCGCGCAGAATCAGGCCCTCGGGGCCGGAACCCACCAGCTGCCGCAGGTCGATGCCGTGCTGCCGGGCAAGCCGCCGGACCAGCGGAGAGATCACCGGAACGGGACCCTCCGCGGTCTTGGCCGTCACCTCTCCGTTGGCGGGACGCACCCGGCGCCGCCGCTCGGCGGGGGCGGCCGTGCCGTAGCCGACGAGCACATTGCCGGAACCCTCGGCCTCGGCCTCGACGCGGCCGCCCACCGCGTCCGGCTCACCGGACGCACCGGAATCCGCCACCGTCAGCAGTGGCGCGCCCACCGGCAGCTCGGTGCCCTCCTCCCCGAAGCGCGCCGTCACCACCCCGGCATACGGGCACGGCACGTCCACCATGGCCTTCGCGGTCTCGACCTCCACGACCGGCTGGTCGACCGCGACGACATCGCCGACCTGGACCAGCCAGCGCACGATCTCCGCCCCGGTCAGCCCCTCCCCCAGATCGGGCAGCGTGAACTCCCGCACGACAGCCATCAGACCGCGCTCCCCTCGGTCCACTCGGACTCCCACTGCAGCCGGGCGACGGCGTCCAGCACCCGGTCCACGCCGGGCAGATGGTGCCGTTCGAGCATCGGCGGCGGATACGGGATGTCGAATCCGGCGACCCGCAGCACCGGCGCCTCCAGGTGGTGGAAGCACCGCTCGGTGACACGGGCGGCGATCTCGCCGCCGGGGCCCCCGAAACCGGCCGCCTCATGGACGACGACCGCCCGCCCGGTGCGGCGCACGGAGGCGCACACGGTGTCGTCGTCGAAGGGGACGAGCGAGCGCAGGTCGACGACCTCCAGGCGCCAGCCCTCGGCCCGGGCCGCCTCGGCGGCCTCCAGACACACCGGGACGGAGGGCCCGTACGAGATCAGCGTGGCGCTCCGGCCTCCGCCCGGGCCGGTCCCGGGGTGGACCACCGCCCGCCCGATCGGCGGGACCTCGTCCGGGCGCTCGGCGTCCCAGTCGGCCTTGGACCAGTACAGCCGCTTGGGTTCGAGGAAGACCACCGGGTCGTCGGAGGCGATGGCGGCCCGCAGCAGCCCGTACGCGTCGGCGACGGTCGCCGGGGCGACGACATGGAGGCCGGGGGTGGCCATGTAGTACGCCTCGGAGGAGTCGCTGTGGTGCTCGACGCCGCCGATGCCGCCCCCGTACGGCACGCGCACGGTGATCGGCAGCGGCACCGCGCCCCTGGTGCGGTTGCGCATGCGGGAGACATGGCTGACGAGCTGCTCGAAGGACGGGTAGGCGAAGGCGTCGAACTGCATCTCCACGACGGGCCGCAGCCCGTACATGGCCATGCCGACGGCGGTGCCCAGGATGCCCGCCTCCGCCAGCGGCGTGTCCGTACAGCGGTCGTCGCCGAACTCGTCGGCGAGCCCGCTGGTGATCCGGAAGACGCCGCCCAGGGTGCCGACGTCCTCACCGAGGACATGGACGGCCGGGTCTGCGGCCATGGCGTCCCGCAGCGCCCGGCCGAGGGCCTGGGCCATGGTGGCGGGCTTGCGCTCGGTGGCGGTGGTCATCGCTCCCCCTCGGCGTCCAGCTCGGCCCGCAGCTGCGCCGCCTGCTCCCGCAGCTGACCGGTCTTCTCGGCGTAGACGTGCTCGAACAGCTCCAGCGGGTCGAGGACCGGTTCCTGGTGCATACGGGTCCGCAGATCGGCGGCGAGCCGCTCGGCGGACTCGCGCACGGCCCGGACGCCGTCGTCGTCGAGCAGCCCGCGGTCCCGCATGGCCGCCTCCAGGAGCGCGATCGGGTCATGTTCGCGCCACGCCTCGACCTCGGCGTCGGAGCGGTAGCGGGTGGCGTCGTCGGCGTTGGTGTGGGCGTCGACCCGGTAGGTGACGGCCTCGACCAGGGTGGGTCCGCCACCGCCCCGGGCCCGGCGGACGGCCTCGCCGAGGACATGGTGGACGGCGGCCGCGTCGTTGCCGTCGACGAGCCTGCCGGGCATCCCGTAGCCGACCGCCTTGTGGGCCAGGGAGGGGGCGGCGGTCTGCTTGGCGAGCGGGACGGAGATCGCGAAGCCGTTGTTCTGGACGAGGAAGACGACGGGGGCCTGCCAGACCGCCGCGAAGTTGAGCGCCTCGTGGAAGTCGCCCTCGCTGGTGCCGCCGTCGCCGACCAGGGCGAGCGCCACGACGTCGTCGCCCTTGAGGCGCGCGGCGTGGGCCAGGCCGACCGCGTGCGGCAGCTGGGTGGCCAGCGGGGTGCTCAGCGGGGCGACCCGGTGCTCCCGGGGGTCGTAACCCGAGTGCCAGTCGCCGCGCAGCAGGGTGAGGGCCTGGACGGGGTCGAGCCCGCGGACGACGGCGGCCAGGGTGTCCCGGTAGCTGGGGAAGAGCCAGTCGCGCTCCTCCAGCACCAGACCGGCGGCCACCTGGCAGGCCTCCTGCCCGGTCGAGGAGGGGTAGACGGCCAGCCGGCCCTGCCGGGTGAGGGCGGTGGCCTGCGCGTTGTAACGGCGGCCGTGCACCAGCTCCCGGTGGAGCCTGGTCAGCAGGCCGGGGGCGAGGTCGTCGGCGGCGGAGGTGCCCAGCAGGCGGTACGGCTCGGGGTCGGGCAGCAGCGGGGCGGCATCGGTGCGGGGCCGCCAGGCGGGCGGGGGAGTGGGGCGGTAGGCGCCGGGCTGCTCTAGGACCGTCATGACACGACCTCCTGGGCGGGCAGACTGCTGGAGGGCGGGCGTGCCGTGCGGCAGTGCCCTCACCTACCGATTGTTCGGTCGTTGACGCATTTTGGCTACAGGCGACCCGAGCCTGTGGACAAACGGTTCTGCACCACGTGAGATGAAGACAGGTCGTCCATGAAGGGGAGGCGGGGCGGTATGCGGGGCGAACAGATGGCCAATCCGGACGGCAAGCCTCCCGCGCGGCCCCTGGACCCCATCGACCGCGACATCCTGCGGCTGCTCCGGACGGACGGCCGGGCCTCCATACGTTCCGTGGCCGAGCAGGTGCACGTCTCCCGCGCCAACGCCTACGCCCGGATCAACCGGCTGCTGGACGACGGGGTGATCCGGGGCTTCAGCGCCCGGGTGGACCAGGAGCGGGCCGGGCAGGGGGCGTCCGCGTACATCACGCTGAAGATCGTGCAGAACTCCTGGCGCACCGTGCGCGAACAGCTCGGACTGCTGCCAGGGGCGGCACACATCGCCCTGGTCGGCGGGGATTTCGACGTGCTGCTGCTGGTGCACACCGAGGACAACCGCTCGCTGCGCGAACTGGTCCTCACCCGGATCCAGGCCATACCGGAGGTGCTGAGCACCCGCACCCTGCTGGTCTTCGAGGAAACGGACCTGGACCCCGAGGTCTAGTCTTACGGCGTTACGAGGTCCCCGGAACGCGCAGACCGGCGAAGGCCGTACGGACCACGGCCTCGGCCACCTCCTCGGCACCGGCGGCGCCGCCCCGGCCGGGCCGGTACCACTCCACGATGGAGTTGATCATGCCGAAGAGCAGCCTGGTCGCCAGCCGCGCGTCCACGTCGGCGCGCAGATCACCGTCGGCGGCTGCCCGCTTGAGCAGGTCGGCGACCTGGTGGTCGAACTCCCGCCGCCGCTCCATGGCCCACCGCTCGGTGTCCGTGTTGCCGCGGACCCGCAGCAGCAGCGTGACGTAGGGCAGCTCCTCCATCAGCACCTCGGCGGTGCGCCGGGCCACGTACTCCAGCCGTTCGACCGCCCGGCCGTCGCGCGCGCCCGGCTCCCGGAGGATGCCGAACAGCCCGTCCAGCGCACGGCTTATGGCCCGCCGGAGCAGTTCCTCCTTGCCCTTGACGTGGTGGTAGATCGACGACTTGGAGATCCCCGCCGCACGGGAGAGATGCTCCATGGAGGTGCCGTCGTACCCGCGCTCGTTGAACACCTCCACAGCGACCGCGAGCAGCGATTCGGGCGTATAGGTGTCGCGCTTGACCATGGCCATGATTAGAGCAGCTTTCCTTCGGTGGCAGCACGCCGGACCAGGGCCTGGGAGGGGGCGTAGCGGCCGGTGGGGCAGGCCTCGTGGAGGTTCTCCAGGACATCGCGCACCCAGCCGGCGCCGAGCCGGCTCCCCCAGTGCAGGGGACCGCGCGGGTAGTTGACCCCGGTGCGCATGGCGGTGTCGATGTCGTCGGCGCTCGCCACCCCGCGGGCGACGGCGTCGGTGGCGAAGTCCACGAGCATCGCGACGGTGCGGCCCACGATCATGCCGGGGAGATCCCCCACGACACTCACCTGCTTCCCGAGCGCCTGGAAGAGCCCCGTCGCGGCGGCGACGGCCTCCGGGGCGGCGGTCTCGGAGGGGGCGAGGGCGATGCGGGTGGCGGTGCGGTAGTCCAGCGCCAGGTCGAACCGGATGCCGGGTTCGAGGGGGTCCGTGGTGGCGGCGGACCCGTCGGTGAGGGACAGCCGGATGCCGTCGGGCAGCTCGAAGAAGCCGCCGGGCCCGGGCTCGCGGGTCAGGGTGATGCCCGCCTCCTCGATGAGGGGGACGAGCCCGGCGGCGGGGCCCGGGTCCCCGTGGAGGGCGAGCTTCGCGGGGGCGTCGCAGGGCTCGGCGGTGTGCGGGCGGGGGCGCGGGGCGCCTTCGGCGTGGTCGTACCAGCCGCGGCCCGTCTTGCGCCCGTACAGCCCGGCCTCGACCAGGCGGCGCTGGGCGAGGGACGGGGTGAATTTCGGATCGTGGAACAGCGATTCCCAGACGGATCGGGTGACGGCCTCGTTCACGTCCTGGCCGATGAGGTCGGTCAGCTCGAAGGGCCCCATCCGGAACCCGCCGGACTCGCGCAGGACGGCGTCGATGGTGGCGGGGTCGGCGCCGCCCTCCTCGTACACCCGGAAGGCCTCCGCGTAGAAGGGGCGGGCGATCCGGTTGACGATGAACCCGGGGGTGTCGGCGCAGCGCACCGGGGTCTTGCCCCATGCGGCGACGGTGTCGTACGCGCGGTCGGCGGCGGCCGGGTCGGTGGCGAAGCCGCGGACCACCTCGACCAGCGGCAGCACCGGAGCCGGGTTGAAGAAGTGGAGGCCGACGAGGCGACCGGGGTGGCGCAGGGCGCCCGCGACGGCCGTGACGGAGAGGGAGGAGGTGTTGGTGGCGAGCAGACACCGGTCGGAGACGACGGATTCCAGGGCGGTGAACAGCTGCTGCTTGGCGCCCAGCTCCTCCAGGATGGCCTCGACGGCCAGCTCGGTGTCGGCCAGGTCCGCGAGGCGGTCGACGGGGGCCAGCCGGCCGAGGGCGGCGTCGCGGTCGGCCGCGGCGAGGGCGCCCTTGGCGACCAGCCGCCCGAGGCGGGCCGCGATCGCGTCCGCGGCCTGGGCGGCGCGGCCCGGCGCGGCGTCATAGAGCCGCACCGGATGCCCGGCGGCCAGCGCCACCTGGGCGATCCCCTGGCCCATCGTGCCCGTGCCGACGACGGCCACGGTGCTGGTGCGCGGAAGCCCGCGGTCGTGCGCAGTCAAGCCGCTCGCAGTCATGCCGCTGATCCTTTTCGACGAAGTTGTCCACAGGTCCGCCAGGCCCTCTTGTCCCGACCGATCGTTCGGTTAATCTAACTCTGTCGCCACTTCCAGCCCAGCTCAATCCCAGCTCGACGAGGAGTTGGTCAGCCGTGACCGCCGCACGCACCACAGACCAGTTGACGAAGACGCACCGCCCCACCCTCGACCAGGCCCTGGAGGCGATCCGTACCCGCGCCTATTGGTCCCCGCACCCCGAGCACCCGAAGGCGTACGGCGGGGAGGGCCAGGGCGGGCGCCCGAGCCTGAGCGTCCCCGAGGGCCAGGCCGCCTTCGAGGCGCTGCGCGGCACGCGCCTGGAGCTGGACCAGCCGGGCACCGACGGCTGGACGGGCTCCGAGGTCTCGCCGTACGGGGCCGAGATGGGCATGGAGTATCCGCATCCGGACCTCGAGGTGCTGCTGCCCGCCATGCGGGCGGGGATGCCCGCATGGCGGGACGCCGGACCCGAGGTGCGGGCCATGGTCTGCCTGGAGATCCTGGCCCGGATCAGCGCCCGCTCCCATGAGTTCGCGCACGCGGTCATGCACACCAGCGGACAGGCGTACATGATGGCGTTCCAGGCGGGCGGCCCGCACGCCCAGGACCGCGGTCTGGAGGCCGTGGCGTACGCGTTCGCGGAGCAGACGCGCACGCCGAGCGCCGCCGACTGGTCCAAGCCGCAGGGCAAGCGCGATCCGCTGGAGCTGCGCAAGACCTTCACCGCGGTGCCGCGGGGCATCGCGCTGCTGATCGGCTGCAGTACCTTCCCCACGTGGAACGGGTACCCCGGCCTGTTCGCCTCGCTGGCCACCGGCAATCCGGTGCTGGTCAAGCCGCATCCGCAGGCGGTCCTGCCGCTCGCGCTCACGGTGCGGGTGGCGCGCGAGGTGCTGCGGGAGGCGGGCTTCGACCCCAATCTGGTGGCGCTGGCGGCCGAGCGGCCGGGCGAGGGCATCGCCAAGGTCCTCGCCGTGCGCCCCGAGATCCGCATCATCGACTACACGGGCTCGACCGCCTTCGGCGACTGGCTGGAGACCCATGCCCGGCAGGCCCAGGTCTTCACGGAGAAGGCCGGGGTCAACACGGTCGTCATCCACTCCACCGGCGACTACAAGGGCATGCTGGCCAATCTGGCGTTCTCCCTGTCCCTCTACAGCGGCCAGATGTGCACCACCCCGCAGAATCTGCTGATCCCCCGCGAGGGCATCACCACCGACGCGGGCCCCAAGTCGTACGACGAGGTGGTGGCCGATCTGGCGGCGGCGGTCGACGGGCTGCTGGACGACGACGCCCGGGCGAGCGCGCTGCTCGGCGCGATCGTGGGCCCGCGGGTGCGGGAGCGGCTGGAGGCCGCGCCCGGGCTCGGCGGGGTCGCGCTCGCCTCCCGCGCGGTGACCCACCCGGACTTCCCCGACGCCACGGTGCGTACGCCGCTGATGGTGAAGGCCGACGGGGCGCGCAAGTTCTGGGAGGGGGCGGACGCGGACGCGCCCTATCTCTCCGAATGCTTCGGCCCGGTGTCCTTCGCCGTCGCGGTCGACTCGGCGGCGGACGCGGTCGCCCTGCTGCGCCGCACCACCCGGGACAAGGGCGCGATGACGGTCGGCGCGTACACGACGTCGCCCGAGGTGGAGCGGCTGATCGAGGAGGCGTGTCTGGAGGAGTGCGCCCAGCTGTCGCTGAACCTGACCGGCGGGGTGTATGTGAACCAGACCGCGGCCTTCTCGGACTTCCACGGCACGGGCGGCAACCCGTCGGCCAACGCCGCGCTGTGCGACGCGGCGTTCGTGGCGAGCCGCTTCCGCATGGTGGAGGTGCGGCGCCCGGCGTAGGGGGGGCGTCTTCCGCCTAATCCGCGTCCCGCGGGAGCGCGGCGGGTCCTCCCCAGTGGAACAGGGCCATGGCCACGCTGGTGGCCAGGTTGTAGCTGGACACCTGCGGCCGCATGGGGAGGGCCACCAGCCGGGTGGCCCGCTTGCGCAGCTCCGGCGACAGCCCGTGCCGCTCGGAGCCGAACGCCAGCAGCGCGTCGTCGGGGACGGCCAGGGACCGGATGTCCTCCCCCTCCGCGTCCAGGGCGTACAGCGGCCCCGGCGGCAGGGCGTCGTCCGGCAGCCGTTCGACCGCGGTGGCGAAGTGGAGGCCCGCCCCCGATCGCACGGCGTTCGGGTGCCAGGGGTCGAGGTCCCCGGTGGTGACCACCCCCGTGGCCCCGAACCCGGCGGCGAGCCGGACCACGGCGCCGACGTTCCCGAGGTTGCGCGGATTGTCCAGGACGACGACCGGTGCGCGCCTCGGCAGCCGCGCCAGGGCGTCCAGGTTCCCCTGCCGCCCGCGTCTGACCGCCAGCGCGGCGACGCGGGTGGGGTGCACCCGGGGGACGAGACCGCGCAAGTCCTGGTCCGGCACCTCCACCAGGAGATCCGTGATCACCCCGGTGAGATCACCGGCCAGTTCCGCCGCCAGCTCCATCGCGGCCGCCTTGTCGCTGGTGACCCCGACCCGCACCTCGGCACCGAAGCGGAGCGCATGCTTCAGCGCATGGAAGCCGTCGAGCAGGACGGTCTCGGCAGCCGTCTCGCGCCACTGCCGCACGGCCTGCGTGGCCTGGTCCTCAGTCATCCCCTCAGCGTACGGGGGCCAGGGCCGTGACCAGGCCCTTCACCGACGGCCCCGGCTCCGGCCCCGGGCCGCCGTCCCGAGCCGTTCTCGTCGTCCTCCGCCGCGCGCCCCTTCGGCTCACTCGCCTGCCGGGGCAGGCGGACAGCGACTCGCGCGGCCAGCCGGTCGCGGGCCCGGGTGGCCTTCCGGCCGGTCCAGAGCAGGAAGGCGGTCGGCAGGAACACCGCGTCCGCGGAGATGGCGGCGAGCGAGAAGAAGGGCAGGCCGAGCGCGACCGCGATGCCGATGTGCTCCAGCATCAGCAGCACCAGCATGACGTTCTTGGCCCGCCGGTTCAGCAGCGTGAAGGGGAAGGCGACCTGGACGATGACCGTGCCGTACGTCAGCAGCATCACCAGGGTGCCGCTGCTCGCGAGCACGTCGGCCAGGGACGGCCAGGGCGAGAAGTAGTCCAGGTGCAGCGGGTAGTACAGGGCGGTGCCGTCCTGCCAGCGCGAGCCCTGGACCTTGTACCAGCCCGCGGAGGCGTAGAGCAGACACACCTCGCCCATGATCACCACCAGCGCGCCGTTGTGCGCCAGGTTGGCGAGCATGTCCAGGACGGTGCGCGGCTCCCCCGGCGCGTACCGGCGCGCGAGCCACCAGCCGCCCTGGACGAGCCACAGCCCCCACAGGACCGTCGCCCAGCCCAGCCCGGGGAGCGGGCCGTCCGCGATCAGCGACAGGTCGGCGTCGGTGACCAGCTGGACGCAGGCCAGGGCGAGTCCGAGGACGGTCCACAGCACGATTCCGGTCGTATCGCGCGGCGGCTCCTGCCCGTCCGGCCGCCGGGTGGCGCGGCGGGCGTCGAGGGACCAGACCTGGCCGCACCGGGTGAGCACCAGATAGAGCGACATCAGGTGGATGAGGTTGTCGCCGCCGTCGCCGATGAAGACGGAGCGGTTCTGCAGCGACAGCACGCCGAGCATGAACAGCACGGACGTGGTGCGGGTGCGCCAGCCGAGCAGGAGCAGCAGGGCCGAGCCGAGGGCGACGGCGTAGACGGCCTCGAACCACAGGCCGCTGTCGGACCACATGAGCGCGGTGAAGGCGTGGTTGCCGTCGATCAGCTTCCGGGCCATGTCCCAGTTCCAGGGGCCGTCGGGGCCGTACAGCTCCCGGCGGTGGGGCCATTCGCGGAGCAGGAAGAGCAGCCAGGTGAAGGAGAAGCCGATGCGCACCACGGCCGTCTGGTAGCGGCCGAGCGCGGACCCGGTGACGCGGGCGTGGCCGCGCGCCACGGCGGACCGGACACGCTCCAGGGCGGGCCGGGCAGCGGATATCGTCACCGGCGCGCCCCCTCGGGAAGGTCGGCCGCGGTCGTCGTCCACCAGGGCAGGGTCCGGTAGAACGGCTTGGTGTCGACCTTCTCGTCGCTCCACGGCGGTGCGGCCAGCGGCGTGGTCGCGGACCGCACCTGGACGCGCCGCACCGTGCCGCCGTCGGGCTTCGAGCCGAGACGGAGCAGGACGATCCGGCGTATGTACTGCTCGGAGAGGCTGCCGCGGATGCCGTTCGGCCGTTCCCGCGCGTCGTGCGAGCCGGCGTAGAACTCCCAGGCGCGGCGCAGCTCGTTCTGCTGAGTGTGGCTGGGCAGCGGGTTGTGGTGGATGGCGGCGCCGTCCTGGGCGGAGAGGTTGGTCCAGCCGGTGGTGGCGAGGCCGCCCTCGGGGGTGCGGATCTCGGCCCGGGCCTGTATGGCGATGTCCTGCTGGAGCGGATTGGGCGCGAAGAGCTTCCAGTTCCGCTCGAATTCCGGGTAGGTGTAGTCGTCCATGACGGCGCCGTGCCGCTTGCTGATCGTGTTGGGCGGCGCGACGCTCAGGAACGCCATGCCGAGGTGAAGGGCCACGGCGACCGCGACGGCGGCGACCGCCACCGCGACGATCAGCTGTGACGGCAGTGAGAGCGCGGCGAGCCGTTCCGCCGCCTCGTCGTCCGGCTCCGTTACCGCCATGCCCCGCCCCGCTCCCGATGGTCCAGGTCTTCGCACCCGGCCCGGACGGCTGCGCGCCCACGGCCCCCGGTGGGTGTCCTCTCCGCCCGCACGCTACCGATGCGGCCCGCCTGGCACAGCATCCTCAGCGTTATCCACAGGCTTGACACCCTACGTTCCCTCGGCACACCATTGAACCGAACGATCGGTCGGTTGGTTTGCCGGGCGGTCGGCGGGACGGACGGCGGGGACGGACGGCGGGGACGGACGGCGGGGACGGATGGCGAAGGGGCTTCGCATGACGACGACGGCGGCGGATGCCGGGGCGGGGGCGTACGAGGCGGTGTTCGACGCCGCCCTGGCGGCGGACGAGCGCATCGAGCCGCGCGACTGGATGCCCGACGACTACCGGGCCTCCCTGGTCCGGCAGATCGCGCAGCACGCCCACTCCGAGATCATCGGCATGCAGCCCGAGGCCAACTGGATCAGCCGCGCCCCCTCGCTGCGGCGCAAGGCGATCCTCATGGCCAAGGTCCAGGACGAGGCGGGCCACGGCCTGTATCTCTACAGCGCGGCGGAGACCCTGGGCACCAGCCGGGACGAGCTGCTGGACAAGCTCCACTCGGGCCGCCAGAGGTACTCGTCGATCTTCAACTACCCGACGCTGACCTGGGCCGACGTGGGCGCCATCGGCTGGCTGGTGGACGGCGCGGCGATCACCAACCAGGTCCCGCTGTGCCGCTGCTCCTACGGGCCGTACGCCCGCGCGATGGTCCGGATCTGCAAGGAGGAGTCCTTCCACCAGCGCCAGGGGTATGAGCTGCTGCTGGCCCTGAGCCGGGGCACCGAGGCCCAGCACGCCATGGCCCAGGACGCGGTGGACCGCTGGTGGTGGCCCTCGCTGATGATGTTCGGCCCGCCGGACGACGCGTCGGCGCACTCCGCCCAGTCGATGGCCTGGAAGATCAAGCGGCATTCCAACGACGAGCTGCGCCAGCGCTTCGTCGACATCTGCGTCCCGCAGGCCGAATCCCTCGGCCTCACCCTCCCCGACCCCGACCTGAAGTGGAACGAGGAGCGGGGTCACCACGACTTCGGCCCCATCGACTGGGACGAGTTCGGCGAGGTGCTGCGGGGAAACGGGCCGTGCAACGCCCAGCGGTTGTCCCAGCGGCGCCGGGCCCACGAGGAAGGCGCCTGGGTGCGCGAGGCGGCCGCGGCGTACGCGGCCAAGCACAGGGAGGCACAGGCATGAGCGGTGGCGGAGACGGCACATGGCCGCTGTGGGAGGTGTTCGTCCGCGGCAGGCGCGGTCTCGCGCACACCCACGCCGGCTCCCTGCACGCCCCGGACGCGGAGATGGCGTTGCGCAACGCCCGCGATCTGTACACCCGCCGCTCGGAGGGCGTCTCGATCTGGGTGGTGCCGTCCGCCTCGGTCACCGCCACCTCACCGGACGAGAAGGACCCCTTCTTCGAGCCCGCCGCCGACAAGCCCTACCGGCACCCCACGTTCTACGAGATCCCGGAGGGGGTGCGGCACCTGTGACCGCTGCCCTCGCCCTGGGCGACGACGCGCTGGTGCTCTCCCACCGGCTGGGGGAGTGGGCGGGCCACGCCCCCGTGCTGGAGGAGGAGGTCGCGCTCGCCAACATCGCCCTGGACCTGCTCGGCCAGGCCCGGGTGCTGCTCTCCCTCGCCGGCGACGAGGACGAGCTGGCCTATCTCCGCGAGGAGCGGGCGTTCCGCAACGTCCAGCTGGTCGAGCAGCCGAACGGGGACTTCGCCCACACCATCGCCCGCCAGCTCTACTTCTCCACCTACCAGGAGCTGTTGTACGAGGAGCTGGCGCGCGGCGACGGCCCCTTCACCCCGCTGGCCGCCAAGGCGGTCAAGGAGGTCGCCTACCACCGCGATCACGCCGAGCACTGGACGCTGCGGCTCGGCGACGGCACCGAGGAGAGCCACCAGCGCATGCGCCGCGGGCTGGACGCGCTGTGGCGGTTCACCGGCGAGCTGTTCGAGCCGGTCGAGGGCTGCGAGGTCGACTGGTCCGCGCTGCACGACGCGTGGCTGAACCGCGTCACCGCCGTTCTCACCCGGGCCACCCTGAGCGTGCCCGAGGGGCCGCGGCGCGGTGCCTGGGCGGCCGGCGCCGGACGGCAGGGCATTCACACCGAGCCGTTCGGACCGATGCTCGCGCAGATGCAGCATCTGCACCGCAGCCACCCGGGGGCGGCATGGTGACGCCCGCGCCCCACGCCCCCACCGCGCTCGAAGAGGAGCTGCGGCGGCTGGCCGGATCCGTGCCGGATCCGGAGCTGCCGATGGTGTCCCTGGCCGAGCTGGGCGTGCTGCGGGGGCTGCGGATCCTGGCGCCGGGCCGGGTCGAGGTCGAGCTGACCCCCACCTACACCGGCTGCCCGGCGCTGGAGTCGATGGCCGCCGACATCGAGCGGGTGCTTCACGACCACGGCATGGCCGAGGTCGAGGTCCGCACCGTGCTCGCCCCGCCCTGGACGACGGACGCGATCAGCGCCGAGGGCCGTCGCAAGCTCGCCGAATCCGGCATAGCGCCGCCCGCGCCACGGGGCACCACGGCGGGCGGGCCGGTGCCCGTCGAGCTGACGGTGCGCTGTCCGCACTGCGGCTCCACCGAGACCACGCTGCTGAGCCGCTTCTCCTCCACCGCGTGCAAGGCGCTGCGCCGCTGCGAGACCTGCCGCGAACCGTTCGACCACTTCAAGGAGTTGTGATGGCCGCGGAAGCGGTGCCCGTCGCCGCGCCCCACCACGGCGCGTTCCATCCGCTGCGGGTGGCGGCCGTCGACCCGCTCGCCGCTGACGCGGTCGCCGTCACCCTCCGGGTGCCGCCCGCGCTGCGCGAGACGTTCCGCTTCGTCCCCGGGCAGCACATCGCGGTGCGGCGGTTCGTAGACGGCGCGGAGGTCCGGCGTACGTACTCGATCTGCGCCCCCGCCCCGGGTCCGGAGGGGCCCGAGCTGCTGCGCGTCGGGGTGCGGCTGGTGGAGGGCGGCGCGTTCTCCACATACGCCCTCAAGGAGCTGGCGGTCGGGGAGGTGGTGGAGGTGATGGCCCCGGCGGGCCGGTTCGTGCTCGACCCCCGGCCCGGACACTTCGCCGCGGTCGTCGGCGGCAGCGGCATCACGCCCGTGCTGTCCATCGCCGCCACCCTGCTGGAGCGGCAGCCCGAGGCCCGCTTCTGCCTGGTCCGCAGCGACCGCACCGCCTCCTCCACGATGTTCCTGGAGGAGGTCGCCGACCTCAAGGACCGCTGGCCCGACCGGTTCCAGCTGGTGTGCGCCCTGTCCCGGGAGGAACAGCAGACCGGGCTGGTGTCCGGGCGGCTGGATCAGGAGCGGCTGACCGGTCTGCTGCCCTCGCTGCTGCCGGTGGATTCGGTGGACGGCTGGTTCCTGTGCGGTCCGTACGGGCTGGTGCGCGCCGCCGAGCGGGCGCTGCGCGGGCTCGGAGTGCCCCGCGGCCGGGTCCACCAGGAGATCTTCCATGTGGCGGCGGCTCCCGGCGAGGACGTCTCCCCCGCGCCGCGCCCGGCCGCCGCGCCCTCGCACAGCACGGTGACGGCGACACTGGACGGCCGGTCGGGGAGCTGGCCGGTGCGGGACGGGGAGTCGCTGCTGGAGACCGTGCTGCGCAATCGCGCGGACGCGCCGTACGCCTGCAAGGGCGGGGTGTGCGGGACCTGCCGGGCGTTCCTGGTCTCCGGGGAGGTGCGGATGGACCGGAATTTCGCGCTCGAGCCGGACGAGGTGGAGGCGGGCTATGTGCTGTCCTGCCAGTCCCATCCGGTCGGCGAGCGGGTGGAGCTGGACTTCGACCGCTGACCGGCCGCTGCCCCGGCGAGCGAAGTGAGGGAGCGATGCGGGGGAGCGATGCGAGGGGGCGGCACGACGGGGTGGGGCGACGCGGGCGGTGCGACGCGGGCGTTCGGGGCGTTCCCTTCTTGTAGAACCTGTTCTATCTTGACGGGCCGTCAGATGTAGCTCGACGGCGCGGGAGGACGGACAGTGGACTTCACCTTCACCGAGGAGCAACAGGCGGCCGTGGAGGCGGCGAAGGCCGTCTTCTCCTCCACCACCCCGGACGGCGTGCCCAGCCCCGCCCTCACCCCCGGCGCCGTCGCCGACGACATCGACCGCGCGCTGTGGCGCCGACTCGCCGACGCCGATCTGCTCGGGCTGACCCTCGAACCGCGCCACGGCGGCTCCGGCCTCGACCCGCTCGCCCTGTGCCTGGTGCTGCGCGAGTCCGCGAAGGTGCTGGCCCGGGTGCCGCTGCTGGAGACCGCCGCGGCCGCCCTCGCCGTGCAGCGGTACGGCACCCCCGAGCTGTGCTCCGCCGTGCTGCCCCGGACCGCCGACGGCGACCTCGTGCTCACCGTTGCCTCCGCCGGGCGCACCGGCCACGGCCCGGCCGAACTCGCCGTCCAGGCACGCCGGGACGGCGGCGGCTGGGTGCTGGACGGGGTGCAGACCGCGGTCCCCTGGGCCGCCGGCGCCGACCGTCTGCTGATCCCCGCCCACACCGGCGCGGGCCGGGCGCTCCTCGCCCTGGTCCCCCGCGACCGTGCGGGGATGGGCTTGGACGAGCAGATCTCCACCAGCGGCGAGCGGCTGGCCGAGGTCCGGCTGGACGGCGTGCGGGCGGACGGTCACGAGGTGCTGGACGCGGACGGCGCCTGGGACTGGCTGCGCGCGCTGCTCACCACCGGCACCTGTGCGCTGGCGCTGGGCGTCGGCACGGCGGTGCTCGACCTGACCAGCTCGTACACCTCCACCCGCGAGCAGTTCGGCCACCCGCTCGCCACATTCCAGGCGGTCGCCGTCCAGACCGCCGACCGGTACATCGATCTGCGGGCCATGGAGGCCACGCTCTGGCAGGCCGCCTGGCGGCTCTCCCGGGACGAGAAGGGCCCGGAGGCGACGGCGAACGGGGCGCTGCCGGTCGCCGGAGACGTGGCGGTCGCCAAGATATGGGCCGCCGAGGGCGTACGCCGGGTCGTCCAGACCGCCCAGCATCTGCACGGCGGCTTCGGGGCGGTCACCGACTATCCGCTGCACCGCTATCACGCCTGGGCCAAGCAGCTGGAGCTGTCCCTGGGCCCGGCCGCCGCCCACGAGGAGGCACTCGGCGAACTCCTCGCCGCCCACCCCCTCGTCTGAGACGACCCGCGGGCCCGGGCCTGCCCGGACTACAGCACGAAGGCGCCCTCGGCCGTGCCGTCCTGGCCACCGACCATCGGACGGCCGGCCGCCTCCCAGGCGAGCATCCCGCCGTCCACGTTCACCGCGTCCAGCCCCTGGGCGACCAGATACTGCGTCACCTGCGCGGACCGCCCGCCGACCCGGCACACCACATGCACCCGGCGCTCCCCGCCGACCGACTCGGTCAGTTCACCGAACCGGGCCACGACCTGACCCATCGGAATGTGAAGGGCGCCCTCGACATGCCCGGCCGCCCACTCGTCGTCCTCCCGGACGTCCAGGAGAAAGCCATCGGCCGGCACCGCCGCGGCCTCCACCTGGGGAAGCTGGGCAAAATGCATCACACACACCTCTCACACGACATCGTCAGCTCGGAGAAACCTACTACCGCGCCAGCTCCGCGAGCCGGGCCTCCTTCTCGGAGACCTGGGCGAGCAGCTGCTCGGCGATCTCGTCCAGCAGCCGGTCCGGATCCTCCGGCGCCATCTTGATCATCGCGCCGATCGCGCTCGACTCCAGCTCGGAGGCGACCTCGGCCAGCATCTCCTTGCGCTCGGCCAGCCACTCCAGCCGGGCGTACAGCTCCTCGCTGCGGCTCGCCCTCCGCTCGGGCGGCGGCGGACCGGCCTCCCACTCCTCGGCCAGCTTCCGCAGCGCCACCTCGTCCCCGGCCGCGTACGCCGCGTTGACCCGCACGATGAACTCACCGCGCCGCTCCCGCTCGGCCTCCTCCTCGGCCAGGTCCGGATGGGCCTTGCGGGCCAGGTCGCGGTAGATCCGGCGGGCCTCCTCGCTCGGCCGCACCCGCGGCGGCGGCTGCACCGGCTGCTCGGTGAGCATCGCGGACGCCTCCGGCGACAGGCCCTCGGAGTCGATCCAGCCGTGGAACAACTCCTCCACGCCGGGCATCGGCTGCACCAGCCCACGCGCCTCGCGGGCTCTGCGGAGGTCCTCCGGATCGCCGGTGCGCGCCGCGACCGCCTCGGCGATCAGCGCGTCCAGCTCGTCCAGGCGCGAGTACATCGGGCCGAGCCGCTGATGGTGCAGCCGGGAGAAGTTCTCCACCTCGACCCGGAAGGTCTCCACCGCGATCTCGAACTCGATCAGCGCCTGCTCGGCCGCCCGCACCGCCCGCTCAAGACGCTCCGCGGCCCGCGCGTCCTCCTCGGACCGCGCCTCCTCGGACCGCGCCTCCTCGGACTGGGCCTCCTCGGACCGCGCCTCCTCGGACTGGGCCCGCTCCGGCTGGGCCTGCTCGGACTGGGGCTCGGCCGGTGCCTGACATTCCTCCTGGGGCTCCGCCTCGGACGCCGCCCGCTGTGCCTGCTGCTGCGCTTCCCGGTTCGTCACCCGCTCAGCCTACGTGGGGCAGTCCCCGGGGGTGCCCTTGCAGGGACTCGCGCCTCACACCCCCGGCTCGGCCGCTATCCGCCCGGCGCGCACCGCGGCCAGCAGTTCCGCGTGGTCCGCCTCCGTGCGGTCCGCGTACGCCACCGCGAAGCCGGCCATCGCCTCGTCCAGTTCCTCGCCCTTGCCGCAGTACCCGGCGAGCACCCGCGGATCCGCGCTGTGGGCGTGTGCCCGCGCCAGCAGCGCGCCCGTCATCCGCCCGTAGTCGTCCATCTGGTCGGCGGCCAGCGCGGCCGGGTCGACGCTCCCCTTGCGATTACGGAACTGCCGTACCTGGTACGGCCGCCCGAGCACCGTCGTCCAGCCCAGCAGGATGTCGCTGACGACCTGCATCCGCTTCTGGCCGAGCACCACCCGCCGCCCCTCGTGGACGACCTCGGGTATCTCGAAACCGGCCCGCCCCAGATGCGGCAGCAGCGCGGACGGCCGGGCCTCCTTCACCTGCAGCACCAGCGGCTCGCCCCGGTGATCGAGCAGCAGCACCACATACGACCGCGTCCCCACACTGCCCGTGCCCACGACCCGGAACGCCACGTCGTGCACCTCGTACCGGGCGAGCAGCGGCAGCCGGTCCTCGGGCAGCGTCCCCAGATAGTCGCCCAGCGCCTCCGCGACCGCCACCGCCTCGGCGTCCGGCACCCGCCGCAGCACCGGCGGCGCGTCCACGAAGCGCCGGGCCACGGGCCGCCCGGAGGAGCCCTCATCGCCCGGAACCGCCTCCGTGGCCTTGGCGGCGAAGCGCGCGCTCGTGTTCCGCCGGGCCTTCTCGGCGACCCGCTCCAGCGTGCCGGCCAGGTCCCGGGCGTCGGTGTGCGAGACCAGCTCCTCGTCCGCGATCGCGTTCCACGCGTCGGTGGCCGGCAGCTTGGCCAGCAGCCGCACCGTGCGCCGGTAGGCACCCGCCGCGTCACGGGCCGCCGACCGGCAGGCGTCCTCGTCGGCACCGGCCTCCCGCCCTGCCAGCACCAGCGAGGCCGCGAGCCGCTTCACATCCCACTCCCACGGACCGTGGACGGTCTCGTCGAAGTCGTTCAGGTCGATGACCAGACCGCCGCGCGCGTCCCCGTAGAGCCCGAAGTTGGCGGCGTGCGCATCACCGCAGAGCTGTGCGCCGACGCCGGTGACCGGGGTGGCCGCCAGGTCGTGGGCCATCAGCCCGGCCGAGCCGCGGAGGAAGGAGAACGGGGTCGCGATCATCCGCCCCACCCGTATCGGCGTCAGCTCCGGCAGCCGCCCGGCGTTCGACCGCTCGACCGCCTCCACCGCGTCCGGCCGCCCGGGAGCGGGCGACGGCAGCACGGCGTGCGCCGAGCGCGGCACCCGCTTCCGCAGCGCCTTCCCCTCCTGTCGGGGAGAGGGGCCATTCCCGCGCCAGGCCGCGAACCCCGGAACCCGGGGCAGCCGCCGGGCCGCCCCGCCCCCACCCGTGCCGTCAGCCATCACGCCCCCGCTTCGATCCTCGCCCGTCACCGACCCCGCCGACAGCGCTCACGCCCCCGACCGACCAGCACCGTACCCCCGATCGCCCACGTCCCGTCAGGGCCTGTGGAAAACTCCGGTGAACCCGGCGAAAGTCCTGCTCAGGGCCGGACCCGCTCAGCGCCGAAAATGCTCAGCGCCGGAACTGCTCCGGGCAGCCGCCGCCCTCGGGCAGATGGTCCTCGGCCCACTGCCCGAGCTCCTTCAGCGCGGGCTCCAGCGCCTTCCCCGCTTCCGTCAGCCGGTAGGCCACCCGCAACGGAGGCCCGTGGTCCACTTCGCGGACCACCAGCCCCGCCGCCGAGAGTTCGGTGAGGCGGTCCGACAGCATGCGTTCGCTGATGCCCGGAATGGCCCGCCGCAACTCGGCGAAGTACGCCCCCTGCTCGGTCAGTACGGCCACGATCAGCCCGGTCCACCGCTTCCCGAACAGCTCGAAGACCCGGGTCATCTTGCCGTCGACCTGCTTGCACACGTGCTCGTCGTGGACCTCGGGCCCGCCTCCGTCCGCCATGGAATACACGATACCTGCGTTTCGTTTGGTGCTGCAGAAAAGTAAGCTACTGTGCCAATCGTAGGTACGTAGAAAACACCCGCTCCTTACGCGAGCGCCTTGTCCACGGAGGCACCCCCATGCCCACGCTTCTTCACATCGACACGTCCGTCTTCCCCGGCGAAGCCTCCGCCTCCCGCGCGGTGACCGCCACCTTCCGCAAGGAGTGGGAGGCCCAGCACCCGAACGGCACGGTCATCTACCGCGACCTTGCCGCCGAGCCGCTGCCGCACCTGGACGGCCTCGCCGCCCAGGCCGGATTCGTGCCCACCGAGAACCACACCCCCGAGCAGCAGGCCGCCTTCGCGCTGCGCGACACCCTGGCCGGTGAGCTGGAGCAGGCCGACGTGGTCCTCATAGGCGCCCCGATGTACAACTTCACGATCCCCTCCACCCTCAAGGCGTGGCTGGACCACGTGATCATCATGGGCCGCACCTCCGGGGCCGAGCAGACCACCACCTCGGGCACCCCGACGATCGTCGTCGCCAGCCGGGGCGGCGGCTACGGTCCGGGCACGCCGCGGGAGAGCTTCGAGTTCGTCACGACCTACCTGGAGAAGGCCCTGAAGGACGGGCTCAACCTCGACGTCGAGTTCGTTGTGCCGGAGCTCACCCTGGCCCGCAGCAACCCGGCGATGGCCGACCTGGTCGAGCTCTCTGACGCCTCCAAGGCGAAGGCCCACGAGGACGCCGCCACGAAGGCCAAGGCGCTCGCTTCCCGCTTCGCCGCCTGAGCCGCCTCAGCTGCCTCAGCCGCCTGAGCCGCTGTCCGAGTCCCAGTCGGCCGCGGAACCGCGGGGCCGCCCCCTCCGGGGAGGCCCCGCTTCCGTTCGTCGGCCCGAGCCGTGGGGCGACTGATGTGGATCAAGCCGAACTGGCAGTGGATCAAGCCGATGTCGAGCCGGGCCCAAGGCGAGACCGACCGGCCCGCCATATAAAGCGAAGCGGGCCTCTCCCGAGCGACTTTCGTCACTCCGGAGAGGCCCGCTCCGACTGGTGCGCGAGGGGGGAGTTGAACCCCCACGCCCTTTCGGGCACTGGAACCTGAATCCAGCGCGTCTGCCTATTCCGCCACCCGCGCATGGGTGTTGTCTTCCGCTCACCGCCTGTCCCCCCGGGCCTTTCGGTCCGGTTCGCCGCGGCGCCTTCCGACATCGAGAACACTAGCACGCTGGGCAGGGTGGATTCACACTCGTTGTCGAGCCCCCGCCCGGAGGGGCTCCGCCGCGGTTGCGGGACACTGTCCAGAGGGCACCTCTACGATCCTGTGAGAGGTGACACTGCTCCACAGGGCCAGGAAGGGGAACCACCCGATTTCCCGACGCGTGGATACGATCAGTAAGCAGTACCAGGACGACACTGAGCACGACTGAGGAAGGAGGTGCCCCGTGGGAGTACTGAAGCGCTTCGAGCAGCGTCTCGAGGGTCTCGTGAACGGCACCTTCGCCAAGGTGTTCAAGTCGGAGGTCCAGCCCGTCGAGATCGCGGGCGCGCTCCAGCGTGAGTGCGACAACAACGCGACCATCTGGAACCGGGACCGGACCGTCGTCCCCAACGACTTCATCGTCGAGCTGAGCACGGGCGACTACGAGCGGCTCGCGCCGTACTCCGGGCAGCTCGGCGACGAGCTGTCCGGCATGGTCCGCGACTACGCCAAGCAGCAGCGGTACACCTTCATGGGGGGCGTCAAGGTCCACCTGGAGAAGGCCGACGACCTCGACACCGGCCTGTACCGGGTGCGCAGCCGGACGCTGGCCTCCAGCGAGTCCCAGAGCGCGGCCGCCCAGCAGGCCCCGGCCCGCGGCGGGGCTCCGCAGCAGCGGCCCGGCGGTTACGGCGGCCAGCCCGCGGGCGCGCCGCCCATGCCCAGCGCCCCTCCCGGGGCCCGCCCCGGGGCCCGGAGCGGCGGCGCGGGCTCCGTGCCGCAGCCGCAGGGGCAGACCCGGCGCTGGATTGAGATCAATGGCACTCGCCACCAGATCTCCCGGCCCACCCTGGTGCTGGGCCGCAGCACCGACGCTGACGTGCGCATTGACGATCCCGGTGTCTCCCGCAGGCACTGCGAAATCCGGGTCGGAACACCGCCGACCATCCAGGATCTGGGGTCGACGAACGGCATCGTGGTGGACGGACAGCACACCACCCGCGCTACGCTCCGCGACGGCTCACGCGTCGTCGTGGGCAGCACCACCATCGTTTACCGGCAAGCCGAAGGGTGAAGCGGGGGCAATGTCAGAGCTGACCCTCACGGTCATGCGGTTGGGTTTCCTCGCCGTACTGTGGCTGTTCGTCATCGTGGCCGTTCAGGTCATCCGTAGCGACCTGTTCGGGACTCGCGTGACCCAGCGCGGTTCGGCGCGCCGTGGCGCCCCCGACCGGCCGCAGCAGCAGCGGCAGCAACAGCAGGCCGCACCGCCCCAGCAGCGTCAGCAGCCCTCGGGCCGCGGCCGCCGCGGGGCTCCCACCAAGCTGGTGGTGTCCGAGGGGACGCTGACCGGCACCACGGTCGCGCTCCAGGGGCAGACCATCACTCTCGGTCGTGCGCACGATTCAACAATCGTGCTGGACGACGACTACGCCTCCAGCCGGCATGCCAGGATCTACCCGGACCGTGACGGCCAGTGGATCGTCGAGGACCTCGGCTCCACCAACGGCACCTATCTCGACCGGAACCGACTCACCACACCGACACCGATTCCGCTGGGTGCACCGATCCGCATCGGCAAGACCGTCATCGAGCTGCGGAAGTAGTAGGACCATGACGACCGGAGGGTGGGCAGCGTGGTTGGCAAGGGGCTGTACCCGGAGCCGACGGGCGAGGTGCGCATGAGTCTGTCACTGCGTTTCGCCGCCGGGTCCCACAAGGGCATGATCCGGGAGGGCAACGAGGACTCCGGCTATGCCGGCCCCCGGCTGCTCGCCATCGCCGACGGCATGGGTGGCCAGGCCGCCGGCGAGGTCGCCAGCTCCGAGGTGATCTCCACCCTGGTCCAGCTCGACGACGACGTCCCCGGCTCGGACATCCTGACCTCCCTGGGCACCGCCGTGCAGCGGGCCAACGACCAGCTGCGGGTCATGGTCGAGGAGGACCCCCAGCTGGAGGGCATGGGCACCACGCTCACCGCCCTGCTGTGGACCGGCCAGCGGCTCGGCCTGGTGCACGTGGGCGACTCGCGCGCGTATCTGCTGCGCGACGGGGCGCTCACCCAGATCACCCAGGACCACACCTGGGTGCAGCGGCTCGTCGACGAGGGCCGCATCACCGAGGAGGAGGCGGGCACCCACCCGCAGCGCTCCCTGCTGATGCGCGCGCTGGGCAGCGGCGACCACGTCGAGCCCGATCTGTCCATCCGTGAGGTCCGGGCCGGCGACCGCTATCTGATCTGCTCCGACGGCCTGTCCGGCGTCGTGAGCCACCAGACCCTCGAGGACACCCTCGCCAGCTACCAGGGCCCGCACGAGACGGTGCAGGAGCTGATCCAGCTCGCGCTGCGCGGCGGCGGCCCCGACAACATCACCTGCATCGTGGCCGACGTCCTCGACGTGGACGGCGGCGACACCCTGGCCGGCCAGCTCAACGACACCCCCGTGATCGTGGGCGCGGTGGCCGAGAACCAGGTCCCCCTCGGGGACGGCGGCGCCGGGAACACCCCGGCGGGCCGCGCCGCCGAGCTGGGCCGGAACCGTCCCGTACCGCAGCAGGGCGACGCACCGGGTGGCTTCGGGCCGCCCGGCAGCGGCGACCCGGGGCTCGGCGGACCGCCCGAGGGCAGTTACGGGGCCTACGCGGACGGCGACTACACGAAGAAGAGCGGCCGCAAGACCTGGGTCAAGCGGTCGCTGATCATCGCGCTGGGCCTCGCCGTGATCGGCGGCGGCCTCTACAGCGGCTACCAGTGGACGCAGAAGCAGTACTACGTGGGCTCCAACGGAGACCATGTCGCGATCTACCAGGGCATCAACCAGGACCTTGCGTGGATCAAGCTCAACAAGGTCCATGAGGACCACCGCGAGATCGAACTCAAGTACCTCCCGACCGACCAGCGCAGCCGCGTGGAGGACACCATCGCGGTCAGCGGGCTCGGCCAGGCCGAGGACAAGACGAAGGATCTCGCCACTCTCGCCAGCGCCTGCAGAAAGGCTGACGCACAGCGCAGGGCCGAGGAGAGCCAGAAGGACCTCACCGGCGGCAAGGGGCAGGCCGGCGGCGGATCCGGAGGCAAGGCAGGTAGCGGCAGCAGCACGCCGCAGCGGAGTCAGAGCGCGACGACGGGGTTGCGCGCCGCCAAGGCCACACCGACGCCGAAGAGCCCGGCGTCGCCCTCTCCCACTCCGAAGCCGGGTCCCACCCTGTCGGAGCAGGAGAAGGAGTTGGTCCCGCAGTGCAGCAGCACCCAGCAGTGAGCCGTGAGAGGGCCGCCCACCCATGAGCAGTAGTACGACCAACACGACCACGATCAGTACGGCCGGTCCGCCGAGCCGCCGCAACACCGAGCTGGCCATGCTGGTGTTCGCGGTGATCATTCCGGTCTTCGCGTACGCCAACGCGGGCCTGGCGCTCAGCGACGAGCTGCCCTCCGGCATGCTCAGCTACGGCATCGGGCTCGGCCTGCTCGCGGGCGTCGGCCACCTGGTGGTGCGCAAGTTCGCGCCGTACGCCGATCCGCTGCTGCTGCCGATCGCCACGCTCCTCAACGGCCTCGGCCTCGTCATCATCTGGCGGCTGGACCAGTCGAGGCGGCTGGCCGGCCGGGCGGAGGCGATCGGCCAGACCTTCGCCCCCTCGGCGCCCAACCAGCTGATGTACTCGGCGATGGGCGTGGCCCTGTTCGTGGCCGTCCTGATCTTCCTCAAGGATCACCGGATCCTGCAGCGGTACACCTACATCTCCATGATCGGTGCGCTGATCCTGCTGATCCTGCCGATGTTCTTCCCGGCCCGGTTCGGCGCGCGCATCTGGATCACCATCGGCTCCTTCTCCATCCAGCCCGGTGAGTTCGCGAAGATCATCATCGCGGTCTTCTTCTCCGGCTACCTCATGGTGAAGAGGGACGCGCTCGCGCTGGCCAGCCGCCGCTTCATGGGGCTGTACCTGCCGCGCGGCCGTGACCTCGGTCCGATCATCGTCGTCTGGGCGATGAGCATCCTGATCCTGGTCTTCGAGACCGACCTCGGTACCTCGCTGCTGTTCTTCGGCCTGTTCGTGGTCATGCTGTACGTGGCGACCGAGCGCACCAGCTGGATCGTCTTCGGTCTGCTGATGTCCGCAGTCGGCGCGGTCGGAGTCGCCTCGTTCGAATCGCACGTCAAGGTCCGTGTGATGGCGTGGCTGCACCCCTTCGCGGTCTACGAGACCCCCCGGCCCAGCTGGGCCACCACCGACCAGATCGCCCTGGCCCTGATGTCCTTCGGCTCCGGCGGCGTCTCGGGAACCGGCTGGGGCCAGGGCGCCTCCGACCTGATCGGCTTCGCGGCCAACTCCGACTTCATCCTCGCCACCGTCGGCGAGGAGCTGGGGCTGGCCGGCACCATGGCCTTCCTGCTGCTGTACGGCCTCATCGTGGAGCGCGGCATGCGCACCGCCCTCGCCGCCCGGGACCCCTTCGGCAAGCTGCTGGCGGTCGGCCTGTCCGCCGCGTTCGGCATCCAGGTCTTCGTCGTCGCGGGCGGCGTGATGGGCCTCATCCCGCTGACCGGTATGACGATGCCGTTCGTGGCGTACGGCGGTTCGTCGGTGCTCGCCAACTGGGCGCTGATCGCGATCCTCATCAGGATCAGCGACACCGCCCGCCGGCCGGCACCCGCGCCCGCCCCCACCACTGACGCCGAGATGACTCAGGTGGTCCGACCGTGAACAAGCCCCTGCGCCGAATCGCGATCTTCTGCGGCCTTCTGGTCCTCGCCCTGCTGGTGCGGGACAACTGGATCCAGTACGTCCAGGCCGACGGGCTGAAGAACAACAAGAACAACCGCCGGGTCCTGATCGCCCGTTACAGCCAGCCGCGCGGCAACATCATCGTCGACGGCCGCCCGATCACCGGGTCGGTGGAGACCGACGGGACGGACTTCAAGTACAAGCGCACGTACAAGAACGGTCCGATGTGGGCACCGGTGACCGGGTACGCCTCCCAGGCGTTCGGCGCCACCCAGATCGAGAACCTCGAGGACGGCATCCTCACCGGCAACGACGACCGGCTGTTCTTCAACCGGACCGTCGACATGTTCACCGGCAAGAACCAGAAGGGCGGTGACGTCATCACCACCCTGAACGCCAAGGCCCAGGAGGCCGCGTACAAGGGCCTCGGCAAGAACAAGGGCGCCGTCGCCGCGCTCGACCCGCGCACCGGCAAGATCCTCGCCCTCGCCTCCACCCCGAGCTACGACCCGTCGAAGTTCGCGGGCAGCGGCAAGAGCGACGAGGAGACCTGGAACGCGCTGCAGCCGAAGAACGACAAGGACGACCCGATGCTGAACCGGGCGCTGCGGCAGACGTACCCGCCCGGCTCCACGTTCAAGGTCGTCACCGCCGCGGCGGCGCTGGAGAACGGCAAGTACACCGACATCGACGGGGCCACCAACTCGCCGGTGCCGTGGCGGCTGCCGCTGTCCACCCAGGACCTGCCGAACGAGGGGAACATCCCCTGCGAGAACGCGACCCTGCGGCAGGCCCTGCGCTACTCCTGCAACACCGTCTTCGGCAAGCTCGGTGACGACCTCGGCAAGGACAAGATGCTGGAGGAGGCGAAGAAGTTCGGGTTCAACGAAGAGGTCTTCATGCCCGTCCGCTCCGCCGCCAGCATCTACCCCGAGAAGATGGACCGGCCGGGCAACGCCCTGTCCTCCATCGGCCAGTTCGACACCCGCGCCACCCCGCTGCAGATGGCCATGGTCGCCTCCGCGGTCGCCAACGACGGCAAGCTGATGAAGCCGTACATGATCGACTCGCTGCGCGCCCCCAACCTGAACACGGTCGACCAGACCAGCCCGGAGGAGATGAGCCAGCCGCTCAGCTCGGAGAACGCGGGCAAGCTCCAGGACATGATGGAGACCGTGGTCAAGGAGGGCACCGGCACCAACGCCCAGATCCCGGGCGCCACGGTCGGCGGCAAGACCGGTACGGCTCAGCACGGCGTCGCGAACAGCGAGAACCCGTACGCCTGGTTCATCTCGTACGCCAAGACCGACGAGGGTTCCCCGGTCGCGGTGGCCGTCGTGGTGGAGGGTTCCGACACCCTGCGCAGCGACATCGCGGGCGGCAAGCTGGCGGCGCCGATCGCCAAGAATGTGATGAAGGCGGTACTCGACAGCGAGCGCGACAAGTGACGCCGGTCACGCCCTGATACCAATCCCGCACGTCGTCGTACCGGTCCGGTATCAAGTATCGGCCGAGGCCGGGTCCCGTAAGACGTGCCGGGTACCGTATGCGCGAGCAGCACTTCGCCGGTCCCCCACACAGGGTGCGGCCGGGAATGACGGAAGAGGGCTGGAGTAGCTATGGAAGAGCCGCGTCGCCTCGGCGGCCGGTACGAGCTGGGCTCGGTGCTCGGCCGCGGTGGCATGGCGGAGGTCTACCTCGCGCACGACACCCGCCTCGGCCGCACTGTCGCCGTGAAGACGCTCCGGGTGGACCTCGCCCGCGACCCGTCCTTCCAGGCCCGGTTCCGCCGAGAGGCCCAGTCGGCCGCCTCGCTCAACCATCCCGCGATCGTCGCGGTCTACGACACCGGCGAGGACTACGTCGACGGTGTCTCGATCCCGTACATCGTGATGGAGTACGTCGACGGCTCCACCCTGCGTGAGCTTCTCCACTCCGGGAGAAAGCTGCTCCCCGAGCGCTCGATGGAGATGACGGTCGGGATCCTCCAAGCCCTGGAGTACTCCCACCGGAACAACATCGTCCACCGGGACATCAAGCCGGCGAACGTGATGCTCACGCGCAGCGGCCAGGTCAAGGTGATGGACTTCGGCATCGCTCGCGCCATGGGCGACGCCGGTATGACCATGACGCAGACGGCGGCCGTCATCGGCACCGCGCAGTACCTCTCCCCCGAGCAGGCCAAGGGCGAGACCGTCGACGCGCGCAGCGACCTCTACTCCACCGGCTGTCTGCTCTACGAGCTGCTGACGGTGCGGCCGCCGTTCGTCGGGGACTCCCCGGTGGCCGTGGCCTACCAGCACGTACGGGAAGAGCCGCAGCCGCCGAGCACGTACGACCCCGAGATCACCCCGGAGATGGACGCGATCGTCCTGCGGGCCCTGGTCAAGGACCCCGACTACCGCTATCAGTCGGCCGACGAGATGCGGGCCGACATCGAGGCGGCCCTCGAAGGCCAGCCGGTCGCCGCGACCGCCGCGCTGGGCGCGGTCGGCTACGGCTCGAACGACCAGCCGACGACGATGCTGCGGCCGCAGGACACCGGTCCGGCGACCTCGATGCTGCCCCCGATGCGGGACGACGACGGCGGCTTCGGCTACGACGAGCGGCCGGAGCGGCGGCGGGGCGGCCCGGAGAAGAAGCGCAACCTCTCGACGATCCTGCTGGTGGTGGCCGGCATCCTGGTGCTGGTCGGTGCGATCTTCATCGGGAAGGCGCTCACCGGCAACGGTAAGAACGACGAGCAGGTCCCGGTGCCGTCGCTGGCCGGGAAGACGTTCAAGGAGGCCGCCGCCCAGGGGGAGAACGGCGACTTCAAGGTGAAGCAGGTCGGCTCCGACTTCTGCGACCAGGCCAAGAACACGGTCTGTGACCAGAATCCCAAGGGCGGCGGCGAGATCAAGCGGTACGGCACGGTCGAGCTGACCATGTCGAAGGGCAAGAAGCCGGCGGAGAAGATCGAGGTCCCCGACGTCCTCAACGTCCAGTTCGACTCGGCCGAGCAGTCGCTCAAGGACAAGGGCTTCGAGGTCGACAAGACGACCGAGGAGTCCGACCAGACCGCGGGCAAGGTGATCCGCCAGAGCGTGGAGGCGGGCAAGAAGGTCGCGCGGGGCACCACGATCACCCTGACCGTCGCCGCGCCGCAGCAGCAGGTCCCCGTCCCCGACGTGACCACCAAGAAGCAGGCGGACGCCGAGGCCACCCTCAAGGCGCAGGGCTTCAAGGTCCAGTCGACGGAGGAGGAGAGCGGCGACGCCGAGGCCGGCACGGTCATCAGGCAGGACCCGGCGGGCGGCGGTACGGCCGCGCCCGGATCCACCATCAACCTGACCATCGCCAAGGCTCCGGCCCAGCAGGAGCAGGTCCCGGTGCCCAACCTGGGCGGCCAGAAGCTCAAGGACGCCAAGAAGGCCCTCCAGGACCTCGGGCTCAACGTGGGCAACATCCAGGGCCCGCAGGACGACAACGCGACCGTGGTCGCCAGCAACCCCGGCGCCGGCACCCAGGTGCCCAAGGGGCAGTCCGTGAACCTCATCACGGTCAAGGGCAACGACGGCGGAGGCGACAACGGCGGAGGCTTCTTCGGCGGCCTCGGCGGCTAGCCCGCCTCGCACACGGCACCACCGCACGGGGAAGCCCCCGGCGCCCGGGAGAGGGCGCCGGGGGCTTCCCCGTTGGCGTAAAGCGTCAACAGGTGCTGCCTCAGCGCAGCTCCTTGGGGGGCGTACGGTCCGCGTCGACCTTCTCGGTACGCTCCAGCTCGCCCCAGACGATGTAGCGGTGCCGCGAGGTGAAGACCGGGGTGCAGGTCGAGAGGGTGATGTAGCGGCCCGCCTTCTTCTTGCCCGACTCCTTCGGGACCGCGTTCAGCACGTCCACGTTGAACTTCGAGGTCTCGGGCAGCGTCGCGTAGACCTTGTAGACGTACCAGGTGTCCCGGGTCTCGAAGACCACGGGATCGCCGTCGTGGATCTTGTCGATGTCGTGGAACTTGGCGCCGTGCCCGTCCCGGTGGGCGGCCAGCGCGAAGTTACCCGACTTCGCCCAGGGCATCGCGGCCTTGACGGGCTCCGTGTAGTACCCGGCGACGCCGTCGTTGAGGATCTCGGTCGAGGTGCCCTTCTTGACCAGCACCTCGCCGTCGCCCATGGCCGGCACGTGCAGGAAGCCGATGCCGTCCTTGGTGTCGAGCTCGCCCGGCCCCTGGGCGGCCCAGTGCTTGCGCACCTGGTCGCCCTGCTTCTTCGCCTCCCGGTCGGCGAGGACGTTCGTCCACCACAGCGAGTAGGCCACGAAGAGGGCCAGGATCAGCCCCGCGGTGATCAGCAGCTCGCCCAGCACTCCGATGGCCGCCGCGATCCGGCCGCGGCCGGGGTGGCCGGCCGCTCGCGTCTCGGACGGGGCGGGGTCCCGGCCCTGCCGCTGGTCGTGGTCGGTCCGTGCCACCGCGTGGTACCCCTTTTCTGGATCTTCCCGGTCCTACGAGACCAGTGCGTCCGGCTTCCCCTCGCTGCGCGGCCGCTCGTCGACCATCTTGCCCCAGACGATCATCCGGTACGTGCTGGTGAACTCGGGGGTGCAGGTCGTCAGCGTGATGTAGCGGCCCGGCTTGCCGAAGCCGGAGCCGGGCGGCACCGGGCCGATGACGCCCGTGTTGGAAGGGGACGTCTGCGGCAGGATGGTGGCCATGTCGTACGTGTAGAACCGGCTCTGCGTCTCGACGACGATCTTGTCGCCGGGCTTGAGGCGGTTGATGTAGCGGAACGGCTCGCCATGGGTGTTGCGGTGCCCGGCGAGCGCGAAGTTGCCCTTCTTGTCCCACGGCATCGCGGTCTTCAGCCTGCCCTTGCCGTAGTGGCCGACCATGCCCCGGTCGAGGACCTTGTGCTTGTCGATCCCCTCGGCGATCGGGGCCTTCACATCCAGCTTGGGGATGTAGATGATCGCGAATCCCTGACCGGGGGAGAACACGCCCGGATCGCGGTCGGCGCCCTTGGTGTCCCACTTCTTCTGCAGATCACCTGCCGCGCCGTCCGCCTGCTGGTGGGCCAGGATGTTGGTCCACCACAGCTGGTACGTCACGAAGAGCAGCATCACCACCCCCAGGGTGATGAACAGCTCGCCGATCACCCGGCTCGCCACCACGCCCGGGCTGTCCTTGCGGGCACGGGCGGCGCGCTTGGCCTCCATACGGGTTCGGGGCCGCGCCTCCGCGTCCGGCCGCGCCTCTCCGGAGGCGTCTGTGGCCCCTGTGACGGCCGTACCGCCCCGCGTCCGGGCTCCGTGCCGTCCGCCGCGCTTCGCGGCCTCCTGAGCCGCCCTGCGGCGGGCCGCACGGCCGCCGGGCGTACGGTCCGGCTCGACCGTACGCAGCGGCATCGTCCGGTCGTGGGGGGGGGGGGGGCCGGGGGGGGGGGCCCCCCCCCCCCCCGGGGCGCAGGTATCCCCCGCGGCGGGCGCCCGGGCCCCCCGGCCGCGCCCCCCCGCCGCCGCGGCCGCCGCCGGGCC
>NZ_JBEYAL010000058.1:0-42600 GCF_040631655.1 Streptomyces sp. NPDC019937
GTCGTGTGGATCATGCCGGGCTCCCGACGCCGCTGTGACATCAGCCGCTGCCGCGGCGGGCGGCACCTCGCGGCCCCGCGCTCGTCGCACGCAGCCCCGCTGCGCTCTCCTCACGCGGGTTGCGGGGCTCCCCCAGCTACCGCTGGGAGGTGCCCCCTGCACCAGACGCCGCTCGCTGATCCCGCCTGATCCACACGACACCCCCCTAGATCAGCCCCGTGATCCGCCCGCTGCCGGGCGCCGTGCGCCGGGGCGCTCTACGGTGGGGAGGAGGATGCCTGTCAACCGGCTCGGCCTGGTCGTCCACCAGGCCCGCCCCGCCGCCGTCGCGGCGGCCCGTGCCGCGCACTCCTGGGCCGCAGCGCGGGACATCTCCTGCACCGAGATCGACGTGTGGCGCGGGGGCCATCCCCGGGGCAGCGCGCGGGAGGAGTCCGCCTCGGCCGGGCATCCCGATCTGATCGTCACCTTCGGCGGTGACGGCACGTTCCTGCGCGGGGCCCGCATCGCCGCCACGGACGGTGCGGCGGCGCTGGGGGTGAACGTGGGCCGGGTCGGCTTCCTCACCGAGATCACCCCCGACGACCTGCGACCTGCCCTGGACGCGGTGCAGGCGGGCCGCACCACGGTCGAGGAGCGCATGATGCTCACGCTGCGCGCGTCGCGGCCGCTGGACATGCCTGCCGGGATGGACGCGCTGCTGCGGTACGGACGCGGGCCGGTGCTGCCCGCGCCGAAGATCCGGCCCGGCAGCCCCGAAGAGGTCGGCTGGGGCGTCGCACTGGATGTCACCGCCCTCAACGACGTGGTGTTCGAGAAGCTGGCCCGCGACCGCCAGGCCGGACTGGCGGTCTATGTGTCCGGGCAGTTGCTCGCCTCGTACTCGGCCGACGCCATCATCGTGGCCACCCCCACCGGCTCCACCGCCTACAGCTTCGCCGCGGGCGGCCCCGTCGTCTCCCCGCACATGGACGCGGTGCTCTTCACCCCCGTCGCCCCGCACATCGCCTTCGACCGCAGCGTGGTGGCCGCGGTGGACGAGGCCGTCGCGATCCGGGTGCTGCCGCACTCCGGGCGGGTGGCGGTCTCCATCGACGGGCAGCTGCGCGGGGTGCTGGAGCCGGGCGACTGGGTGGCGGCGTACCGGGCCCCGGCCCGGCTGCGGCTGGTACGGATGCGGCCCGCCGAGTTCTACCACCGGCTGCGCGACCGCTTCCGGCTCGCCGACTCGCCCGCCGCCGACCAGGCCCCGCCGTTCTACCGGCCCCGCAGCCCGGTCCCCGACGACCTCGCCCATCTGCGGCTGCCCCCGCCACCGGGCGCCGGGTGACCGGGCTCGCGGGCGCGCGCGGTGGCGCGGGGTGAAGATGCGGGGCCCCGAACCCGGTGTCATGGTGAGGGTTGTGACAGCTCAGAGGTTTCACACCGATCTCACGCTGCGTGTCAACGGCGCCGACCGGCCCCTCACCCTCGACAACCGGGTGACCCTGCTGGACGCCCTGCGCGAACACCTCGCGCTGACCGGCACCAAGAAGGGCTGCGACCACGGCCAGTGCGGCGCCTGCACGGTCCTGGTCGACGGCGAACGGGTGAACAGCTGCCTGGTGTTCGCCGTGACCGCCGCCGGCCACGACATCACCACCATCGAGGGCGTCGCGGACCTCGCCGCCACGGAGGATCTGCACCCGCTCCAGCAGGCGTTCCTGGAACACGACGGCTTCCAGTGCGGCTACTGCACCCCGGGCCAGATCTGCTCGGCCATCGGCGCGTTCGCCGAGGCGGCCCGCGGCTGGCCCAGCCACGTCACCGAGGACGTGGCCGCCGGTGTCCGCGCGCCCGACGCCCTGGACGACGACGAGATCCGGGAGCGGATGAGCGGCAACCTGTGCCGCTGCGGGGCGTATCGCGGCATCGTGGACGCCATCCGTGAGGCCGCCGGGGCGGACGGCGCGGGCGTGCCGGTCCGGGGCGGTGTGCGATGAAACCCTTCGCGTATCAGCGCGCCACCCGCCCCGAGGCCGCCGCCTCCCTCGTCGCGGACTCCGCCGAGGCGGTGTACCTGGCCGGGGGCACCAACCTGGTCGACCTGATGAAGCTCGGCGTCACCGAGCCCGCCATGGTCGTCGACATCACGGGACTGCCGTACGATCGCGTCGAGCACCGGCCCGACGGCGGGGTGCTCATCGGGGCCCTGGTGCCGGGCAGCCGGCTCTCCGGCGACCTCGGCATCCGGACCCGCTTCCCCGCCCTCGCGCAGGCGCTGCTGGCCGGGGCCTCCGGACAGCTCCGGACCCGCGCGACCACCGGCGGCAATCTGCTCCAGCGCACCCGCTGCGTGTACTTCCAGGACATCACCAAGCCCTGCAACAAGCGGTCCCCGGGGACGGGCTGTTCGGCGATCCGGGGCAGCCACCGCGACCTCGCCGTGATCGGCACCTCCGACGCCTGCGTGGCCACCAACCCCTCCGACATGGCGGTGGCCCTGGCCGCGCTCGACGCCGTCGTCCACCTGCGGCGCGCCGATGGCGGCCCGCGCACCGTGCCGCTCGCCGACTTCTATCTCCTGCCCGGCGACACCCCGCACCGGGAGACGGTGCTCCAGCCCGGTGACCTCATCACCGGCGTCGAGCTGCCCCCGCCGCCGCCCGGCGCCATGCGCTACCGCAAGGTGCGCGACCGCTGGTCCTACGCGTTCGCCGTGGTGTCCCTCGCCGCCGTGGCCGCCACCGACGGCCGGGGAGCGCTGCGGGAGATCCGGCTCGCGCTCGGCGGGGTGGCGCCCAAGCCATGGCGCGCGCACACGGCCGAGCGGCTGCTGACCGGGCAGCGGCCGACCGAGGACGCGCTGCGCACCGCGGCGCTGGCCGAATTCGCCTCGGCACGCCCGCTGCCGGACAACGCCTTCAAGATCGGCCTCGCCGCGGACCTCATCACGGCCACCGTGCGCGACCTCGTGGCAGGGGAGGGGCGATGACCACCCTCGAACGGGCCGTGGGCGCCGGGGTGACCCGCGTCGAAGGGCGCGAGAAGGTCACCGGCACCGCGCTCTACGCGTACGAATACCCGGTACCGGACGCCCTGTACGCCGTGGCGGTGCAGTCCACCATCGCCCGCGGCCGGGTGCGCTCCGTCGACGCCGGGTCCGCGTCGGCCCTGCCCGGGGTCGTCGCCGTGCTGGACAGCGGCAGTGTGCCGCGGCTGCACCCGACCGACGACCCGGAGCTGTCCGTCCTGCAGTCCGCCGAGGTCGCCTACCGCGGGCAGATCGTGGCGGCCGTGGTCGCGGACAGCTATGAGACGGCGCGTCAGGCCGCGGCCGCGGTACGCGTCGGTTACGCGGAGGAGCCGCACGACGTCGAACTCCGCGACGGCGATCCGCACATCTTCGTCCCCGAGACCGTCAACGCCGGATACGTGGGCCGGACGGAGCAGGGAGACGTGGACACCGCCCTGGCCACCGCTCCGGTCTCCATCGACGCCACGTACACCACACCGCCCGAGCACACCTGCGCGATGGAACCGCACGCCACCATCGCGGTCTGGGACGGCGACACGCTGACCCTCTACAACGGCGATCAGGGGCCCTGGGTGACGGCGAACACGCTCGCCGCCCTGTTCGGGCTCCCCGAGGGCGCCGTACGGATCGTGGCGGACCACGTGGGCGGCGGGTTCGGCTCCAAGGCGCTGCCCCGCCCGCCCACGGTGCTCGCCGCGCTGGCCGCGCGGGCGGTCGGCCGCCCGGTGAAGGTGGCGGCGACCCGGCAGCAGATGTTCACCATGGTCTCGTACCGGACCCCCACCGTGCAGCGGGTCCGGCTGGGCGCCGAGCGCGACGGCCGGCTCACCGCGATCTCGCACAACGCGCTCCAGCAGAGTTCCCGGCTCGCCCCGTACTGCGAGCAGACCGTCGTCGCCACCCGCATGATGTACGCGGCGCCCCACCGCCGCACCATCCACCGCCTGGCACAGCTCGACGTGCCCACGCCGTCGTGGATGCGGGCGCCCGGCGAGTCCCCGGGGATGTACGCGCTGGAGAGCGCGATGGACGAGCTGGCGTACGCGCTGAAGATGGACCCGATCGAGCTGCGGGTGGTCAACGAGCCGTCCGTGGACCCCGAGTCGGGGAACGCCTTCAGCAGCCGCAACCTGGTCGCCTGTCTGCGCGAGGGCGCGGCCCGGTTCGGCTGGGCGGGGCGCGACCCCCGCCCCGGCCGCCGCCGCGAGGGGCGGTGGCTGGTGGGCACCGGCGTCGCGGCGGGCACCTACCCCGCCCACACCTGGCCCGCCACCGCGACCGCCCGCGCGGAGCCCGACGGGCGCTTCACGGTGAGGATCGCCGCCGTCGACATCGGCACCGGCGCCCGTACCGCGCTGACCCAGGTGGCCGCCGACGCACTCGGCGTGGCGCTGGACCGGGTCACCCTGGACATCGGCCGCAGCTCCTACGGCTCGGCCCCCTTCGCGGGCGGCTCCATGGGCACCAGCTCCTGGGGGTGGGCGGTGAGCAAGGTGTGCCGGGAGCTGGCCAAGCGGCTCGGCGACCTGGCCGGCCAGGTCCCGCCCGGCGGGCTGGAGGCGCACGCGGACACCACCGCGGACGTCCGGGCGCGGAAGGACCTCGCGCGCCACGCCTACGGCGCCCAGTTCGCGGAGGTGCGGGTGGACGCGGACACCGGGCAGGTGCGGGTCGACCGGCTGCTGGGGATGTTCGCCGCCGGGCGCATCATCAACGCCCGCACCGCCCGCTCGCAGCTGCGCGGCGGCATGTGCATGGGGCTGTCGGCGGCACTGTACGAGAACCTCGAACTCGACCCCGACTTCGGCGACTTCGCCAACCACGACCTCGCCACCTACCATGTGGCGGCCCACGCCGATGTGCGTGATGTCGAGGCGTACTGGATCGACGAGGAGGACGACCAGCTCAGCCCGATCGGCGCCAAGGGCGTCGGGGAGCTGGGCATCGTCGGGACGGCCGCGGCCGTCGCCAACGCCGTCCACCACGCGACGGGGGTACGGGTGCGCGACCTGCCGATCACCCTGGAGCGGGTGCGCGCCGGCCGGACGCCGTGACCTGACACACCAAGGGACCTGACACACCAGGGAACCTGACACACTGGAGGGGGCTGACAACGCCCCCGCCCGGGTGTCCCGCGGTAACGGCGCGGGACACCCGGAGCGTGAGGGCCGGATGCGGGGCGGTACGGCCTTACTGGGCCGCGCCGCCACCGGCTCCGGCGTCACCGATCGTGGCGCCGACCGCCTCCAGCGCGGTGGTCACCGGCTGGAAGAACGTCTCACCGCCCGCGGTGCAGTCGCCGCTGCCGCCGGAGGTCAGGCCGATGGCCTTGCCGTCCTCGGTGAAGAGGGAGCCGCCGCTGTCGCCGGGCTCGGCGCAGACGTCGGTCTGGATGAGCCCGCTGACCGAGCCCTCGGCGTAGTTGACGGTCGCGTTGAGACCGGTGACCGAGCCGCCGTTCAGTCCGGTGGTGCTGCCCATGCGCTGCACCTCCTGGCCCACCGACGCCTCGGCCGCCTCGGTGATGTTCACCGTCTTGCCGTCGCCGGTGTTGACCGTGCTCGGGGCATCGGTGGCGGTGTCGTCGTACGTGGCGAGCGCGAAGTCACCGGTGCCGGGGAAGGTGGCGTCCTTGACCGTGGCGACCGGGGCGCCGTCCTGCGTCTCCGACCACTCCTCGGCCGCGACACCGCAGTGGCCGGCGGTCAGGAAGCCCGGGTCGCCGCTGTCGGTGGTGACGTTGAAGCCCAGGGAGCAGCGCGAACCGCCGCCGAAGATGGCGTCACCGCCCGCGGCGAAGGTCTTGAACGTGCCCGCGGAGCGCTTGACGTCGGCCATGTCCGCGCCCAGCGACTTGACGGTGGACTGGAGGGTGTCCCACTTCGCGCCCTTGACGGTGCTGTCCGCCGTGACCTGGAGCTTGTTGGTCTTGGGGTTGATGGCCCAGGCGGTGCCCGCCATGGTGGCCTTCTCCTTCAGTGTCGCCTCGGCGGCCTTCAGCGACTTCATGCTGTTCTTGGCGTCCTTGGCGACGGCCCCGGCGCTCTTGACCGCGGCGACATCGACATTGTTGTTGTCGCCGATGACATTGACGATGACCTGCTGCTGGTCCTTGTCGTACCAGGCGCCGCCGAACGCCTCGCCCAGGCTCGACGCGAGCTGCGAGATCACGTCCGAAGCGGACTCGGCGTTGAACGCCTTGGGCTTGGCGTCGAGGGCCTCGGACTTCTTGTCCTGCGAGGCGTTGGCGTTGGGCAGCAGAATGGCCGCGCCCGCTACGGCGGCGGCCGCGGCGGCCCCGATGACGATCTTTGTCTTGGGGGCGCGCTTGTGACTCCGGCTCAACTTGTGACCTCCTGTGGGGCGCACGGGGTCGTACGCAGGGGACGGGGTTCGCTACGGAGGTTCATACGCATGGGCCGCTGATTGTGTTCAGCCCCCTTCCGCCGCCACGCGGTGACGGGGCTCACACCGTGCGACGTGGAGCGGCAATGCCTGCATTGGTGTCCCTATGCGGGGTACCGGCCGTCCTGTGTCCCTTTCCGTCCAACGGGACCCGCCGCAAGAGAGAGGAGCGAACCGTGAGTGACGAGCGACCGGAAGCCCCCGGGGAACACCCTCCCGTCATCCCCAGGGACCTGCCCGACCAGCAGGCGCAGGGCGGTCCGGACCCGCTGGACATCACCAGCGGCACACCGGACTCCGCTCCGCCCCACAGCCCGGAAGACGTCCCCGACCTGGACGAACCCGGCACCCGTCGGCGCGGAAAGCCGCACAGCGGAGGCGTGCACCCCGAGCAGCCGGTGCCCGACGAGCCCTCCGGATGAAGAGGAAGGTATTCACGAATGGCCAGTCAGGAACGCTCAGCCACTCAGGTCGTGGTAGCCCTCAACGGACACTCCAAGGAGGATGCCGACACCGTGTTCGGCGTGCTCCGCGCCTGCTACCCCTCCGGCCCGGCCTCCGGCGCCCCGCCGCGCGAGGAGGCCGACGGGCACCCCACGGTGTGGAGCGCGACCTTCGAGGTGGCCGGTGTGCGGCAGGAGCCCACTCCCACCCCCTTGGGGGCGCCGCTCACCGCCGATCTCCAGGGCGGCCCCCGCCAGGTGGAGCAGCTGCGCGACGTCCTGGCCACCGCCTTCGTCGTACGCGACGAGGGCCGGATGGCCGGTGACCAGGAGCGTGAACTGCGTCTGCGGCTGGAGAGCCGCTGACTACGCCGAGTTCTCCGCGCGCCGGGTGCCGGACTTCTCGTACCCGGCGCGCCGGAACGCCCACTCCATGCGTGGCTCCACCACCGCGCGGAAGACCCGCCGCACCGGCGCCGTGCACAGCAGCGTGATCATGGTGACGGCGGCGGCGGTCACCGCCAGCTCGCCCAGCGGGGTGTGCAGCCACGGGTGGTCGTACCACCCGCCGAAGCGGGACGACTTGATGATGAAGCCGTGCAGCAGATAGCCGTACATCGTCCCCGCGCCGAGCACCGTGAACCAGGTGCGCCGCCCCGGCACCCAGGCCAGGAAGCACGCCGTCAGCACCAGCGCCCCCACGAAGAGGATGGGCGTGGAGAGCAGCCCGGCCCACTCCGGCACGCCGTCCAGGGCCGCGACGCTCTTGCGGTGGTAGAACCACTCCGAGTTGAACCACGGCGCCACCACGTACGCCGTGATCAGCGCCACGATCCCGACCGGCAGCGCGATCCACCGCGCCCGCCAGGTGCGCAGCCGGGCGAAGTGTTCCGGGCGGAGAGTGAGCCCGAGCACGAAGAACGGCAGGAACGCCAGGGTCCGCTGGAGCGACAGATCGCCGCCGGTCTCCGGCGAGAGCGAGCCGAGCGCGGCCACGGCCAGCGCGACCGGCACCGGATGGCGCAGGGCCAGCCACAGCGGGGTGGTGATCCGCCAGATGAACAGCGCGACCAGGAACCACATCACGTACCACGGGTCGAGCAGACTGAACGGTTCATCCGGGTTGTCCAGTACCCAGCGGGAGAAGAGGGTGTACGCGACCTCGAAGACGACGTACGGCACGACCACGCCGGTCACCAGCCGCCGCAGCCGCTTCGGCGCCATGTCGAAGCTGCGGGAGAAGTAGCCCGATATCAGCGCGAAGGCGGGCATGTGGAACGCGTACACCAGCAGGTAGATGGCCATGGAGGCCCGGCTGCCGTACGTCAGTGGTTCCCATGCGTGGCCGCAGGCCACCAGCACGATGGTGAGGTACTTCGCGTTGTCGAAGTACGCGTCACGGGCCTTGCCCGGCGCCGCGCCCTCACCCCGTGCCGGTCGTTCCGCCGTGGGGCGCGGGGTTGTCACACGGGTGGGGGTGTCCTGGTGCACTGCTTCTCCCGGTCACCTTCGATCGAGCCAGCGAGGTTTCCTTTTCGCCTGCCCGACGTGGCCCCGCTCATGACCGTTCACGTTAGTGGCGAATGACACCCCACATTCGCGGAACTGTCCGGATTCGATGAAGATCCCTAAAGCTCAGTATTCGGCGCCCCGGTGCTCCGGAAGTCTGCTAACGGTGGTCAGCTCGCCGTCGGCGGAGGCGAACAGCAGCGCCACGGCCAGGGCGCCCGGGTCGGGGACGCCGACGGAGTGGTCCCCGGTGTAACTGGCCCGCCCGCGCCGGGCCCGCAGATAGGCGGTGGCCCGCGCGCCGCGATGGGCTGCCACCGCGGCGAGCCGCAGCGAGCGGGCCGGGTCGGCGGTCGTCGGGCAGTCGGCGAGCGCCTTCGCGGCCGGGAGAAGGGCGTCGATCATGGTCTTGTCGCCGACCTCGGCCTCCCCGACCCGCTGGATCGCGGCCGTCCCGGCGGCGACCCCGGCGGCCAGTTCGCCGGTGCCGGGCGGGGTGGGGGCGGCCGTGGCGACCGCGTCGGCCAACTCCTGGAAGAGCAGGCCGAACAGCGGGCCGCTGGTGCCGCCGACCTCGTCGAGGAAGACCCGGGCGGCGGCGGCGAGCGGTGTCACCGCGGTGTCCTCGCCGACCGATGGGGTGGCCGACAGGCCGTCCAGGGCGCGCCGCACCCCGTCCATCCCGGTGGCCAGGTTGGCGCCGAAGTCACCGTCGCCCGCCTGCTGGTCGAGGGCGGTCAGCTCGGGCTCGACGGACCGTACGGTGGCGGCGAAACGCGTCAGCCAGGCGGTGACGGTGGCGCGGGTCAGGGACCGCGGAGCGGGGTTCATGGTCATGGTGCGGGGGCTCCTTGCTGCGGGCGGTCGGGGGTCACAGGGGCCAGGCCGCGGTCCGGGCGGGGGCGTCCCACAGCCGCAGCACCTCGTCGTCGGTGGCGAGCAGGGAAAGCGAGAAGCCACGCATGTCGAGGGCGCTGACGAAGGTGCCGGTCAGGGACCGGTCGAGGGCGGTGCCCCGGGCGTCGAGGGCCTTGGCGAGGATGTGGTGGATCCCGTACAGCTCCAGGGAGGTGACCGACCCCAGGCCGTTGACCAGCGCGAGGACCCGCGGCCGGGGGCCGTGGGGGAGCGCGGCCAGCAGCCGGTCCGTCATGGTTTCGACCAGCTTGCTGAGCGGCGCGTGCGGCACGGTCTTGTCGGCGCGCTCACCGTGGATGCCCACGCCGAACTCCAGCACGTCCTCGGGCAGGTCGAAGGCCGGCGTCCCGGAGGCGGGGGTGGTGTGCGCGGCGGAGGCGACGGCGAGGCTGCGGGAGCGGCGGGTCAGGTCGACGCCGAGCGCCACCAGCTCGTCCAGGCCGCGTCCCTCGTCGGCGGCGGCGCCGAGGATCTTCTCCACGATCAGGGTGGCGCCGGTGCCGCGCCGGCCGACGGCGATCTCGTCGGAGTCGGTGGCGAGGTCGTCGTCGATCAGCACCCGCTCGCAGCGGATGCCCTCGTGGTGGAGGCGTTCGGCGGCGATGCCGAAGTTGATGCGGTCACCCGTGTAGTTCTTGACCAGGTGCAGGACGCCGTCGTCCCCGGCGACGGCACGACTGGCCTCGAAGATCTGCCGGTTGTGCGGCGAGGCGAAGATCCGGCCGGGGCAGGCGGCGTCCAGCATCCCGGCGCCGACGAACCCGGCGTGCAGCGGCTCATGGCCGGACCCGCCGCCGGAGACCAGCCCGACCCGGCGGGCGGGCGAGGTGGCACGGGCGCGGAAGTACCCGTGGCCGGGATGGTGTTCGACGAGGGTGGCGTGGGCGGTGGCGAAACCGGCGTGCGCGTCGGGGACCAGTGATTCGGACGAGTCGGCGAAATACAGCGGCATGGTCGCGGCTCCCCTGGAGGAGTGGGACGGACAGGGGCACTCGCACCGATGGTCCGCCGCGCCCCTGGACTCGTCGCGCCGACCGACCCCGAACGGAGTACACGCATAGGCCGGTCGTGCGACGGGGTAGGGCTGCTCACTGACCACCGCGAACACACCACGACACCCATCCGGCAGCCACCACGACCCCCACCGCACGACACGCACCGCGCACGCCCCGGCCCCAAGGAGCCCGTCATGTCCCTCGACGACTTCGACCGCCACCCCCTGCTCTTCGGTCCCAGCCCCGTCCACCCCCTCGACCGCCTCAGCGACCACCTGGGAGGGCCCCACATCTGGGCCAAGCGCGAGGACTGCAACAGCGGGCTGGCCTTCGGCGGCAACAAGACCCGCAAGCTGGAATACCTGGTGCCCGACGCGCTGCGGCAGGGCGCCGACACGCTGGTGAGCATCGGCGGAGTGCAGTCCAACCACACCCGCCAGGTCGCCGCCGTGGCGGCCCGGCTGGGGCTGAAGGCCGTCCTGGTGCAGGAGAGCTGGGTGGACTGGCCCGACGCCGTCAACGACAAGGTCGGCAACATCCTGCTGTCCCGCATCATGGGGGCGCGGGTCCAGCTGGTCGACGCCGGATTCGGCATCGGGTTCAAGGACAGCTGGACCCACGCGCTGGACGAGGTGCGCGCCGCGGGAGGCACGCCGTACCCGATCCCGGCCGGTGCCTCCGACCACCCACTGGGCGGGCTGGGCTTCGCCAACTGGGCGTACGAGGTCGAGCGGCAGGAGCGCGAGCTGGGCGTGTTCTTCGACACCATCGTGGTGTGCAGCGTCACCGGCTCCACCCAGGCCGGGATGATCGCGGGCTTCGCGGGCCAGGACCGCCCCCGCCGGGTGCTGGGCATCGACGGCTCCGCGAAACCGGCCGAGACCCACGCCCAGGTGGAGAAGATCGCGCGGAACACCGCCGAGCTGATCGGACTCGGCCGGGAGCTGCGCGACGAGGAGATCACCCTGCTGGAGGGCTGGGCCGGAGACGCCTACGGCGTCCCGGTGGACTCCACCCTCGACGCCATCCGCCTCACCGGCGGTCTGGAGGGCGTGATCCTCGACCCGGTCTACGAGGGCAAGTCCATGGCCGGGCTCATCGATCTCGTACGCCACGGCGAGATCCCCAAGGACTCCACGGTGCTGTACGCACACCTCGGGGGCCAGCCCGCGCTCAACGCGTACAGCGGCGCCTTCTAGCGACTGCGCCCAGGAAGGTACGGCGGCGGGCGGTCAACCGCCGCCGAGCGGGTACCCGGGCCCGTGGACCATTCGCAGGACCACGAGGAGCACACGTGACGGAGACGAACACCGGTGACGGTGGCGCCCCGCTGACCGGATGCGTGGCGCTGGTGACCGGCGCCTCCAGCGGCATCGGGGCGGCCACCGCCCGCCTGCTGGCCCGGCAGGGCGCCGATGTCGCGCTGGTCGCCCGCCGTACCGACCGGCTGGAGGAGCTGGCCTCCGGCATCCGGGACCTCGGCCGCGCCTGTGTGCCGCTGACCGCCGACCTGCGGGACGCGGCCCGGGCGCGGCGTTGCGTCGACGAGGCGGCCGAGCGGTTCGGGCGGCTGGACGTGCTGGTGAACAGCGCCGGGTTCGTGGCGGCCGCCGGGGTCGAGGAGAGCGACCCGGAGAACTGGGAGCGCATGGTCGACCTCAACCTCAAGGCCGTCCTGCACACCGCGCAGCAGGCGCTGCCGCATCTGCTGCGCGCGGCGGCGGGGGGCCCGCGCCAGGTCGCCGACCTGGTGACCATCAGCTCGGTCGCGGGCCGGGTCGCGCGGCCGCGCAACAGCGTCTATTCGGCGACCAAGCACGCGGTCGGCGCGTTCAGCGAGGCGCTGCGCCAGGAGGTGACCGGGCGCGCCGTGCGGGTGGGGCTGGTCGAGCCCGGCATGACGACCACCGAGATGACCGACGACCCCACGACCGGGACCGTCGCCCGCGGGATGCCACGCGAGGACTGGCTGCGCGCCGAGGACGTCGCCCGCTCCATCGGCTTCATGGTCACCCAGCCCGCGCACGCCGCCGTCAACGAGATCCTGGTGCGCCCCACGGCCCAGGAACACTGATCCGTCAGTGTCCCCGGGCCGGTTTCCCCGGTCTACTTCCCCAGGGCCTTCTTCAGCTGGGACTTGTTCATCTGGGACCGGCCCTCGACGTTCCGGCGCTTGGCCTCGGCGTAGAGCTGATCCCGCGTGGGGCCCTCCGCCCCGGTGTGCGACCGTTTGCCGCCGCGCCGCGAGGACGACATGTCCTGGGTGGAGGTACGGCTCGCGCTCCGGGCCTCCCCGGAGCGGGCGCGCTCCTTGTTGACCGTGCGCGCGGCCATCTCCTTGGCCCGGCGCTCGCTCGCGCCGCGCTCTTCCGCGCTCTCCTTGATGTGTTCGTACTGTCTCTCCCGCTTGGAGCTCGATCCCCTGGGCATGGTGTGCACCTTCTCTCCAGAGACAAGCACTACAGAGACAAGCACCACCATTTTCGCTCCGGACACCCGGCTCGCAACAGCGCTGCGGCCGCCCGCCACGAGCGATTGGGCCCATCAGGTGAGATGTGCTCCGGGGGCGGTCGGACCGCCCTGCTGGTGCTCGACCTGCCCCGCCTCGGATGACAGCGTGGGCCGACATGGAGCACAGCCCTGGACCGCAAAACGTGCGCGCGAGGCTGCTGCTGGCCAGCGCCACCATGCTCTTCGTCGAGCTGGCGCTGATCCGGTGGACCGGCGCCAATATCGTCCATCTGAGCTATTTCTCGAACTTCATCCTCCTGGGCTCGTTCCTCGGAATCGGCCTCGGTTTCCTCCTCCCCGCCGGGCGCGGGCAGTGGCTCACCCGCTGGGCACCCATCCCGCTGGCCGTTCTGGTCGTCCTGGTCCGGGAGTTTCCCGTCCAGGTGCGGCAGTCCAGCGGTGAGGTCATCTACTTCACCGCCGTGAAGACCACCGGTCTGCCGCAGTGGGTCACCCTGCCCGTGCTGTTCGGGCTGACCGCGCTCATCATGGCGGCGATCGGCAAGATGACGGCCGACCAGTTCCGGCGGCTGCCGTCGCTGGAGGCGTACCGCTACGACCTGCTCGGCTCGCTCACCGGCTCGGTGTCCTTCGCGCTGCTGTCCTGGCTGCGCGCCCCGTCGGTGGTGTGGGGTGTGCTCGCGGCGCTGGCGATGCTGGTGCTGGGCGGGCGGCGCAACACCGTCCGGTACACGGTTCCGCTGACCGTGATGGTGGTGGTGCTGGCCCTGGAGTCGGTGGCGAACGGCGTCTCCTGGTCGCCGTACTACAAGATCGAGGTCAAGCGGTCGGCCTCGAAGGCCCGCGACTACAACATCGCCGCCAACGGTGTTCCGCACCAGTCCATCGCCCCGCTGAAGGCGCTGACGAAGCCCGGTTCACCGTATGAGCAGCCCTACCGCGAGACCCCGCGCAACTCCCACCGCCGGGTGCTGGTCATCGGCGCGGGCAACGGCAACGACGTGGCACTCGCCCTCGCCCACGGGGCCCGCCGGGTGGACGCCGTGGAGATCGACCCGAGGCTGCAGGAGATCGGCGCGTCCCTGCACCCGGCCCGGCCGTACGACAACCCCCGGGTGCACGTCCACATCAACGACGGGCGGGCCTTCCTGGAACAGACCACCGCCCGCTACGACCTGATCGTCCTGGCGCTGCCGGACTCCCTGACCCTGGTGTCCGGGGCCAGCAACCTGCGCCTGGAGAGCTATCTGTTCACCCGGCAGGCGTTCGAGGCGGCGCATCGCCATCTGGCGCCCGGCGGCGCGTTCGCCATGTACAACTACTACCGGCAGAACTGGCTCATCGACCGCTTCGCCGGCACTCTCACCTCCGTCTTCGGGCACGCCCCCTGCATCACCCACTACGGCAACAAGCGGGCCGCGGTCCTCGTCGCGGGCACCACCCCGGCGGCCCAGTCCTGCGGTGCCACGTGGAAGGCGTCCGGGCCGGTGCCGAAGGCCGCGAGCGACGACCATCCGTTCCCGTATCTGCTGCACCGCACCATTCCCAGCCTCTACCTCGGGGTGCTGGGCGCGATCCTGCTGGTGACCCTGGCGTCGGTGCGGCTGACCGGGGTACGGCTGCGGCGGACAGCCCGTTACGCCGACATGTTCCTGCTCGGTGCCGCCTTCATGCTGCTCGAAACCAAGAACGTGATCGGCTTCGCGCTGTACTTCGGCACCACCTGGCTGGTCAACGCCATGGTGTTCGCCGGTGTGCTGCTGGCCGTCCTGTGCGCGGTCGAGGTACGGCGGCGCATCCGCAAGCTCAACCAGCTCGCGCTGCAGCTGCTGCTGTTCGCGTCGCTGGCCGTCTCCTGGCTCATCCCGGCGCATCTGGTGCTCGGGCTGCCCTTCGCGGGGCGGCTCGCCGCCGCGATCGCGCTGGCCTTCGCCCCCATCTTCTGCGCCAACCTCATCTTCTCCGACCGGCTGGCGGTGGCCTCCGACCCCACGGCGGCCTTCGGCGCCAACCTGCTCGGCTCGCTGGTCGGCGGAACCCTCGAATACCTCGCGCTGGTCACCGGCTACCAGGCCCTGCTGCTCGTGGTGGCGGTGCTGTACGCGGGCGCCTGCGCCCTGATGCGCTTCACCCGGCCCGGTGCCGACGAGCGCTCCGCACACGAGCGGGTCACCGTGCCCACCGCGCCACAGACCTGACCCCGGCAGGCGTCACGCGACACCAGGCCGCCCCCGGTCCCGTCCGCTTCACGGGCCGGGGGCGGCCTCCCGCCTGTCACTCGAACATCACGTAGTCCGGCCGCGGCCGCAGGGCCAGCACCTCCTTCGGCGTCATCAGCCGGCTGACCTCGGCGTCCTCCTCGTAGAAGAGCTTGAAACCGGTGCGCAGGCCCTCCGGCTGGTCCTTGACCAGCTGCCGCCAGGTGTCCCGCTTCATGCCCGGCGAGCCGATGCCGTCCGCGCTCTTGATCATGACGACGCCGGGCTGCTGGCGCAGCGCGGACTGGTCGCGGACCACGGACACCGCCACCTGGTGGAAGACCAGGGGCTTCTCCGGCAGATCGTGTTCCTCCACGATCCCGGACAGATAGCGCGCCACGTCGGTCAGCTCCTGCCCGCTGGTGTGGCCGTAGGTGTCGCCCGGTGTCTCTCCCGGGCCCATGTCCCACTCGGGGTCCAGCGCTATGCCCACATCGGGCTCGACGAGCCACTTGCGCAGCGCCTTGACCTCGTCCAGCGCGGCGGCCCGGCCCGGCTGGATGTTGAGCAGCAGCATCGCGTCATGGCGCCGGGCGGCGGTGTGGAAACGGCGGATGGTGTCCTCCGGGACACGGGTGCGATAGGTGCCGTCCGACCCCGCGGAGCTGTTGGTCACGGTCGCGAGCAGTTCGAGGACCGGCAGCGGCTCCCGGTCGGCGGCGTAGTCGCGCGCGGTCTTCTCGATCTCCTTGACCCGCTGGTTCAGGTCCCCGGTCCCGAGTCGGCCGAGTGCGGCGGCGCCGGGCAGTCCGCAGTAGCCCACCAGGCGGTACCGGGACAGATCCCGGCCGCCGCGCGGGAGTTCGGGCCGCCGCTTGGTCGGCCGCGGCGACGGCGAGGCCCGGTTGTCCGAGCCGGCGGCCGAGGTCTCGCGGCCCTCGGACGGCGTGGGGCTCCTGGCGGGCTTGGCCCAGTCGGTGTTCTGCTCACCGCAGCCGGTGAGCAGACCCAGACCGGCCGCCGCCGTCACCGAGAGCAGCCCCCGCCGGGTCGGCGGGGCGCCCTGCCCTCTGGTGTTCTCCCGGATCCGCTCGGCGCCGGTGCCCTGACCTGGTGTCGTGTGCGCCACGTTCTCTCCGTCCGCGGGGCGAATGGTTTTTCCTCGTCCTCTGCGGCTTTCCGGCGGGAGCGACAATGAAACGGAGCGGTGGCCACCACTTACCTGACGTAACCCAGCTCCTTGTCGATTACGTTGCGCAGCGGACGGCCCTCGGCCCTGCGGACCAGGTTGTCCAGGAACAGCTCGGCCAGGTCGTCGCGCCACCGGGTCACCTCGCCCGCGGTGTGCGGGGAGACGATGACCCCCGGCAGCTCCCACAGCGGGGAGGCGGCGGGCAGCGGCTCCCGGGCGAACACGTCCAGCGCGGCGCCGGCCAGCCTGCCGCCGGTCAGGGCGTCGACGAGCGCCGGTTCGTCCACCAGCTGACCGCGCCCCACGTTGACCAGCCGGGCGCCGGGCTTCATGGCCGCCAGCACCGAGGCGTCCACCATGCCGTGGGTGGCCGGGGTGAGCGGGGCGGCCAGCACCACGTAGTCGGCCTCGCCCAGCCCGGCGCGCAGGGTCACCGGGCCGTGCACGGTGCCGAAGTCGGGGTCTTCCGCGCGGGGGGTGCGGCCCGCGCCGCTCACCCGCATGCCGACCGCGCGCAGCAGCCGGGCGACGGCCCGGCCGATGGACCCGGTGCCCCAGACCAGCACGGTGCGGCCGGCGACGCGCTCGCTGTCGCGCGGCCGCCACCGGCGGCCGCGCTGGTGGTCCCACATGCCGGGGAAGTCCTTGGCGAGGGACAGGATCAGCCCGAGGACGTACTCGGCGATGGGCTGGTCGTACACCCCGCGCGAGTTGGTGAGCACCACATCCGGGTTGCCGGTCAGCGCGGGAAACAGATACGGGTCCACCCCCGCGGCGGCCACATGCACCCATCGGGGGGCCTTCGCGGGATCGTCGGGCCACGCGGCGGCGACCGCCGGGCTCAGCGGCCACCAGGCGAGCAGGGCGTCCGCGCCGGGGAGGACCGCGGGCAGCTCCTCCTCGGTCGCGTACACGGTCCGCGCCAGCGACTCGATCCGCTCCCGGTTGTACGGCAGGTGGTCGTTGTACAGGACGATCAGCCGGTCACCCACGGCCGCCTCCCGACGGCTCGCCGAGGCCGCCCGGGGGCTCACACCGGAGTGTCATGACGGTTCTCCCGAGGTCAGGAAGGGCGCGGAACGGATCCCCACACCCTGACCGCGCCCGCGCGGAGGGGCAACGGGCACAGTGTCCCCTCCGGCGGGCCGTTGTGGACGCTGTGTCCCCCGCACCGCCACGATCCGGGACCAAAGTCCTGCGCAGCCCCGGTGCGGACCGGGCGTACACAGTGTCCACCACGGGCCGGGCGATGGAACAGGATGGCCGTTGACGGTGCTGGGCGGCTGAACCATGGTGAGGGCCATCCATCCGCCCGTCATCTGCCCGTCCCCGGCAGCACACCCCGCGGCCCCCGCCGCGCACCGCACGAATGCTTGACGCCCGATGCCGCCCCGCGTGCCGCATCGCCCAGCGCCCTCAGCGCCTCAGTGTCTCCTCGTCCCCGGGAGTCTCAAGCATGTCTTTGTCCCCCTCTTCCCACCCCGCCGAGAAAACCACCACAAGAGCCCGGAGCCTCGACGAAGCCCCCGTCACCGGCTTCCACCGCAGGATGGTCGCCGTCGCCATGGGCGGACCGTTCTGCGACGGCTATCTGCTGGGCATCATGGGCGTCGCCCTCAGCCTGATCACCCCGGCGCTCAGCCTGGACACCATGTGGGAGGGGCTGATCGCCGCCTCCGTCCTGGTCGGCGTCTTCATCGGAGGTGTGGTCTTCGGACCGATCACCGACCGGGTCGGCCGCCATCTGATGTATGTGCTCAACCTGATGACCTTCGTGGTCTTCTCCGCCCTGCAGTTCTTCGTCACCGAGGCGTGGCAGCTGCTGGGCTTGAGGCTGCTGATCGGCATCGCGATCGGTGCCGACTACCCGATCGCGTCGGCCCTGACCACCGAGCTGGTGCCGCGCAAGATACGCGGCCCGGCCCTGTCCGGCCTGGTCCTCGCCTGGTGGGTCGGCTACGGCGTCAGCTACTGGGCCGGCTGGCTGCTGCTGGGCACCGGCGACGACGCCTGGCGCTGGATGCTGGCCTCCGGCGCGGTCCCCGCCGTGATCTTCATGTTCTTCCGCACCGGAGTGCCCGAATCGCCCCGCTGGCTGGCCTCCCGCGGCCGGGTGGAGGAGGCCAAGGAGGTCGTGCGCCGCCATCTCCGCCAGGAGGTGAGCACCGAGGAACTGCTCGCCGAGAGCGGCCGGCCGCAGCGTGGCGGCTCGGGCCTGGGCAACCTGGTGGAGATCTTCCGCCGCGGCTACGCGGTCCCCGCCCTGTTCTGTTCGGTGTTCTGGATCTGCCAGGTGGCGCCCGCCTTCGCCGTACGGTCCTTCCAGCCGCAGATGCTGGAGTCGTTCGGGGTGGGCAGCACCTTCGGCGCCAGCGCGCTCATCACCACGATCGCGGTGGCGGGTACGGCGGTCGGGCTGCTCGTGGTCAACCGGATCGGCCGGCGGCCCCTGCTCATCGGCAGCTTCGCCTGCATCAACGTCTGCCTCATCGCCCTGATCGTGCTGCCCCCGCACTACGCGTTCCTGGTCGTCGCCCTCTTCGCCGGGTTCCAGTTCTTCGAGGCGGCGGGCAGCGGACTGCAGTTCGTCTACCCGAGCGAGCTGTTCCCCACCGACCTGCGCGCCACCGGCGTCGGCGTCGCCACCGCCATGAGCCGGGTCGGCTCCGCCTCCAGCACCTTCCTGCTCCCCATGCTCACCACCGACTTCGGTGTCCGCGGCACCCTCGCGATGGGCGTGGGCATCACCCTCATCGGCCTCGTGGCCTGCATCGTCCTCGCCCCCGAGACCAAGGACCTGGGCCTGGCGGAAGCCAGCCGCCGCGCCTGAACCCCCGGAAGGAAACCCCCATGCGCAAGCTCGTCTCCTTCGACTGCTACCGCACCCTCATCAACTTCGACACCCGGAGCGCCACCCACGAGATCGTCAAGGACCGGCTCGCCGAGTACGGCGTCGACGCCGAGCAGTTCCACCACGACGCGTACGTGATGCGCTTCCAGGGCGTCGTGGACCACTACCGCCCGTACCGGGAGACCGTCCGCCGCACCCTGCACAACGTCATGCTGCTGCACGGCCTGCCGTACCGGGACGAGGACGGCGAGGCACTGATCGAGGCCATCAAGCGGTTCAAGCCGTTCCGCGAGGTCCCCGACGCGCTGCGCCGCCTGAAGAGCGAGTACGACATCGCCATCCTCTCCAACAGCGAGGACGACCTGATCACCTACGCCGTCGACGAGCTGGGCGTGGAGTGGGACTACGTCCTCACCGCCGAGCAGGCGGGTGCCTTCAAGCCGCTGCCGCAGGCCTTCGAATACCTCATGCGGGCCACCGGGCGGGGTCCTGCGGACATCATCCACACCGCCCAGGGCTGGGAGTACGACATCATGCCCACCAAGCGGTACGAGGGCATGCGGCGGATCTGGGTCAACCGGTACGGCTTCCCCGGTTCGGCCGCCTACCAGCCGTACGAGGAGATCAAGGACCTGTCCGAGCTGCCCGGCCTGCTCGGCGTCTGACCCGGCTCCCGGCCGCACCCACACCGCGAGAGGACCCCATGTCCGCCACCACGGCACCGGTCAACGGGCGCGTCGCCCACTGGTTCGCCGAACTGCCCGCCCCCCGCCCGGCGCTGCCCGGCGACCGCGACGCCGACGTGTGCGTCGTGGGCGCCGGAATGACCGGACTGTGGACCGCCTACTACCTCAAGCAGGCCGACCCGTCGCTGCGCATCACGGTCCTGGAAGCCGAATTCGCCGGCTTCGGAGCCTCCGGCCGCAACGGCGGCTGGGCCTCCGGACTCATCCCCGGCGCCCGCGACCGGCTGGCCCGCACCTACGGCCGCGACGCCGTCCTGGACTGGCAGCGGGCCATGAACGAGGCCGTGGACGAGGTCATCGCCGTCGCCGCGCGCGAGGGCATCGACGCCGACATCGTCAAGGGCGGCACCCTGCGCGTCGCCCGCACCCCCGCCCAGGCCACCCGGCTGCGGCACAAGACCGAGCAGGACCACCAGTGGGGGGTGCCGGAATCCGTCCTGCTCACCCCCGCCGAGTCCACCCGGCACATCGCCGTCGACGGGGTGACCGCCGGCGCGTACACCCCGCACTGCGCCCGGCTGCAGCCCGCGGCCCTGGTCCGGGGCCTCGCCGAGACGGTGGAACGGCTCGGCGTCACCATCCACGAGAAGTCCCCCGTCACCGCCATCGAGCCGGGCCGCGCGCTCACCGCACACGGCACGGTCCACGCCCCCGTGGTGCTCCGCGCGACCGAGGGCTTCACCGCCTCCCTCAAGGGGCTGCGGCGGGCCTGGCTCCCGATGAACAGCTCGATGATCGTCACCGAACCGCTGCCCGAGGAGATCTGGAAGGAGATCGGCTGGGAGGGCCGGGAAACCCTCGGCGACACCGCGCACGGCCACATGTACGCCCAGCGCACCCCGGACGACCGGATCGCGATCGGCGGGCGCGGCGTGCCGTACCGCTTCGGCTCCCGCACCGACGACTCGGGCCGGGTCAGCGACCGTACGATCGGCCAGCTCACCCGGACCCTCCAGCGGATGCTGCCGCAGACCACCGGCGTCCGGGTCGACCACGCCTGGTGCGGGGTCCTCGCCGTACCCCGCGACTGGTCGGCCACCGTCGGCCTGGACCGGGCCACCGGCGTCGGCTGGGCGGGCGGCTACGTCGGCCACGGTGTCACCTCCACCAACCTGGCCGCCCGCACCCTCACCGACCTGGTGCTGAAGCGGGACACCCGGCTGACCCGGCTGCCCTGGACCGGGCACCGTCCGGGCACCTGGGAGCCGGAGCCGTTCCGCTGGCTCGGGGTGCGCGGACTGTACGTCGCCTACCGGCTGGCGGACCGGCACGAGGCGGGCGGCCGCACCCGTACCTCGCCCATCGCCACCGTCGCCGACCTCATCGCCCGCCGGCCCTGAGATCCTGGAGTCCCGGCGCCCCCGCCTCCCCGGGGGCCGCCGGGGCGACCCGGACATCCGCCCGCCACCGCGGGCACAGCGCAGGGAGGGAGCGGGCCGGATGGCATTGCTCACCGTCGCCGACGTACTGCGGCTGCCCGTGATCGCCGCGGGGCTGCCCCGGGTCATGGCCGGGGAGGACCGGCTGAACCGCCCCGTGCGATGGGTCCACGTCACCGAACTGCTGGACCCGGCGTCGTTCCTGGAGGGTGGCGAGCTGGTGCTCACCACCGGCATGCCCCAGCCCAACGACCCCACCCGGCTGCGCGGCTACGCCGACCAGCTCGCCGACGTCGGCGCGGCGGGCCTGGTCGTGGAGCTGGGCCGCCGCTACCAGCAGGTGCCCCCGGACCTGGTGGCCGCCTGCCGGGCCCGGGACCTGCCGCTGATCGTGCTCTCCCACGGCATCCGGTTCATCGAGGTCACCCAGACCGTCCACGCGCTGATCCTGGACGCCCAGGGCGAACTGCTGCGCCGCTCCCACCAGGTCCACGAACTCTTCACCGACCTGACCCTGCGCGGCGCCCGGCCCGAGGAGCTGGTCCAGGTCGCGGCCGACCTGATGGGACGGTCGGTGGTGCTGGAGAACCTGGTGCACCACGCCATGATCGTCTGTACGGCGGGCCCACCCGGCGGCCAGATACTGGAGGCGTGGCAGCGCCGCTCCCGCGCCACGCCCACCCCCGACCACACGGCGCCCAGCGGACCGGAGGGCTGGCTGGTGGCCCCCGTCGAACACGACGGGCAGCGCTGGGGGCGCCTGGTCGCGCTGCCCGACCAGACCGGCCCGGCTTCCGGACCCGAGCACACCCTGATCCTCCGGCGCGCCGCCACCGCCCTCACCCTGGCCCGGATGACCGGCCACACCCAGTGGGACCGGCAGGCCCGCGCCTCGGCCCTGCTGGAGCTGCGGCACGCACAGCCCCTCAGCCGCACCGAGTCCCGCATCCGGGTCGAGGCCCTCGGCCTGCCGACCGTCGGCCACCTCTTCATCGCCCTGGCCATCGGCCACCGGCCCGACGCCGCCGACCGCGCCGACCTCGACAGCCGGGTCGGCGATGACCTGCGCGGCGCCGGAATCCACGCCCTGGTCGGCAGGCTCTCCCCGGACCGCACCGGCGTCCTGCTCACCCTGCCGCTCGCCGCCGCGTGGCAGCCCGTCGTGGAGCGCATCGGCCGGGTCACCGAGGAGACGCTCGGCGAGGAGGCCATCCTCGCGGTCGGCCCCGGCGTGACCGCGCTCGACCAGGTGGCGCGGTCGTTCCGGCAGGCCGAGGAGGTCGCGGACGCCATCGGCCCGAGCACGCCGCGGCGGCCGTTCCACGTGTCCGCGGACCTCGGGCTGCCGGAACTGCTGTACACCCTGCGCGGCGACGCCCGCGTCCAGAACTATGTGGAGCGGCAGCTCGGCCGGCTGATGCAGCACGACGAACGGCACGGCGGCGACCTGCTGGCCATCCTGCGCCAGTACCTCGACGCCGCGGGCAACAAATCGGTTGCCGCCAAACAGGCCGGACTGTCCCGGCAGGCCTTCTACCAGCGCCTGCACACCATCGAACGGCTGGTCGGCGGCAACCTGGAGTCCGGCGCCGAGCGCTCACGGCTCCACGTCGCCGTCATGGCGCTGGACACCCTGAACCCCGCGCCCCCTACGGCGTGGTGAGGACGCGGACCGGCTCCCCCGCGAGATAGGCGCGGATGTCCTCCACCGCGTCGCGGTAGTAGCCCTCGTAGTTGCGCCGGGTCACATAGCCCAGGTGCGGGGTGCCGAGCAGATTCGGCAGCGTACGGTACGGGTGCTCCGGACCCAGCGGCTCCTCGTCGAACACATCGACCCCCGCGCCCGCGATCCAGCCGCCGCGCAGGGCGTCCGCGAGCGCCGCCTGGTCCACGATGGCCGCCCGGGAGGTGTTCACCAGGTACGCCGTGGGGCGCATCCGCCGCAGCTCCGGCTCGCCGAGCAGACCCCGGGTGCGGTCGCCGAGCACCAGATGCACCGAGACCACATCGCTGGTCTCCAGCAACTCCTCCAGGGAGGAGACGAACCCGACGCCCTCCGCCGCCGCCCGCGCAGGCGTGAGGTTCTGGCTCCAGGCGGCCACGTCCATGCCGAACGCCTGGCCGACCCGGGCCACCTTGGTGCCGATCTTGCCCAGCCCCAGCAGGCCGAGCCGACGGCCGTGCAGATCCATGCCGACCGTGCTCTGCCACGGCCCGCCGTCCCGCAGCGCCGTGCTCTCCGCCACCAGGTGGCGGGCCAGACCGAGGATCAGCGCCCAGGTCAGCTCGACGGGCGGCTCGGAGGAGCTGGCCGTGCCGCACACGGTGACCCCGTGCCGGGCGGCCGCCTCCAGATCGACGGACGCGTTGCGCATCCCGGTGGTGACGAGCAGCCTGAGCCGGGGCAGCCGGGCGAACAGCTCCGCGGGGAACGGGGTGCGCTCCCGCATGATGACCACGATCTCGCAGTCTCCGATCGCCTCGACCAGCGCCTCCCGGTCGGTGAAGTGGCGCTGGTGCGACACCACCTCCACCGCGTCCCGGACACCCGACCAGTCGGCCGAGGACAGGGCCACGTCCTGGAAGTCGTCGAGCACGGCACAGCGCAGCTTCATCGTATCCCCTCGGGCTCTTCCAACAGGTCGGTGCGGGTACGTTGTTTCTACCACCCACGGGGAAAGGGTCCTGGTGCGATACATCATCATCGGAGCGGGCGCGGTCGGCGGATCGATCGGCGCCCGGCTCCACCTCGCCGGTCACGACGTCGTCCTGGTGGCGCGCGGCGCGCACCACGAGGCGCTGCGCGAGCGCGGACTGCGCTTCACGGCGCCCGAGTCCACCCACGAGATCCCGGCGCCCGCCGTCACCGGGCCCGAGGACGTCGAACTGGGCCCCGACGACGTGCTCGTCCTCGCCGTGAAGACCCAGGACAGCGCGGCGGCGCTGGACGCCTGGGCGCCGCGCCCGGTCACCGGCGGCGGCACCGCGGGGGAGCGGCTGCCGCTGCTCTGCGCCCAGAACGGGGTGGAGAACGAGCGGTTGGCGCTGCGCCGCTTCCGCCGGGTCTACGGCGTCTGCGTCTGGATGCCCTCGACCTACCTGGAGCCGGGGCTCGTCGCCGCGCCGTGCGCCCCGTACACCGGGATCCTCAGCCTGGGCCGCTATCCGTCCGGAGCGGACGACACCGTCCGGCGGGTGGCCGCGGACCTGGAGAAGTCCGTGTTCCTCGCGCCGGTCGTACCGGACGTGATGCGCTGGAAGTACGCCAAGCTCATCAACAACCTCGTCAACGCCGTCGAGGCGATCTGCGGGCCGCTCGTCCCGGACGAGGCCCAGGCCCTCGGCGCCCGGGCGAAGGCCGAGGGGGTCGCGGTCCTCGACGCCGCGGGCATCGCCCACGCCGACGCCGCCGAACAGGCCGCGCTCCGCTCCGGAAAGGTGGAGATACGGCCCGCCGACGGCGTGGAGCGCGGTGGCGGCTCCTCGTGGCAGAGCCTGACCCGGGGGACCGGCACCATCGAGGCGGACTACCTCAACGGCGAGATCGTGCTCCTCGCACGCGAACACGGCATCCCGGCCCCGGTCAACGAGACGCTGCAGCGGATCGCGGGCGCCTGCGCCCGCGAACGCCGCGCGCCGGGCAGCATGACTCCCGAAGCGCTGACCGCCCTCATCGACGCCGCAGCGTCTCCCTCAACACCTCGGTGAACTCCGCCGGGTGCTCACTGAGCCCCGTGTGACCGCCGGGGAAGTCCACGACCCCGGTGCCCAGCCGCTCGGCCAGCGCCACCGCCGGGCGGTACAGCAGCAGCCCGCGGGAGTCCCGGCCGCCGGCCGGGACCAGCCGCTCCGCTACGGCCGCCAGCGCCTCCACATCCGGAACGTGGCCGGTGAACGGGCACAGGATGTGCTCCAGGAAATACGGGAAGTTGGCCATCATCCGGTCGATCGCCTCGGCCGGACGCGGCGGGGGCTGCGCTGCGCGATCCTGCTTCGCCGCGGCCCCTTCCGCCGGGCCGGTCCCCGCGGACATCACCGCCACCGCCGCCCCGATGCCCTCGCGGCGGTACGCCTCGCGCACCTCGGCGAAGAACGCCCGCTGCTTCTCGGCATCGGGCAGCAGTTCCACCAGGGGCGGCTCGTGGGCGACGGCCAGCCGCACCCGCTCCGGGTGACGCGCCAGCAGGTCCACCGCGGCGATGGCGCCTGAGCTGCAGCCGACCACGTACGCCGGTTCGCCGTCCGGCGCCACCGCGTCGAGCAGCGAGAACGCGTCCTCGCTGTGCACTTCGACCCGCTGGTCGCCGCGCGGTCCGTCGAGCGGGCTGCGCGACATGCCGCGCGGATCGTAGGACACCACCGTGTACCGGCCGGCGAGGGCCGGGGCCACGTGGTCGTAGGAGGCGGCGTCACCGGCCCCGCCCGGGATCAGCAGCAGCACCGGACCGGTGCCGCGCACCTCGTAATGGAGCGTGGCGCCGGGCACCTTCAGGGTGCCGGCCTTCGGATCGTTCATGGTGTGCGTCGCCTTCTCGTCGTCGGCCGCGTCGGTGACGCGGCCGCTATCCCCGCCCTCACCAGCGGAACCTCTCGGGCTCCAGGCGCGTTTCACGGTATCCGGGTGGTGTGGGGCGCGCGCGGTGTTTTTCGCGCCTGATGTGTCGTCATCACGACGCGCGCCACCACTCCTGCGGATGACACGGCCGGTCTGACAAGGGGGTTCGCGCCACGTGACTTCATGGAAAGTTGGCTGCTCCGTAGCCGTCAAGGCGGTCCGAGTTGTTTTGCGTGGTGGCACACAGGGCACCGCACACACCTAACAGCAGGCATAATCGCAGCAACGATGGGCGCAGACGCCCAGAAAGGGGACGAAGCGATGGCGAACGCGCTGAGTGCCGACAAGAGTGTGGGCTCGACGATCGAGGCACTGAAGGCAGAACTTCCGCAGCTGGAGAAGCAACAGGAGGCCCTCAAGGGTGATTTGGACGCCGTCACCCAGCGGCTGGAGGTGGTCAGCACCGCGCTGAGCAGCCTTCAGGCCCTGTCGGGAGCCGCCGCGCTCCCGCAGACCGCCAACGGAGACATCGCGGAGGCGAAGCCGAAGCCGGTGTCCGAGGACACCGCCACCGCCGCGGACGCGGCTACCGAGGCCGAGCCGAAGGCGGCCGCCGAGGCGGCGGCGACCCGGACACCCACCGCCACGCGCAAGGCCGCCATCGGCCGACAGCGCAGCAAGGCCAAGTCCACCACCGGCGGCCGGACCGCGAAGACCGCCACCAAGGCCGCGGCCAAGAAGACCGCCGCCAAGAAGCCCGCCAAGAAGGCGGCGGCCAAGGACACCACCAAGTCCACCACGAAGGCCACCACCAAGGCGGCCAAGGCCACCGACAAGAGTGCCCCGGCGAGCGAGAAGGCCACCGCCAAGGCCACCGAGAAGACGGCCAAGGCGGCGGGCACCTCCTCCGAGCGCTCCACCGGGCTCGCCGAGTCGGTGCTCGGCTGCCTGAGGAAGGCGGGCCGTCCGATGCGCGCGTCCGAGGTCAACGAGGCCCTGGGCCGCGACGAGACGCGCACCAACGTGAACTCGGTGCGCAACACGCTGGAGCGGCTGCGCACGACGGAGCGGGCCAAGCGTTCCGGGCGTGGCCTGTACGAGGCCGCGGCCACCAGCTGACCGCCGCTCTCCCGCCAGTGTGCCGCCACCTCATCGGTAGCGGGGGCGGAAGTGGCCCTTGGGAGAGGGTGGACCCGGACGGGTCGGCGGCTGTGCGGGCGCCGGAGCCGCGGTCCACCCACTCCTTCACGAGGACGTCACCGCGGCCAGCCGGGCGGTGACGTCGGCGGGGTCGGAGGCGAACAGCCGTCGGCCCGCGGCGATACGGCGTTCGCGCGGCTCCGAGGGCGCGGTGAGCGCGTCGAGCAGGCGCAGCAGCTCCCATGAGTCCGCCGCGTGGTCCGTCAGGCCGAGGGCGGCCATCCGGCGGACCCCCTCGCGCCCATGGCCCGGGATGGGGCGGTAGCCCACCACCGGGACTCCGGTGGCCAGTGCTTCCAACGCGGTCTGTCCGGCGGCGTTGTCCACCAGCGCCCGCGTGGCGGCCAGCAGTCCGGGCAGGTCCGGTTCCCAGCCGAGGGCCATCACCCGGGGCCACCGGGACAGCCGGTGGCGCAGCCGTTCGTCCCGGCCGCACAGCGCCACCGGAAGATATCCCGCGGCGGACAGCAGCCGTGCGGTGGCCGCCAGCCGCGTACCGGCGCCCCAGGCCCCGGCGGACAGGGCCACCGGCGGCCGGCCGGGGGCATGGGCGTCGAAGCGGCGCCGCCAGCCCGCAGCTCCGGGCGCCGGGCCGAGGAAGCGCTCCGCCACCAGCGGGCCGGTGGCCAGCGCGGGCCGGCCGAGGCTCCGCCGTACGTGTTCGGCGGCGTCCTCGGTGACGCACAGATGCAGATCGTTGCCCGGGTGCAGCCACTGGCGGTGCACCGCGAAGTCGGTGACCACCACCGCGCTCGGCACCGTCAGCCTCCCACGGGCTCGCAGCCGGCCGGTGAGCTGTGCGGCGAGGTGGAAGACGGGCACCACCGCGGCCGGCCGCAGCCGCTCGGTCAGCGCCAGCAGCCGGGCCTCGGCGAGCGCCGCCAGTGGCGCGGTGCCGGGCCGTGGCCCCCTGCCGGGGCCGGGAGCGGGGCCGGGGCCGGGCTGGAAGAACGCCCGGTAGATGCCCGCGTAGACCACCGGGGCCCGGCGCACCGCCGTCCGGTAGAAGACCCGCAGCCCCGGCCCGACCCCGGCGGGCAGCAGGTCCAGCACATCCACCCGGTCCGCCCGGTGTCCTTCGTGCTCCAGTCGGCGCACCAGCTCGGCGGCGACCGCGTCGTGCCCGGCCCCCATGCTCGCGCTCACCACGAGAAAACGCTGCGACGGCAGGCGCATGCTCACCTCCGATGGTGCGAGGCGCGGCCGCTCATGGCTCACTGGAGGTATCCGCTCCGCGTGCCGTCAAACCGCGCGCTCGACGGCCGGTGGTGTGCATGCGCCGTCCGGTCGGCAGCGAGACAGGAAGATGCCATGGCCCGCCCTCTGCCGGACGCACAGCCGCACGCCGCCGCGCCCACCACGGCCGGTCCCGCCACCGGAGGCGCCCCCACCGAAACCGGGGTGGCGCTGGTGACCGGAGCGTCCTCGGGGATCGGCGCCGCCGTCGCGCACCGGTTCGCGGCGGGCGGCGGATGGCGGCTGCTGGTCAGCGGCCGCCACCGGGAACGCCTGGACCTGGTGGCCGCCCGCACCGCGGCCATCGCCCTCCCGGCCGATCTGGCCACCTCCGAGGGCGGCCGTGGCCTGGTCGAGGCAGCCTTCCGTACCGCCGGACGGGTGGATCTGCTCGTCGCGGGGGCGGGCATCGGCTGGGCGGGCCCCTTCAGCGCGATGCCGCCCGCCGCCATCGACCGTGTGGTGGGCGTCGACCTCCTCGCCACCATGCGGCTGGTCCGCATGGTCCTGCCGCACATGCTGGCCGAGCGGCGGGGCCACATCGTGCTCATCGGATCCGTCGCGGGCAGCGTCGGGGTGCGGGGCGAGGCGGTGTACTCCGCGGCCAAGGCGGCGCTCGGCGTCTTCGCCGACGCCCTGCGCCACGAGGTGCGCCGGGGTGGCGTACGCGTCACCCATGTGGTCCCCGGTGTGGTGGACACCCCGTTCTTCGCCCGCCGCGGCGCCCCGTACACCCGCCGGATGCCGCGCCCGCTGCCGCCCGAGCGGGTCGCCGACGCCGTGTGGGACGCCGTCGCGCGCGGCCGGGACGAGGTGTACGTACCGGCCTGGCTGCGGCTGCCCGCCCTGGTGCGCGGCGCGGCGCCGGGGCTGTACCACCGGCTGGCCGCCCGCTTCGGGTGAGGGCGGCATGGGCGTCCTGACCGTCCTCCTCGCGCTGCTGTCCGCCCTGGGCAACGGCGCCGCCTCCGTCCTGCAGCGGCGCGCCGCGATGGACCAGGCGCGGGAGCTTCGGGGGGCCGGTGGCGGCGGGGTGGGGCAGGCGCTCCGGCATCTGCCGCGGCTGCTGCGGCGCCCGTACTGGCTGGCCGGTGGCGCGGCGATGGTGGTGTCGGCGGTGGCCCAGGTGGGGGCGCTGGCGGTGGGGCGGCTCTCCGTCGTACAGCCGCTGTTGGTCAGTGAGCTGCTGTTCACCCTGGTGGTGGGGAGCCTGGTGTTCCACCGGCGGCCGGGTGGCCGGACCTGGCTGGCGTTCGTGATGCTCGCCGCCGGGCTCGCGCTCTTCCTCGTCGCGGCCGACCCCTCGCACGGCCGTGCCATGTCCCGCAACGGGCTGTGGCTGCCCACCGGGGTGGTCCTGGCGCTCGTCGTGGGGGCCCTGGTCCTGGTGGCGCGGGTGCTGCGGGGTGCGGGGCGGGCCGCGGCGCTCGGCTGTGCCACGGCCGTCGGCTTCGCGTGCACGGCGGCCCTCATCAAGGAGTTCACCGGGCGTTTCGGCGGGGGAGCGGCCGCGGTGTTCACCGGCTGGCCGCTGTACGCGGTGTGCCTCGTGGGGCTGCTCAGCTTCCTGATGCTCCAGGTCACCCTGCGCGCGGGCACCCTGGCGGCCTCCCAGCCCGCCCTGACCCTCGGGGACGCGCTGGTGAGCATCGCGCTGGGCTGGGTGCTGTTCGGCGAACGCGTCGAACTGGGCCTGCGCCTGCTGCCCGAGGCGATCGGCGTCGCCTTGATGGCGGCCGGGATCGTCGGCCTCACCCGGTCGCCCGCCCTGGCCGAGGGCTGGGACGCGGACACCGCCGGCGCGGCGGCACGGCCGGCGGTACGACGGGTCCCGGGTGGCGGGAGCCCGCCATGACCGCCGGGCGGCGCACCGGTCGGCTGGCCCGGAACGCGGCGGTGCTGGCCGCGGCCGCGCACCTGGTCCCGGCCGGCACCTGGCTGTCGGGGCCCCGGCGCGTCCTCTTCCCCGCCCTGGCCGGGCGGGGCCGGTGGGACCACATCGCCCTCACCTTCGACGACGGCCCCGATCCGCACTCCACCCCGCGCTTCCTGGACGCCCTGGACGAGCTGGCGGTGACCGCCACGTTCTTCGTGCTGGGCGAGAGCGTGGTGCGCTATCCCCGCACGACGCGCGAGATCGCGCTCCGCGGCCATGAACTCGCCGTCCACGGCTGGACCCACGACCGCCCCTGGCTGCCGAGGCCGGTCCGGGACGTCTCCGAGGTCAGCCGCGCCGCCCGGGCGGTACGGCTGACCACCGGCGCCGTACCGCTGTGGTACCGGCCCCCGTACGGCGTCCTGACCGGTGGCCGCTGGCTCGCGGCCGTACGCGCCGGGCTGCGGCCCGTGCTGTGGTCGGCCTGGGGGCGCGACTGGTCCCCGAACGCCACGCCGGCCTCGGTGCTGGCCACCCTCCGGGGCGGCCTCCGGGGCGGCGCCACGGTCCTGCTGCACGACTCCGACCGGGCGAGCGCCCCCGGCTGCTGGCGCGTCACCCTGGCGGCCCTGCCGCACCTGATCACCGCGTGCCGCGCCGCAGGGCTCGAGGTGGGCCCGCTGGCCGACCATGGAGTGCCCCAACTCCCGGCGGCGCCGAAGTGAACCCGGGAAATATGAAGCATTAATTCCGTCCCTGGAACCTAGTGAATTCCTGCTTTCCCTCCGGCCCGCACAACCTCGTGCGCATTGTGTCCGTCAAACCGATCGCAGCGCCGCACACACCGACCACGCCAGACCAATTTCCCCGGACAAGTAATTGACGTGATACAGAAACTCGATATCGGCAGGCCCCTCCGGGAACCGGCCGCATTACCGCGACCCATCACCGTGCGGCGCCCGCGCACGCGTATCCGGGCCGCCGCCCTCGCCTCCCTCCTCACCCTGGTGGCGCTCTGCCTCGGCGACGCCGTGGCCGGGGGCTATCCGTTCGGACCGCGCACCCGTGCCGTCAACGACCTGGGCAATCAGTTCATCCCGTTCCACGCCCAGCTGCGCGACCTGCTGTACGTCCGCGGCGACGGCGGGCTGTTCCTCAACTGGCACTCCGGCTTCGGCGCCTCGCTCCTCCCCGACCTCGGCACCTACGTCAGCAGCCCGTTCGCGCTGCTCGTCGCCGTCTTCCCGCGCGACGAGATCGACCTGGCGGTGTACGTCATCACCCTGCTGAAGACGGCCACGGCGGGCGCGGTGATGGCCGTGCTGCTGCCGCGGCTCCAGCCGGGCCGCTGGTGGGCCGCGGGGGCGCTGGGGGCGTCGTACGCGCTGTGCGGCTGGTCCGTGGCGGAGGCCTCGTACAACCCGATGTGGCTGGACGGGCTCATCGCGCTGCCCCTGCTGTGCCTGGCCGGCGAACAGGTGCTGGCCGGGCGGCGGTTCGTCACGGCCACGCTGGTCGTCGCGGTGGTCTGGATCGCCAACTTCTACACCGCGTACATGGCCACCCTCGGCGCCGCGCTGGTCCTGCTCACCCGGGCCCTGATCAGCCGGATACCGCTGGGGATCCGCCCCCTCGCCCGGCTGACGGCGGCCTGCGGGCTCGGCGTGGGGCTCGCCGCGCCGCTGGTCTGCGTCGTCTACTTCGGCACCCGGCACGCCTACCCGGGCCAGGAGGCGCGGTTCACGCCCAAGCCCTGGACGGACGTCTTCGCCCGGATGCTGCCCGGCACGTACGACTTCAGCAGCCCGGCCCTGTACATCGACACCGTGGCGCTGCTGCTCGCCCTGACGCTGCCGTTCAACCCGGCCGCGCCCCGGCGGCTGCGCGCGGGCTGGACCCTGCTGGTGGCGGCGATGACGCTGTCCATGCGGTGGGCGCCCACCCAGCTGGCCTGGCACGCCTTCGCCGTGCCCAACGGCAGCCAGTACCGGCAGGGTTTCGTACTGTGCGGGCTGCTGGTGATCGCCGCCTGGCTCTCCTGCGCGCACGGCGTGCCGACCGCGCGGGCCCTGCTGCCCGCGGGCGGGCTGCTGGCGCTGATCGCGGTGTCGGCGCGCTCCGGCGCGCAGATCCACTGGTGGACGTATCCGCTGCTGCTCACCGGGGTCGCCGCCGTGGCGGCCGCCGTGGCGCTGCACGGCCTCGCCGCCCGGCTCGGCCGACCGCTTCCGGCCGTGCTCGCCGTCGTCGTGCTCATCGGCGCCCAAGTGGGCCAGTCCGCGGCCACCATGGCCGTCGCCGACCGGCTCCGGCTGCGCCACTTCGACGACTACGCGCCCTGGGGCGAGCGCCAGGAGCGCCAGCGGAAGGTGATCGCCGACGCGGACGGCTGGCCCCGCTACCGCACCGAACCGGGCCGCGAGCAGACCGTCAACAACGACCCGCTGATGGTCGGCGGACAGGGCGCCGCGTACTACAGCAGCCTCACCTCCGATGTGCTCAGCCGCACCCTCACCGCCCTCGGCGGCGGCACCACCTCACGCGGCCGCGCGGTGCAGAGCCTGGACAACCCGGTCACCGACGCGATCTTCTCGGTCGGCGCCCGGGTGCGCTCCTCGGCCGACCCGCACCAGGACGCGTACGCCGCCCGGCCCTCCACGGTCACCGTCGACCGGCAGAAGGCGCCGCCCCTGGTCACCGTCCGCCCCGCCGCCGGGACGGCGCCCGGTTACGGCGCCTCGCCCTTCCGTAACCAGGAACTCCTGCTCGGCGCCTGGGTGTACACGCTGCCGCGCGGCATCGCGGTGCGCGGTGCGGACGGCGGGCCCGCCGAGCGCGGCCCCGCCCACGGCTACCGGCTGCCCGCCTCCCCGCGCGCGGCCCGGCTCACCGCCACCTGCCCGGGCGGCAGCGAGGTCTTCCTGTGGGCACCGCACTACTGGGGCAACGCGCTGATGCGCGGCCCCCGGCGGCCCCCGTCCGGATTCCGCGGCGACTGGCCGGTCACCAAGCTCGCGGCCATGCAGCCGCTCGGCCCGGCCCCGCGCTCCGGCCGGGTGGAGGTGTCGCTGACCGCCCGCAAGAACGGTGTGATCCCGCGCGAAGCCATCGGCTGCCTGGACACCGCGAGGCTGCGCGCCGCCGTCGACCGGCTGACGGCCCGCGGCGCCACCGGCGTACGGGTCTCCGGCGGCTCCCTGAGCGCCGAACTGCCGCCCGGCTCCCGGGGCCTGGCCGTGATCGCCGCCCCGCGCATCGCGGGCTGGCGGTGCGCGGCGGGCGACGGCCCGGACCGGCCCGCCGCCACCTACCTCGGACTCGTCGCGGTGCCCCTCGACGGCGGCGCCACCTCGGTCAGCTGCACCTTCCGGCCGCCCGGGCTGCGCGTCGGAGGCGCCGTGGGTGCCGCCGCCCTGCTGGCCCTGACCGCCGTCGCCACGCTCCGGGCGCTGCGCGCCCGCCGTCGCGGGGAGGCCCGCCCTGTCCACCACTGACGCCCGCCCTTCCACCGACGCCCGCACTTCCACCGACGCCCGCACTTCCACCGACGCCCGCACTTCCACCGACGCACGCACCGTCATCCCGGGGGAATCCATGCTCATTTCCGTCGTCGTTCCCTGCTACAACGAAGAAGCCGTCATCGCTCGTTTTCATGACCACGTCGTAAAAGAGGCGGCGTTACTGGGCCATGAATGCGAATTCGTCTACGTGGACGACGGAAGCGCCGACCGCACCCTTTTCCTGCTGAAAGAGCTGGCCGCCACCGACCCGCGGGTCCGCTACGTCTCCTTCAGCCGCAACTTCGGCAAGGAGGCGGCCATGCTCGCCGGACTGCGCTACGCCTCGGGCGACGCCGTCGTGATCATGGACGCGGATCTCCAGCATCCGCCGGAACTCATCGGCCGCATGGTGCAGCTCCACGCCCAGGGACATGACCAGGTGATCGCCAAGCGCACCCGGGACGGCGACCGGGTCACCCGCGTCCTGACCGCCCGCGCCTACTACCGCCTCATCAACCGCCTGGTCGACGTGGAACTCGTCGACGGCGTGGGCGACTTCCGGCTGCTGTCCCGGCGCGCGGCGGACGCCGTCCTGAGCCTCGCCGAGTACAACCGCTTCTCCAAGGGGCTCTTCGCCTGGGTGGGCTTCCCGAGCGTCACCTTCGAGTACGAGAACGCCGTGCGCGAGGAGGGCCGCAGCAAGTGGACCTTCGGCAAGCTCCTCAACTACGGGGCCGACGGGCTGATCTCCTTCAACAACAAGCCGCTGCGGGCCGCCGTCTACCTCGGGCTGCTGCTGCTCGCCGTGGCCTCGCTGTACGCCGCGTGGATCGTGGGGAGCGCGGTCGTCAACGGGGTCGACACCCCCGGCTATGTCACCCTCATCGTGATCATCACGGCGCTGGCGGGGGTGCAGATGGTGATGGTCGGCGTCATCGGCGAGTACATCGGCCGCATCTACTACGAGGTCAAGCGGCGCCCGCACTTCCTGGTGCAGTCCACCAACGCGGTCCCGGCGGACCGGCTGGAGGAGCTGGTCCGGTGAGACACGGCCCCCTCGTCGGGCAGCTGGCCCGCTTCGGCCTGGTGGGCGTGGCCAACACCGGTACGTACTACGTCCTGTACCTGGCCCTGCTGGTCCCGCTGCCCTATCTGGCCGCCCACATCGCCGCGTTCGCCCTGAGCACGGTCGGCTCGTTCTTCCTCACCTGCCGGTTCACCTACCGGGTGCGGCCGACGTGGCGCGCCTTCTTCCTCTTCCCGCTGTCCACGGCCGCCAACTTCGTGATCACGACGGGCGGGATGTACGTCCTCGTCGACCTCGCGCACCTGGGGGACCGCACGGCCCCGCTGATCGCCGCGGCGGCGGCCGTGCCGGTCACCTTCGCCGTCTCACGGACGATCATGCTCAGGCCGCGCACTCCCTGACCGGCCCCGTGGTGGTCACCAGGGGGCCGTGCCGGTCACAGCCCCGTGCGCAGCCTGATCAGCGTGCCGTCCGCGTCCGTCTGCATCTGGACGACATCGCACAGCATCCGGACGCCCCACAGCCCGAACCCGGTCTCCGACCCCTCCGGCGGGGTGAAGCCCCACAGGGCGTCCGGGTACCAGTGGCCGGGTCCGGCGATCTCGCAGACCAGATCGCCGTCCTGGGCCCACACCCGCAGCTCCGCCGGGGCACGGCCGTGGTGCAGGGCGGTGCTCGCCACCTCGGTGACGGCGCTGACCATGTTGCGCAGGGCCTCCTGGCCCATGCCGTGCCGCCCGGCCCGCTCGGCGATGAAGACCCGCACGGCCTCGAGGTCGGCCGTGCCCACCGGCAGCCGGTCGGCCACCGCCGGAACGGGTGGCAGCGCCCGGCGGTCGCAGGTGGCGCTGAACGGGCCGGGGGCCAGGTATTCCAGGCTCTGCTCCGGCCCCTGACCGTCGATGATCTCGGGATGGGTCCGGCGCGCGTACGTCAGGATCTCGGGGTGCAGCACCCGGCGGTCGTAACAGCAGATGGCGCGGGCGCCGGAGTGGGCGAACGCCGCGTTCACGATCGACTCGTAGCGCGCCCACTCCACGACCTCCAGCGGAGTGCGGCCCTGCCACACCGGCTCGGCTATCACCCGGACCCGGCGCGGCGACTCGGCCCTCACGAAGGAGCCGTACGCGGCGATGGTCTTCACCGGGTGCTGGTACCAGCTGAGCGCGTCCTCGAACTGCACCGCCGGGGCGTCCTGCCCGAGGGCGTCCCGCAGCGCCGCGATGTTCGACTTGGCGGCCACCACGGCCACCGCGTCGTCGGCCTCCAGCCCCTCCCGCAGGAACGGCACGCAGATGTCGACCACTTCGCCCTCGTCGCGGTAGAGGAACCCGCGGTGCTCCATGGCCTCATGTGGGTCCGCTACGGAGCTGCTCGGGCTGGTCATGGGGGCCTCCCTCGGGCCGGGCGGGCATCACGCGGGTGTCCGTTTCCCGGTCCCGTGGATCCGGACGGCACAGCGCGCAGTCTGCCATCCCCGAAGGCCACCCCGCAGCCGGATCATCGGGCGGTGAGGAAATCGCCCGATGCCGTTCGTGGACGTGTTCCTGACGGTGAATTAGCATCGCTGAGCGTGACACAGGTCAAGAGCATCACCGCAAATGGACTCGAACTCGGCTATCTCGAAGCGGGCCCGGTGGACGCCCCGCTGGCGCTCTGCCTGCATGGCTTCCCCGACACCGCACACTCCTGGCGCCATCTGCTGCCCGCCCTCGCGGACGCGGGCTACCACGCCGTCGCCCCCTTCATGCGGGGCTACGCACCCACGGCCATCCCCGCCGACGGCGCCTACCAGGCGGGCGCGATAGCCTCCGACGCCAACGCCCTGCACGAGGCATTCGGCGCCGACGGCGACGCGGTGCTCATCGGCCACGACTGGGGCGCCATCGCCGCCTACGGCGCCACCGCCCACGCTCCCGAGCGCTGGCGGCGCGCGGTGACGATGTCCGTGCCCCCGCTGGGCGGCGTGCTGGCCGACTTCTTCAATTTCGACTACGGCCAGTTCAAGCGCTCCTTCTACATCTTCCTGTTCCAGACCCCGCTGGCCGAGGCGGGCGCCGCGGCCCACGACATGGCGCTGATCGACGGTCTGTGGCGCGACTGGTCGCCCGGCTACCAGGACTCCGCGCAGGACATCGCCCACGTCAAGGAGAGCCTGAAGGACCCGGCCCACCTCGCCGCCGCGCTCGGCTACTACAAGGCGCTGTTCGACCCGACGCGCCACGTGGCGGCGTACGCGGCGGAGCAGGAGGCGATCACCGCCACCGGTGAGCGGCCGATCCTCTTCCTCCACGGCACCGACGACGGCTGCATCGGCTCCGACGTGGTCCACAGCGCCAAGGACCACCTCCCGGCGGGCTCCCGGATCGAAATCGTCGACGGCGCGGGCCACTTCCTGCACCTGGAGCAGCCCGAGCGGATCAACCGCGAGGTGCTGACCTGGCTCGCCGAATGAGCCGCTTCCTCCCGCCCCTGTAGACCCGGCACATCCCGTACGTCCCGCACGTCCCGGCCGGTATAGCGCGGTGGCATACCGCTTTACCGCCGCTATACCGCCGGTAATCCGCCCTCCCCGATGCTGGACGCATCGCCAAGCCCCGCCGGTAGGGATGCGTCTGGAGAGGGCCAGTGAACGTCGACCAGCAGCAGCAACCGCACACCGAGGCCGAACCCCTCTACGCCTGGAGCACCTATCAGGTCTCCGGCGGGGTGGAGGGCTCCGGCCCGAGCGGTACCTGCCGGGCGGAACGGACCGCGCGCGCCTGCCTCGAAGCGGCGCTCCACGCCGCGGTGGTCCACTCCCACGCGTATTCCTGGGGCCAGCTCAGCCGGGTGTCCGCGGATGTCGACCTGCCGTTCCACCTCTGGTCGCGGGCCCCCGTCGCCTGGGCGGAACCCGGGCCCAGTGACACGGTCACCTGGCGTCCCGGCCCGGCACCGCATCCGCGGTGACGGTGACGGTGACGGCAAGCGACGGGGCGACGCAGGCTCAAGGGCAGGGGATTCTCGGATGAACAGCAGCGGGCCCGGCATCGGGCTCACCACGGTGGAGTGGCAGCCGGCCGACCACGGCCGCCACTCCGGCCGGCAGGCCAACCCGGCGCGGGTCTACAACTACCTCGTCGGCGGCAAGGACAACTACCTCGCCGACTACGAGCAGGCCCAGAGCTTTCTGCGGATCGCGCCGGAGATCCGGGACACCGCCCTGTCCAACCGGCGGTTCCTGCAGCGGGCGGTGGCCGAGCTGGCCGACGCCGGGATCAGCCAGTTCCTGGACATCGGCTCGGGCCTGCCCACGACCCCGAACGTGCACGAGATCGCCCAGGCCGTGAACCCCCGGGCCCGCGTGGTCTACGTCGACAACGACCCCATCGTGGCCAGCCACGGACAGGCCCGGCTGGCCGTCCCCGGCACCACGATGATCGACGGCGATCTGCGCGAGCCCGAGAAGATCCTGGCCCATGACGAGGTGTGCCGGCTGCTCGACCCCGGGAAGCCGGTGGGGATCGTGCTCACCTTCATCCTCGACTACCTCGAGGACAAGGACGATCCGTACGGCGTCGTCGCCCGGCTCATGGAGTGGGCCGCCCCCGGCAGCTGTCTGATCCTGTCCCATGTCACCGGCGACTTCACCGACGAGACGCCCGAGGACCGGGACTGGGCCCCGCTCAGCGTCAGCCCGGTGGCCGCGGCCCCGCGCGACTACGACGGGATCAAGGGCTTCTTCCACGGGCTCGACCTGCTCGAACCGGGCCTGGTGCAGCTGGCCGCCTGGCGTCCGGGCATCGGTGCCGAGCACGACCCGAGCCGGGTGTGGGCCTACGGCGGGGTGGCCCGCAAGCCGTAACCACCGGGCGCACGCCCCCGGCCCCGCCTCAGTGCGGGCCGGGGCCGATCTGCAGCGTCATACAGGCGGGGAAGAGCCCGCTCCAGGTGTGCCCGCGCCAGCTCTCGTACATGCCCGGCCGCTGCCACACCGGCAGCGCCTCGTCCAGGTGCGCCCGGCCCTCGGGGAACTTCCCCTGCTCCATGTACGTGATGCCGATCTCGTACATCGCGAAGCCCTGATGGTGGACGTCGCCCGTCCGCCGGGCCTGCTCCAGGCTCTCCTTGAAGTACGTCAGGGCGTCCTCGGGGCGGCCGAGACCGCGGTGGGCGCGGCCCAGGTTGCCCAGGCCGATCACCTCGGCCGCCACGTCCCCGGTGTCCCGGGCCAGGGCGAGCTGGCGCCGCTGCACCTCGATGGCCTCCTCGAACCGGCCCAGTTCGGTCAGCGCGTCCGCCAGGTTGCACAGAGACCGCTGCTCGCCCCGCTGATGGCCGATGGCGCGCCAGATCTCCAGCGCCGACTCCAGGGTGGTCCGCATCTCCTCGTAACTGTGCCGCAGCCAGTGCGCGCCCGCGAGGTGGTCCAGTGCCCACGCCTGGCTCTCCAGGTCGCCCAGCCGCCGGGCGGCCCCGATCGCCAGTTCGTTGATGGTCTGCAGATCCTGGGCGTGCGCCCGCGGATACAGGAACCACTGCAGGGCCTGGGCCAGCCGGATCCCGAGCCGGGCGAGCGCGTCGGACTGGGTGACGGCGTGGGCGACGGCGGCCAGCAGGTTGCCCGACTCGGCCTTCAGCCACGCCTCCGCCTCGTTGCGGTCCCGCAGCGGGACCTCGGCGCCCTCGACCGGGTGGCGGGGCCAGGGCCGGTGCGGGTCGAGCAGGGTGACCGCCCGCTGGGTGGTGGCCACGTAAGCCGACATCGCCCGCTCCAGCGCCGCCGCGGGCTCGGCCTCCGGTTCCTCCTGCTCGGCCCGCTCCGAGGCGAACAGCCGGAGCAGATCGTGCATGTGGTACCGGACGGAGTCCGGGCTCTCCAGCAGCTGCGCGTCGACCAGCCGCTCCAGCGCGTTCTCCGTGCGGTCGGCCGGATGGTCCAGCAGCGCGGCCGCCACCGGCAGGCTCACGTCCTGCCCGGGCACCGTGCTGAGCAGCCGGAAGGCCCGTACCGCGTCCGCGTCGTCGGAGCGTCCGCCGAGCCGGAACGCGTCGTAGCTCACCTCGAAGCTGGTACGTACGGCCAGGTCACCGAAGCGCAGCTCGTCCAGCCGGCCGCGCGCGTCGGCCAGTTTGGACGCCAGGGTGCGCAGCGGCCAGGCCGGGCGGGCGGCCAGCCGGGCGCCCGCGATCCGCAGCGCCAGCGGCAGACGGCCGCACAGCCGGGTGATGGCCTCGGCCTCCTCGCGCTCGGCCCGCACCCGCTCCACCCCGACGATCCGCTCCAGCAGCGCCACGGCCTGGTCGTGGGGGAGGACGTCCAGATGCAGATGGGTGGCGCCCTCCAGGGTGGTCAGCATCTCGCGGCTGGTGACGAGCGCGGCGCAGTCGGGTCCGGCGGGCAGCAGCGGACGGACCTGGTCCACGCCGGCGGCGTTGTCGAGGATGACCAGCATCCGCCGCCCCGCCACCAGCGAGCGGAATTGGGCCGACGCCTCGTCGGTGTCGCCCGGCACGCTCGACCCGTCCACGCCCAGGGCGCGCAGGAACCGCCCGAGCACCTCGGCCGGTTCCAGGGCCGAGAGCCCGGCGGTGGTGCCGTGCAGATCGACGTAGAGCTGACCGTCCGGGAACCGGTCGGCGAGCTGATGCGCGGCGTGGATGGCCAGCGTGGACTTGCCCACGCCGCCGGTGCCGTCGATGGCCGCGATCACCACGGGACGCCCGGCCCCGCCGCCGTCGCCGTCCCCTCCACCCTCCGCGCCCGGATCACTTTGGTCGCGTTGGTCCAGGAGGGCCCGGATCACCGCCACCTCGCCATGGCGGCCGGTGAACGCCTGGCTGGCGGGCGGCAGTTGGCGAGGGCCCCGGGCGGCCGCGCGCGGGGCCGGAGCGGCGGGCCGCTCCTCCTTGCGGGGGGCCGGCGGCGCCAGCAGGGAGGCGTCGGCGGTGAGGATCCGCTGCTGGAGCCGTTGCAGCGGCGGGATCGGCTCGACCCCGAGGTCCTCGGCCAGCAGCCGGTGCAGATCGCGGTAGGCGGCCAGGGCGTCGGCCTGCCGGCCGGAGCGGTAGAGGGCCAGCATCAACCTGCCGCGCAGCCCCTCGCGGTACGGATGCTCGGCGGTCAGCGCCTCCAGCTCGCCCAGGACATCGGCGTGCCGGCCGCAGCGCAGATCGGCGTCGATGCGGGCGTCCACGGCCTGCAGCCGGAGTTCGCCGAGCCGGGTGGTCTCCGCCTCCACGGACGGGGTCGGGGGCACGTCCGCGAACGGCGTGCCCCGCCACAGCACCAGCGCCTCGCGCAGCCGCTCGGCGGCGCGGGCTGGACTGGGAAACTCGGCCTCCCGGTCCAGACCGCGCCGCCCCTCCTCGACCAACTGCTCGAACCGGTGCGCGTCGAAGTCGGCCGCCTCCACCGCCAGCCGGTAACCGTGCGCCTTGTAGCCCTGCTTGTCGGTGATCAGGGCGCCGCCGGACGCGTCGCCCAGGCTCTGCCGCAGCCGGGAGACATACGTCTGCAGCAACTTGGCCGCGCTCTGCGGCGCCTGACCCTCACCCCACAGCTCGTCCAGGAGCCGTTCGGCCGGGACGGTCCGGTTGGCGTGGCACAGCAGCACCGCGAGCAGCATCCGCCACTTCGCCGGGCCGAGGGACGTCCAACCGTCCCCGTCCCACAGCTCGAGCGCCCCAAGGACCCGGTATCGCACCCGTAACCTCCGAGGCCCCCTGCCACAGCCCGGCCTCTGTCTCATCGGCCCGTGAAGACCGTCAACTCGTTGCCCCGGTAACGGTATACCTCAGCTTTGGCCATGGCCGCGCCGATATCCCCGCATCCTGATCAGTCCCGAGCAGCGGGGCATCGTTCCCGGTCGGCGGGGCACACGGGTCGTCGCACCCCGCCGACCGGTCCGGCCCGGAACGGCCGGACCGGACCGCGTCAGAACGGACGGTCCCCCTCGATGGCCACGCGCTCGGCCACCCGCGGGTGCGGCGCGTAGTCGTTCACCGCGTAGTGCTGGGTGGCGCGGTTGTCCCAGAACGCCACGTCGCCGGGCTGCCACCGGAAGCGCACCTGGTACTCCGGGACCTGCGCCTGACGGCACAGATAGGCCAGCAGCCGGTCGCTCTCCTCCCGGTCCATGCCGGTGATCCGGGTGGTGAAGGAGGTGTTCACGAAGAGCATCCGCCGCCCGGTCTCCGGGTGGGTGCGCACCACCGGATGCTCGACGGGCGGGAACACGTCCTGGAACGGAGCCAGCCGCTCCGGGCCGTAGAAGCGGGAGAAGCCGGGGATGAAGTCGTGCACGGCCGTGGCGCCGTCGATGCGGTCCCGCACCTCCCGGGGCAGGTTGTCGTACGCGGCGGCCATGTCCGCCCACATGGTGTCCCCGCCGACGGGCGGGACCTCGCGCAACTGGAGCACGGCGCCGAGCGCGGGCCGCTCCCGGAACGTGACATCGGCGTGCCACACGTTCTCGAAGGTGGGGGTGGCGCCCTCGCTCTTGTCGAAGCGGACCACGTCCTCGCTCGATCCGGCGGCGAGCAGGGGATTGGTCTCCAGCTCCCCCCAGTTGCGGGCGAGGTCGCGCTGCTGGGCGGAGGTGAGGTGCGCGCCGCGGAAGAAGAGCACCTTCCACTCCAGCAGGGCGCGGTTCAGCTCCTCGCGCAGCCCCGCGTCCAGCGGCCGGGAGAGGTCGGCCCCGCGGATCTCGGCCCCGATGGTGCGCCCCTGGGGCACCAGCTCGAAGCGCTCGTACGGGCGCTCCCGCCATCCCTCGGGCAGTCGGCGCAGCGTACGCGGCCCCTCGTACAGACCGTCCGGGGGAATGCGCGCGTCGCGCAGCACCGGCGGGTTCGGCGGGGTGTCGATGACGGTCATGGTGTTCTCCTCATGCGTGACGCGGCGGCAGGGCGAGGCCGCTGGGACGGATGCCAGAGATGCCCTCGCGCCGCGCACGGGGAGACCCGTCGGGATGCGGTGCGGATGTCGCGGACGTGCGCTCGGTGTCGTCCGTGGTGCCCGGTCGGGGCCGGTTCAGGCCGGTCGGGTCCGGGAGTGATCCGGAGGATCAGGAGGCGGACCGGGCGCGGTCCTGGCGG
>NZ_JBEYAL010000059.1:0-42172 GCF_040631655.1 Streptomyces sp. NPDC019937
CAAGGAACGGACGCTTCCTTTGAAACCGTATCACCGGTTTCTCCGGGCTTTTCCCTCCGGACCTTTCAGCCTTTCGGCTTTCCGGCCTTTCGTGTCTCACACACTATCAGACCTTTTTCCGCTCTCCGAATCCGTGTCTTTCGCATGGCATGCGAAAGCAGATCCGAGATTTGGATCAAGTGACTGAAGGTGCCGCCCTCACCTGGACGAGTCCGCAGTTGACTGCGATGCTTCATCCGGATGGGCAGGAGTACGACAGTACAGCGCCTCACGCGGCCGTGGCAAATCGATTCGGGGTCCTCCGGGGGTCTCCGGCCTGCGCCGCTTGTGCGGAATCCCAAGTTCCTATGACTTACGCTTCTGGGCAGTGCGCTGTCCGGGACAGGCGGTGACGGCGCGAGATGGATCTTCACCCCGGGAGGCCTCCCATGACCACCGTGACGTCTCCGCTCGCCGGGCGCGCGATCGGACTGACAGCGGTTCCCGATCCCGTGTTCTCGGGCGCCATGGTCGGTCCGGGTACGGCGATCGACCCGGTGCTCGAGACCTGTGTGGCCGTGGCTCCGGTCGACGGCATCGTCGTCTCGCTGCACCCGCACGCGTTCGTGGTCGTGGACGAGGACGGGCACGGGGTCCTCACCCACCTCGGGATCGACACCGTGCAGCTCAACGGTGACGGCTTCGATGTCCTCATCAACAAGGGGGACACCGTGAAGCGCGGTGACGCGATCGTGCGCTGGGACCCCGCGGCGGCCGTGGCCGCCGGTAAGTCGCCGATCTGTCCGGTCGTGGCCCTGGAGGCCACGACCGATTCCCTTGCCGCGGTCCGGGAGGACGGCGATGTGAAGCCGGGCGACGCGCTCTTCAGCTGGACGTGACCCCGACGCCGTCCGGAACCGGTCCGGGCGGCGTCGACGGCTAGTACGACATCCACCACGGCGGGGTTCCGCCGTATCAACCGGGGACAGGTGACATGGAGACAACGCTGCGAGGCGTCGGCGTGAGCCACGGGGTGGCCATCGGCGAGGTGCGCCACATGGGCACGGCGGTACTGGAGCCGCCCGCGAAGCAGATTCCGGCCGACGAGGCGCCGCGTGAGCAGGGTCGGGCGCGCCAGGCGGTGGAGGCCGTATCGGCGGATCTGATCGCGCGCGGCAACCTCGCGGGCGGTGAGGCCCAGGCCGTGCTCGAGGCGCAGGCCATGATGGCGCAGGACCCGGAGCTGATCGCCGACGTCGAGCGGCGGATCGCGGTGGGCAGCACCGCCGAGCGCGCGGTGTACGACGCCTTCGCCGCGTACCGGGCGCTGCTGGCCGGGGCCGGGGAGTACCTGGCGGGCCGGGTGGCCGACCTCGATGACGTGCGGAACCGGATCGTGGCGCGGCTGCTGGGTGTGCCGATGCCGGGCGTGCCCGACAGCGACGAGCCGTACGTACTGATCGCTCGCGATCTCGCCCCGGCCGACACGGCGCTCCTCGACCCGACCCTGGTGCTCGGCTTCGTGACCGAGGAGGGCGGGCCGACGAGCCACAGCGCGATCCTGGCGCGCGCCCTCGGGGTCCCGGCCGTGGTGGCGCTGCCCGGTGCCGGGGAGCTGGTCGAGGGCACCATGATCGCCGTGGACGGCAGCACGGGCGAGATCTTCGTGTCGCCGAGCGAGGAGAAGCGGGCGGAGCTGACCCGGGCCGCCGAGGAGCGGCGGGCGGCGCTGGCCGCCTCGTCCGGTCCGGGGGCGACATCCGACGGGCACAAGGTGCCGCTGCTGGCGAACGTCGGCGGTCCGGCGGACGTACCGGCGGCGGTCGAGGCGGGCGCCGAGGGCGTGGGGCTGTTCCGGACCGAGTTCCTCTTCCTGGACGACAGCACGAAGGCGCCGTCGGAGGAGAAGCAGACCGAGGCCTACCGGCAGGTGCTGGAGGCGTTCCCCGAGGGCCGGGTGGTGGTCCGGGTCCTGGACGCGGGTGCGGACAAGCCGCTGGACTTCCTCACCCCGTCCGATGAGCCCAACCCGGCGCTGGGCGTACGCGGGCTGCGCACGCTGCTGGACCACCCCGAGGTACTGCGGACGCAATTGACGGCGCTGGCCAAGGCGGCCGAGGGGCTGCCGGTCTATCTCGAGGTCATGGCGCCGATGGTGGCCGACCGGCTGGACGCCAAGGCGTTCGCGGACGCGTGCCGGGAGGCCGGACTGCAGGCCAAGTTCGGCGCGATGGTGGAGATTCCGTCGGCCGCGCTGCGGGCCCGCTCGATCCTCCAGGAGGTCGAGTTCCTGTCGCTGGGCACCAATGACCTGGCCCAGTACACATTCGCCGCGGACCGCCAGGTGGGGGCGGTGTCGCGGTTGCAGGACCCGTGGCAGCCCGCGCTGCTCGACCTGGTCGCGGCGTCGGCCGAGGCCGCGCAGGCCGAGGGCAAGAGCTGCGGGGTGTGCGGTGAGGCCGCGTCGGACCCGCTGCTGGCGTGTGTGCTGACCGGTCTGGGCGTCACCAGCCTCTCCATGGGTGCCGCGTCGATCCCGTATGTCCGCGCCACGCTGGCCAAGCACACCCTCGCCCAGTGCGAGCGGGCCGCTTCGGCGGCGCGCGCGGCGGACACCGCCGAGGACGCCCGCCGGGCCGCGCAGGCGGTGCTGTCCGGCGAGTGAGCCGATGAGCTGAAGCAGGGCGAGAGGGCCCGTCCCGCCGCGGTGACCGCGGTGGGACGGGCCCTTCGCCGTGTCACTCCTCCTCGGGCCGGGGCAGCGGCCTGGGCAGGGGGAGGCCCGCCCGGTACTCGACGCCGTGCTCCGGCGGGATCGGCTCACCGGTCCGGGCGTCGGTGCAGTACGCGGTGAACACCTCGGCCTCGCTCAGTGGGCGGGGCCAGCCGTCGCGCAGCGCCCAGCCGCGGACCGTGTCCGGCGCTCCGGGCCGGCTCGTCCGCAGGACGATGCCGCCGGGGCTTCCGGTGGCGATGCCGCAGGCCAGCACGGTGCGGAAGACGAGGGCGCCGGGCTCGGCGAGCCTCGGCGGCCGGCCTTCGCGCACGGTGGCGTGCACCACGGCGGCCAGCGGGGTGTCGTCCACCGGGACGCTGCACACCAGGTGGTGCAGGCCCGGTCCCGCCGCGTCGAGCACCGCGTACAGCGCGGCCGTGGCGCGGTCGAACGCCGCGCGGCCGGTGCCGTCCCCACAGGCGTCGCAGCCGTCACGGCCGCCCGCGCGGGCGAGCACGGCCGACGCGTACTCCCAGGTGGCGCGCTCCTCGGCCGCGGTGATCAGGCGTGGCAGCAACTGGTCGACGGACTGGCCCTCGTAGACGACGGTGGCACCCGTGGACGCCACCTCCGCCGTGAAGCGGCTGCGGCTTGCGGGGGTGTCCGGGTCGAGCCGGGTGTGCGCGCAGTACTCCTGGTAGGCCACCGGGTCGAAGAGGGCGACGGTGGTGTGCACGCCCTGTGACGAGAGCGCCCGCAGCAGCCCCTCCATCCGCCGCAGGTACCGGGCATGGTCGTCGAAGCCGAACGACGCGTAACGCCGCATGGCGGCGAAGTCCTCCTCGGCCGCCAACAGCGCCACCACGCTGGGCACTTCCTTGCGCAGGGCGCGGATCGCGGTGGGCGTGCCGCGGTCGTCGCCGTGGTCGTGGGTGCGGCCGGGGCCGCCGGTTCCGGTGTCGGTGTGCGCCATGACTCCCCCTCAGCGCAAACGTTCAGTGCTCACTCACCGTAACCGGGGGCACCGACAACGCTCCCTCAGTCGGCGGCGACGCCCTTCGTCCGGGCCAGCCGCTCGTAGTAGCGCAGCAGCTCCAGGTCGTCCACGGATCCCGGGTTGACGGCCTTGTCCAGGGCCGTGCCCTGCAGGAGCCGCTTGACCGGGACCTCGATGCGCTTGCCGGTGAGGGTGTGGGGGACGCCCGGGACCTCGATGACCTCGTCGGGGACGTGGCGCGGGGACAGCTCGGCGCGGATGGTGCTCTTGATGCGGGCCAGCAGCTCGTCGTCGAGGGTGGCGCCCGGGGCGAGGTGGACGAAGAGCGGCATCCAGTAGCCGCCGTCGGGCTGTTCGACGCCGATGACGAGGGATTCGCGGATCTCGGGGAGGCGTTCGACCGCCTCGTAGATGTCGGCGGACCCCATCCGTACGCCCTGCCGGTTGAGGGTGGAGTCGGAGCGGCCGTGGATGACGACGGTGCCGCGCGAGGTGAGGGTGATCCAGTCGCCGTGGCGCCAGACGCCGGGGAACATCTCGAAGTAGCTGTCGCGGTAGCGGCTGCCGTCGGGGTCGTTCCAGAAGCGGACCGGCATGGACGGCATGGGGCGGGTGACGACCAGCTCGCCGACCTCGTCGGTCACCGGCCGGCCCTGTGGGTCCCATGCCTGGAGGTCGGTGCCGAGGCCGGGGGCCTGCAGCTCGCCGATGTGGACGGGGAGGGTGGGCACGGCGCCCGCGAAGCAGCTGCACACATCGGTGCCGCCGCTGACGGAGGCGATCCACATGTCCTCCGCCACCTCGTCGTGGATCCAGCGGAAGCCGTCCGGTGGCAGCGGTGAGCCGGTGGTGGCGACGCACTTCACCCGGGACAGGTCGAAGTCGCGCCCCGGATGGACACCGGCCTTGCGGCAGGCCATGACGTACGCGGCGGAGGTGCCGTACAGGGTGGTGCCGGTGCGCTCGGCGATGCGCCACTGGGCGGCGGTGTCCGGGTGGCCGGGGCTGCCGTCGTACAGCACCACGGTGGCGCCGACGAGCAGCCCGGACACCAGGAAGTTCCACATCATCCAGCCGGTGGAGGTGTACCAGAAGAAGCGGTCCTCGGGGCCGAGGTCGCTGTGCAGGCCCAGCTGCTTGAGGTGTTCCAGCAGGATGCCGCCCTGGGACTGCACGATCGCCTTGGGCAGTCCGGTGGTGCCGGAGGAGTAGAGCACCCACAGCGGGTGGTCGAAGGGCACCTGCTCGAAGACCGGTTCCGTCCCCTCGCGGACCAGGTCGTCCCAGGCGAGCGCGCCCTCGGGGGCGGGGGTGCCCAGCAGCGGGATGTGGACGACGGCGCGCACGGTGGGCAGTTCGCGGCGCAGCTCGGCGACGGTCTCGGTGCGGTCGTGGGTCTTGCCGCCGTAAGAGTAGCCGTCGACGGTGAACAGGACGACCGGTTCGACCTGCTGGAAGCGGTCCAGGACGCTGCGCGCGCCGAAGTCGGGGGCGCAGGAGGTCCATACCCCGCCGACGGCGGCGGTGGCGAGGAAGGCGATGGCGGCCTGCGGGATGTTGGGCAGGTAGCCGCTGACCCGGTCGCCGGGGCGGACGCCGAGGCGCCGCAGGGCGGCGGCGGCCGCGCCGACCCGGGCGCGCAGCTCGGCCCAGGTGACGGGGCGGGGCTCGTGGGTCTCGTCGACGTGCAGCAGCGCGGGGTCGTCGGCGCGGGCGGGGTCCTCGCCCGCGCGCAGGGCGTGTTCGGCGTAGTTGAGGGTGGCGCCGGGGAACCAGCGGGCGCCGGGCATGGCGGGGTCGGCGAGCACGGTGTCGTACGGGGTGCCGAAGCGCACCTCGAACCACTCGGCGACCGACTGCCAGAAGGTCTCCAGCTCCTCCACCGACCAGCGGTGCAGCGCGGCGTAGCTCGCGGCCGGGTCGCCGGGGAGGGCGGCGGGCGCGCCGTGCCGCTCGGCCGCCCAGGCGTGGAAGCGGGTCAGCTGGGCGCGGGCGATCCGGTCCGCGCCGGGCTGCCACAGGGGGCCGGGCAGGTGGTCGGGGTGCGCTGCGGTGTTCATCTGTGTTCGGCTCCCGGGAGGTCCGCTTCGGTGCGCTAGATCCGGTTGGTCCGCGTCGTCGGCTGCTTCGGCGTCCGAGCAGGACGATGCCATGTGATCGACTTGTGCACCAGGGGCGCCACTCCACATCCGCGGTGGGTGGCATGTGGGACGACCACGGGTGAACGGCAGTTGAACTATGGTCGCGTCCTGCCTCGTCAATGGCACAGTGATCAGTATGAATGCGCGTGGCCTGGTGCGGTCGGTGAAAGTGGTCGGTACGGCGCGGGGGCTGCGCTCCCTGCGCTGGGCGTGGCGGCGCCGCCGCACGGACGCGACCGGACTGCCGCGGCGGGGCGCGGAGCTGGCCCGGGTGCCGGGTGTGGTGGAGGGCGCGGATCCGCAGCCGGGCGGTGGCGTGGTGCGGTTCGCGCGGTCCTCGCTGCGGGTGCGGGTGGCGGCGGGCGGGGCGGTGTTCTGCGGCTGGGACGGGGCCGAGCCGGAGCCGTCGTACGCGCTGGACGGGGCCTGTCCGGAGGCGGACGAGCGGGCCCAGCTGGAGCCGGACACGGACGGCGGCTGGCGGGTGGTGTCGGAGCGGGTGACGGTCGCGGTGTCGCGGATGGGCGCGGTGGAGGTGCGCACTCCGGGCGGGGTGGTGCTGCGGCGGGATCTGCCGCCGCGCTGGTGGGAGCCGGCCGGGGCGGTGGTCGACCGGGGCTGCGAGGGCGGGGCTGCGGGGGTGCCGGGCTCGCGCTGGCACCAGCGGTCGGAGGTGGCGGCGGACGCGCGGTTCTTCGGGCTCGGCGGACGGGCGGGCGGGCCGCGGCTGCGGGACGGCTCGTACCGGCTGTGGAACACCGACCCCGGCGGCGGCTTCGGGCCGGGCGACGATCCGCTGTATCTGACGATGCCGGTGCAGCTGGTGGTGGCCGACGCGGGCACCCATCTGGTGTTCCACGACAACTCGTGGGACGGCACGGTCGGCCTGCGGGAGGGCGAGGAGGGCGCGGGCTCGGGGCACGACCGGCCGGGTGGTGTGCGGATGCGCATGGAGGGCGGGCCGCTGCGCTACTGGGTGTTCGTGGGCACCCCGGCCCGGGTGCTGCACGGCTGGGCGGCGCTGACCGGCTCCCCCGCGGTCCCGCCGGGCTGGGCGCTCGGCCACCACCACGCGCGCCGGGGGTTCGGCGACGCACAGGAGGTGCGGCGGGTGGTGGCGGGCTACCGGGAGCGGGACCTGCCGCTGTCGGCGCTGCACCTGGACATCGACCATCTGTCCGGGCACCGGGTCTTCACGGTGGACGCGGCGCGCTTCCCCGATCTGCCGGGGCTCGCCGCGGAACTGCGCGGGGACGGGGTGCGGCTGGTGTCGATCGTGGACCCGGCGGTGAAGGCGGAGCCGGGCAACGCGGTGTACGACAGCGGGTCGGCGGCGGAGGGGTTCGTGACCGACGCCCGCGGCCGGGAGGTGCGCGGGGTGGTGTGGGCGGGCGAGTCGGTGTTCCCGGACTTCACCGATCCGCGGGTGCGCAAGTGGTGGGGCGGGCTGTACGCGGAGCGGCTGGAGCAGGGCTTCTCCGGGGTGTGGCACGACAGATGCGAGCCGGTGTCGTTCGCCGCCTTCGGCGAGCCCACGCTGCCGCGCTCGGCCCGGCACGCCCTGGAGGGCCGGGGCGGGGACCACCGGGAGGCGCACAACGTGTACGGGCTGGCCATGGCCCGGGCCGGGTACGAGGGGCTCGGCGAGCTGCGCCCCGACGAGCGGCCCTTCCTGTTCTCCCGCTCCGGCTGGGCGGGGCTCCAGCGGTACGGGGGCAGCTGGTCCGGTGGTGTGACGACGGGCTGGCCGGGGCTGCGGGCCTCGCTGGCGCTGGTGATCGGGCTCGGTCTGTCGGGGGTTCCGTACTCGGGCCCGGACATCGGCGGCTTCACCGGTTCTCCGTCGCCGGAGCTGTATCTGCGCTGGTTCCAGCTGGGCGCGTATCTGCCGCTGTTCCGTACGCATTCGGCGATCGCGGCCGGGCGGCGCGAGCCGTGGGAGTTCGGGGCCACGGTGCTGGAGCACGCGGCGGCGGCGCTGCGCGAGCGGCAGCGGCTGCTGCCGTACTTCATGACGCTGGCGCGGCTGGCGGAGCGTACCGGCGCGCCCTATGTGCGGCCCGTGTGGTGGCGGCAGCCGAAGGACCGCGGCTTGCGCGACTGCGAGGACGCCTTCCTGCTGGGCGACGCGCTGCTGGTGGCGCCGGTGCTGGAGGAGGGCGCGGTGCGGCGGGCGGTGCGGCTGCCGCGCGGCCGCTGGTACGACACGGCGACCGGCCGCGCCTACGAGGGCCCCGGGCAGGTGGTGGTGGACGCCCCGCTGTCCCGGATCCCGGTGCTGGCCCGGGCGGGCGCGGTGATACCCGTCGCGGCGCCGGACGGCGGCGTGGAGCTGGAGGTGTGGGCGCCGTGTCAGGGGCGCAAGGGCGGCGGGGCGATGGCGGTGGACGCGGGCGACGGCTGGGCCGAGGCGGAGCTGGTGCGGTTCGTCTCCCGGCTGCGCGGGGACGAGGTGCGGGTCGAGCGGGAGGGCGGCGTCGAGGCGGGGTATCCGGTGCGGGTCCGGGGTGGTTCGCGGCCCGGCGGCACGGGGTAGTTGGGTGTGCATGCCAAGACTCACCACCGCGCTGCGCGCGCTCGCCCTGCCCGTCGCCGCTCTCATGGCCCTCGCCTCGCCCGCCCCGGCGCAGGCGGAGGCCGGGCCCGAGGCGCCGAAGGAGTTCGTGGCGCTGAGCGATGTGGACCCGACGATCCGCCAGGAGATCCGGTACTTCACGCCGCACAACTTCACCGGCCGCCCCGTGGACGGCTATCGCGAGCCCCTGTGCCTGCTGACCCGCCCGGCGGCCAGGGCGCTGCACCGGGTGCAGCGTCAGCTGCTGCGCCGGGGCTACACCCTGAAGGTGTACGACTGCTACCGGCCGCAGCGCGCGGTGGACACCTTCGTCGACTGGGCGAAGGACCTCGACGACCAGCGGATGAAGCGCGAGTTCTATCCGGACGTCGACAAGACCCGGCTGTTCGAGGACGGCTACATCGCCGAGAAGTCGGGGCACAGCCGGGGCAGCACCATGGACCTGACGATCGCGAAGCTGCCCGCGCTGCCGACCCGCCCGTACGTGCCGGGCGAGAAGCTGGTGCCCTGCTACGCGCCGAAGAAGGACCGCTTCCCCGACAACTCGGTGGACATGGGCACCGGTTACGACTGCTTCGACACCCTCTCGCACACCCTCGATCCGCGGATCAAGGGCACGCAGCGGGCCAACCGGCTGCTGCTCAAGGGCGCGATGGAGGCCCAGGGCTTCGTCAATCTGGCCGAGGAGTGGTGGCACTACACGTACCAGCCGGAGCCGTTCCCGGACACCTTCTTCGACTTCCCCGTCTCGCGCCGGTCGCTGACGAGGCACTGAGACTCACAGCCGCCCGCCCGCGGTGTCCGAGGACAGCCGCTGCGCGATGGCCACGGGCACCACGGACAGGGCGATGAGCGTCGCGGCGACGACGTTGACGACGGGGGCCTGGTGGGGCCGGGCCAGGTTCTCGTAGATCCAGATGGGCAGGGTGCGGGTGCCGGGGCCGGCGGTGAAGGTCGTCACCACGATCTCGTCGAAGGAGAGCGCGAAGGCGAGCAGCGCGCCCGCGAAGAGCGCCGAGCGCATGGCCGGGAAGGTGACGTGGCGGAAGGTCTGCCAGGGGCGCGCCCCGAGGTCCGCGGACGCCTCGGCCATCGAGGGCGCGATGCGACGCAGCCGGGCCGCCACGTTGTTGAAGACGACCACGACGCAGAAGGTGGCGTGCCCGACGACCACCGTGAACAGGCCGAAGCCGATGCCGAGCGGGCCCAGGACCGTGCGGAAGGCGGCGTTGAGGGCGATGCCGCTGACGATGCCGGGCAGCGCGATCGGCAGCACCAGCAGGAAGGACACGGTCCGGCGGCCGAAGAAGCGGTGCCGGTGGACGGCGTACGCGGCCATGGTGCCCAGGCACAGGGCGATCCCGGTGGCGGCGAGCCCGGCCTTGAGCGAGGTGAGCAGGGCGTCGCGGGCGCCCTGGTTGTGCAGGGCGGCTCGCCACCACTGGCCGGTGAGGCCGCTGGGCGGCCAGCCGAAGGAGCGGTCGGCGTTGAAGGAGTTGAGCAGGACGAGCAGCAACGGCGCGTAGACGACGGCGAGTCCGGCGGCGGTGACGCAGCCGAGGACGATCCGGGCGGTGCGCGACAGCCTCATCCTGCGTTCTCCTAGAGCGAGTCGAGGGCGCCGGCGCGGCGTACGGCGGCCAGGTAGCAGACGATGAGGACGACGGGCACGGCGGAGAGCGCGGCGGCCATCGGCAGGTCGAGGGTGACCTGGGAGGCGATGGCGTTGCCGAGGAGCTGGGTCTTGCCGCCGACGATCTGCACGGCGATGTAGTCGCCGAGGCTGAGCGAGAAGGTGAAGACGGATCCGGCGAGCAGGGCGGGGCGTACGGCGGGCAGGACGACCGAGCGCAGGGTGCGCCAGGTGCCGGCGCCGAGGTCGGCGGAGGCTTCCAGGGTGCGTTCGGGGAGCCGTTCCAGGGCCGCGTACACCGGGAGGATCATGTACGGCAGCCACAGGTAGGCGAGCACCAGGACGACGGCGGTGGTGCCGTAGCCGGGCCCGTGCAGTCCGAGCGGGGAGAGCACGGAGTTGACCACGCCGTCCTCGCCGAGCATCACCCGCCAGGCGTACGCCTTGACCAGGTAGCTGGCCCACAGCGGGGTGAGCACGGCCACCAGCAGCGGCCGGCGCCACCGCGGGCCCGCGACGCGCGCCATGCAGAACGCCATGGGGAGGGCGAGGAGCGCGTCGAGGACGGTGACGGCGGCGGCGGTGGTGAGGGTGCGCAGCGCGATGGTGCGGTAGACGGGGGTGGTCAGCAGTTCGTGGACGTTGTCGGTGTTCCAGGTGCGGACGACGTCGGAGGTGAAGGAGTCGGTGGTCCAGAAGGCGGAGAGGAGGAGGACGGCGAGCGAGCCGAGGTAGGCGAGGGTCAGCCACAGCAGCGGCGGTCCGAGGAGCGCGGCCAGGCGCAGCCGCGCCCGGCCCGATGCGCGGGACACGCGCTAGCCCTTGACCTCGGTCCAGGCGCGGGTCCACTGGGCGTAGTCGGTGCAGGTGGTGTTCTTGCGGCCGTCGAGGCACTGTTTGATGGGCGTGGTCCAGAAGTGGACGCGCTGGAAGTACTTCTCGTCGTCGGCGTGGAAGACGGCGCAGTGGTTCGGGTCGGCGGTCTCGGCGCACGCCTTGCGGTTGGCGGGGGCCTCGCCGAAGTACTCGGCGACCTGGGCGTTGACCTTCGGGGAGACGATCCAGTCGAGCCACTTGTAGGCGCAGTTGGGGTGTTCGGCCTTCGCGGAGACCATCCAGGTGTCGGACCAGCCGGTGGCGCCCTCCTTGGGGAGCACGGCCTTGACGGGCGCCTTCTCGGCCCGGGCGAGGTTCGCGATGACCTGCCAGGTGGTGCCGATGACGCTGTCGCCGCCCTTGAATGCGGTGATTTCCTTCTGGTAGTCGCTCCAGTACTCGCCGACCGCCCGGTGCTGCTTCTTGAGCAGGGTGACGGCGGCGTCGAGCTGCCGGGAGTCGAGCGCGTACGGGTTCTTGATGCCGAGCGACGGTTTGGCTCGCATCAGATAGAGGGCCGCGTCGGCGATGTAGATGGGCGAGTCGTACGCGGTGACCCGGCCGTTGTGCGCGGCGGCGTCGTCGAAGACGGCGCGCCAGGAGTCGGGCGCGGGCTTGACCTTGTCGGTGCGGTACATGAGGAGGTTGGCGCCGCGGCCGTGCGGGATGCCGTACATGCGGCCGTCCCTGGAGTTGAACGGCTGCTGTTTGAGGGCCGGGAAGATGTCCTTGTAGTGGGGCACCAGCTTGGTGTTGACGGGGGCGGCGTCGCCGGAGGCGATGAGGCGCAGGGTGGCGTCGCCGGAGGCGGAGACCGTGTCGTACTGGCCGGTCTTCATGAGGGAGACCATCTCGTCGGAGGTGCCCGCGGTCTTGGTGTTGACCTGGCAGCCGGTCTTCTTCTCGAAGGGGTGTACCCAGTCGGCCTTGGGGTCGTTGGAGCCGTCCTCGGCATAGCCCGCCCAGGCGATGATGTTGACCTTGCCCTCGCCCTTGCCGAGCTTGTCGGGGGCGTGTGCGGCCTTGCCGCCGTCGTCGTCGGATCCGCAGCCAGCGGCGGTCAGCAGCAGCGCGCACACGGCTGCCGCGGACCTCCACGCGGATGTCGTCCGTTTCCGCATCCGGTCCTCCTCGTCCCACGTGGTGCTCGAGGCCCCGTCAGTATCCGCGCGTCCCTCATGCCGACGCCAGGGTGCCTTCGGCAATGAGAAGGTCAACTGGGCACCGGGAAGGCGTCCTTCTCGTCCCAGACCAGCCTGATCTCGGCCTGCGGGCGGGCGGTGGGCGGGAGTTCGGAGAGGTTCTGCCGGTGCACGGTGAGCCGGTCGCCGTGCGGAAGCGCGACGGTGAAGCGGGTGTGCGCCCCGGCGTGCACGATGTCGGCGATGCGCCCCGTGACCGTGCGCTCGCCGTCGAGGGGCGTGTCGGCGGGGTCGGCGAGCCGGATGCGCTCGGGGCGGATGCTGTACGCGCCGGGGCGGCCGATCACCCGGACGGCGGCCTCGCCGCGCAGCAGGTTGGTGGTGCCGACGAAGCCCGCGACGAAAGCGGTGGCGGGGCGTTCGTACACCTCCACGGGCGGGCCGGTCTGCTCGATCCGGCCGCCCGCGACGACGGCGACGCGGTCGCTCATGGTCAGCGCCTCCTCCTGGTCGTGGGTGACCAGGAGGAAGGTGATGCCGGTGGTGCGCTGGAGTTCCTTCAGCTCGGTCTGCATCTCCTGGCGGAGCCGGAGGTCGAGGGCGCCGAGCGGTTCGTCGAGGAGCAGGACGGCGGGCCGGTCGACGAGGGCCCGGGCGAGGGCGACGCGCTGGCGCTGGCCGCCGGAGAGCGCGTCGGGGCGGCGGGAGGCGAAGCCGTCGAGGCGGACGGTGGCGAGGGCCTCGCGGGCGCGCGCGGTGCGCTCCGGCTTGCGGACGCCTCGTACGGTGAGCGCGTACGCCACGTTCTGCTCGACGGTCATGTGCGGGAAGAGCGCGTAGTCCTGGAAGACGGTGTGGACGTCACGGCGGTGCGGGGGCAGCGCGGTGACGTCCCGCCCGGCGAGTTCGATACGGCCGCTGGTGGGCCGCTCGAACCCGGCGATCAGGCGCAGCAGGGTGGTCTTGCCCGAGCCGGAGGGGCCGAGGAGCGAGAAGAACTCGCCCGGGCGGAGGGCGAGGTCGACGGCGTCCAGCGCCCGGACCGTACCGGCGGTGCCGAACTCCTTGGTGACGGCGGTGCAGCGGACCGCCTCTTCCGTCTCCGCCACGCTTGGCTCACGCCGTTCACTGGCATCCGTCATGTACCTGGGTTACCCAGCGTGCGATCCCTGTGCAACACTCCTGACGTACCGTCAGTTATCACCGTGTCGTCCGTCAGGAGAGGCCGTGGCGTCTGCGCGTACGCCCGTGGTCGCCGGGTGGTTCACCTCCGGCGACGGGGACTTCCGGCTGCTGGGCACCCGCTGCCGGGCCTGTGGCGCGGTGTACTTCCCGCGCGAGGACACCTTCTGCCGGGCACCTGGTTGCGCCGGTGAGGAGCTGGAGGAGGTGCCGCTGTCGCGGCGCGGCCGGGTGTGGTCGTACACCGACGGCCGCTACCGCCCGCCCGCGCCGTACCCGTCCGATCCCGCGCGCGACTGGGAGCCGTACACGCTGATCGCCGTGGAGCTGGCCGCCGAGCGGATGGTGGTGCTCGGGCAGGGCGCGCCCGGGGTGACGGTGGCGGATCTGGCGGTCGGCATGGAGGTCGAGGTGGTGCCGGGGGTGCTGGCCGGGGAGGGCGGGCGGAGCTGGTCGACCTGGCACTGGCGGCCGGTCGCCGCGGAGGCGCGGTCATGACCGGCGAGGTGGCGGTGCTCGGCGCCGGGATGCACCCGTGGGGCAAATGGGGCCGGAGTTTCGTGGAGTACGGGACGAAGGCGGCGCGGGCGGCGCTCGCGGACGCCGGGCTCGACTGGCCGGACATCGCGTCGGTGGTCGGCGCGAACACCGTGCGCTGCGGCTATCCCGGCCAGGTGGCGGGGGCGACCTTCGCCGGGGCGCTGGGCTGGCAGGGGGCGCGCGTCACCAGCGTGTACGCCGCCTGCGCGTCCGGTGCGCGGGCCATCGACACCGCCCGCGCCCAGATCCTGGCCGGAATGGCGGACACCGTGCTGGTGGTGGGCGCGGACGCGGCGCCCAAGGGGTTCTTCGCACCGTCCGGCGGTGACCGGCCCGATGACCCGGACTGGCTGCGCTTCCGGGTGCTGGGCGCCACCAACCCGGCGTACTTCGCGCTGTGGGCGCGCCGCCGGATGGCGGTGTACGGCGACACGCCCGAGGACTTCGCGACGGTGAAGGTGAAGAACGCGGCCGCGGGCGCCGCCAACCCTCATGCCCGCTACCGCTCCCCCGTGACCGCCGAGGAGGTGGCCGCGTCGCCGGTGGTGGCCGATCCGCTGCGGCTGCTGGACATCTGCGCAACCTCGGACGGGGCCGCGGCGCTCGTGCTGAGCAGCGTGGACTTCGCGCGGCGGCACGGGGTGGCGGACCCGGTGCGGATCCGGGCCGTCTCCTCCGTATCGCCGGAGTATCCGCGGACCGCGCTCGACCTGCCGGACATCGCCACCGACTCCGCCGCCGGGTTCGGTTCCGCAGCGGACGCGTTCCGCCCGTCGATCGCGCGGGCGGCGTACGAGGAGGCGGGGATCGGTCCGGAGGACCTGTCGCTCGCCGAGGTGTACGACCTGTCCACCGCGCTGGAGCTGGAGTGGTACGAGGACCTGGGGCTGTGCGGCGCCGGGGAGGGCGCGGGGCTGCTCCGTGAGGGCGCGACGGCGCTCGGCGGCCGGATCCCGGTCAATCCGAGCGGTGGGCTCGCCTCCTTCGGGGAGGCGGTCCCGGCGCAGGCCATCGCCCAGGTGTACGAGCTGACCCAGCAGCTGCGGGGGCGGGCGGGCGACCGCCAGGTGGCGGGGGCGAGAGTGGGCATCACCGCGAACCAGGGCCTGTTCGGCCATGGCTCGTCGGTGATCGCGGTGCGCTGAGGTGCGCGCGGTGCGCTGACGGGCTCCGCCGCGGGGATCCGGCGTTACGGATCCGGGCGGCGGAGCGGCCGGTCAGTGGGTGGCCGCGGTGGCGAGCAAGGCGTGTTCCACCACCGATATCAGCACATGCTTGACGGACTCGCGCTCGCGCGCGTCGCACATCACCACCGGGGTGCCCGGGTCGAGGTCCAGCGCCTCGCGCACCGAGTCCTCCGGGTAGCTGTCGGCGCCCTCGAAGCAGTTGACGGCCACCGTGAAGGAGATGCCGCGCCGCTCGAAGTAGTCGACGGCGGCGAAGCAGTCCTCCAGCCGGCGGGTGTCGGCCAGCACCACCGCGCCCAGCGCGCCGGTCGCCAGCTCGTCCCACAGGAACCAGAAGCGGTCCTGCCCCGGAGTGCCGAAGAGGTACAGCACCAGGTCCTCGCGGAGCGTGATGCGCCCGAAGTCCATCGCCACGGTGGTGGTCTTCTTGCCCTCCACTCCCGCGATGTTGTCGACCGGCCTGCCCGCCTCGGTGAGCAGCTCCTCGGTGCGCAGCGGTTTGATCTCGCTGACCGCGCCCACCAAGGTGGTCTTTCCGGCACCGAATCCGCCCGCCACGAGAATCTTGAGCGTCACGGGTTCGATGATGTGGGGGCGGCCCGGGTCAGAGTGCCCGTAGACCATTGATCACCTCGCGCAGAATCCTCTCGTCCGGCAGTTCCGCCGGAGGTACGGGCCGGGACACTCGGACGAGTGCCGCGTGAAGCAGGTCACCGATGAGTACGCGGACCACGCCGACCGGAAGGTCGAGCTCGGCCGCCAGCTCGGCGACGGACTGTGGGGTGTCACGGCTGAGTTCGACGATGTCGATGTGCTCCGGTGACAACGTCTGGTCGGCGACGCTCCCCCCGGTGCCCACCCGGTCGGCGACGACGACGGCGATCAGGTCGAGCTTGTCCTCCGCGGCGCTGCGGGTGCGGCCCCGCGTCATCGCGTAGGGCCGGACCACCGGTCCGGCGGCGTCGTCGAACCAGCGGTCGTCGGTCGCACCGTCTCCGGTCATCTCCCCCCGCCTCCGTCACCCACCGGATCGCGCGGCGGAGCCCAAATGCGCTCCCACCCGCTTGACCAGCAGCGTCATCTCATAGGCTACCTGTCCGACGTCGGAGTCCGCATCGGCGAGCACCGCGAGGCAGCTGCCGTCACCGGCGGAGGTGACGAACAGGAAGGCGTCGTCGAGCTCGACGACGGTCTGCCGGACCCGGCCGACGTCGAAGTGGCGGCCGACCCCCTTGGCGAGGCTGTGGAATCCCGAGGCCACGGCGGCCAGGTGCTCGCCGTCCTCCCGGGACAGATCCCGTGAACCGCCGGTGGGCAGTCCGTCGCCGGAGAGCACCAGCGCCTTGCGGATGCTGCCGACGCGGCCCACGAGTTCGTCGAGCAGCCAGTTCAATTCGCCCGACGGTGCCGATCCGTTGCGTGCTGCGGCGTTCGATGCGGTCATCGCCCGTCCCCCTCATCTCTCGTTCCTGGTGCCGTGTCCGAACCGCCGGGACCGGTGGCCGTCTGCCGCCGACCGCGCTGCCATCCCCGTTGCAGCGAGGCCATGGTGGCCCTCGCCTGTTCGGCATCGCGTTCGGGATCGGTGTCGGCAGCGTATCGGCCGCCCTCCGCCGGTGGTTCGGGGTCGTCCTTCAACTGCGGGGCGAGGCTCGCCTGCCGTACCCGCTTGGGGAGCCCGGAGGCGGGCCGGCGCTCCGGCGCCGGACGCTCCGGGGCCGGCGCCTGGTCCTGGCGCCGGTCCTCGCCGTCGTTCCCGGCCTCCGGGTCCGTTTCCGGATGCCGTGTCCGGTCGGCCCAGGAGGGCCGGGTGTGCCGTCCGCCGCCGCTGCCGCCGCCGTCGACCGGGTGGCCGTGGTCGGAGACCAGCACCGGCGGCACGCGGCGGGGCAGCGGCGCGGGGCCGCCGTCGCGGGCGCCGGAGCGGCTGTCGGACGCCTGCTGGTGCTGCTCGGCGGAGGGCTCGCTCACCACGGACGGGGACGGGCCGCGGGGCCTGCGCTGCTTGGGCAGGGCGGCGTCCCGCTTCCGCCGCTCGTGGCGGCCGGTGTCGGCGTCCGCGCGGTCCCCGCCGGAGCCCGCCTCGGTGAGCAGGGCGGACGGGATCAGCACGACGGCGGTGGTGCCGCCGTACGCGGAGGGCTGGAGCGAGACCCGTACGCCCTGCCGCTGGGCGAGCCGGCTGACCACGAACAGACCGAGCCGGTCGGTGTCGGACAGCTCGAACTCGGGGGTCTCCGCGAGCCGGAGGTTGGCCTCGGTCAGGGCGTCGGGCGTCATACCGAGGCCCCGGTCGTGGATCTCCAGGGTGAAGCCCTTGGCGACCCGCTCCCCGTGCACCTGGACGGCGGTGTGCGGCGGGGAGAAGACGGTGGCGTTCTCCAGGAGTTCGGCGATGAGGTGGGTGAGGTCGCCGACGGCGGGGCCGTTCACCGCCACCCGGGGCAGCCTGCGGATCTCGATCCGCTCGTAGTCCTCGACCTCGGCGACGGCGGCGCGCACGACGTCCATCAGCTGGATGGGTTTGCGCCACTGCCGGGCGGGGGCCGCGCCGGAGAGGATGACCAGGCCCTCGGCGTGCCGCCGCATGCGGGTGGTCATGTGGTCCAGCCGGAAGAGGTCGGCGAGTTCGTCGGTGTCCTCGGTACGCCGCTCCATCGCGTCCAGCAGGGTCAGCTGGCGGTGCAGCAGCACCTGGCTGCGGCGGGCGAGGTTGACGAAGACGTCGGAGACGCCCCGGCGCAGTTCGGCCTGTTTGACGGCGGCCTCGACGGCGGCCCGCTGGAGGGTGTTGAGCGCCTGGCCCACCTGGCCCATCTCGTCGGAGCCGTGCCGCAGGCGGGGCACCTCGCGTTCGACGTCGACCGGCTCGCCCGCGCCGAGGCGGCGCATCACGCTCGGCAGCCGGACGCTGGACGCCTCCTGGGCGTCGTCGCGCAGCCGGGACAGGTCGCGGACCAGGCCGCGGCCGATCCGGACGGAGACGACGACCGAGACGACGAACGCGAGGAGGCCGAGGATGGCGGCGGCGCCCGCCTTGAGCAGGACGCTGTTGGCCACCGGGTCGATGCGCTTCTGGAGCCGGTCGGTGGCCTCGTCGCCCAGCCGGTCGTAGTCATTGAGGACGGGCCCGGCCGCGTTCTCCCAGTGCTCCCGGTCCATGGCGCCGATGGCCTGCCTCGGCTCCATGGTGGCCAGGATCCTGCCCTCGGCGATGCGCAGCGCCGCGGGGGCGGCGTTGGTGCGCCGGTAGTCGGCGAAGATCTTCTGCTCCGAGGCGGGCAGGATCGGCAGGTTGGTGTTGTAGAGCAGGGTGCGCTCGGCGATGAGGTCGGACATCGACTTGAGGTCGTTCAGCGTCAGCTTCCGTGCCGTCAGCGCGGAGACGTACAGGGCGTCCTCCCGGGACAGCGCCTCCCGGGCTCGGATCATGGCGACCAGCGCGCGGCCCTGCTTGTCCAGGTCGGTGTCGGGCACGGCGTGCAGCGAACTGCGGAACGCGTAACAGAGCTCGACGAGTTTGTTGTAATACTCATAGGCGGCGGTCCGCGAGGTACCGTTGTCCTCGACCTTCCGGCGCAGGCTGTCGAGGCCTTCGGATGCCTTGAGGACGTCGTCGAGCAGATCCTCGGACTCGCTGTTCATCCGGTCGTGCAGGGCGCTGTCGGACTCGGCGTCGCGGAGCCGTCCGATGGCCTCGTCGGTGGTGCGCTGCCGGGTGTGGAGCAGGGGCAGCGCGTCGGACTGGCGTGGGTCCGCGAGGAGGATCAGGGTCTGACGGCGCTCCTGCTGGACGGCGTGCACGGCGTCCTCGGCGGGCTGGCCCGCCTTGTCGATGATGGCGGAGGCGTCGAGCAGTTGCAGCGCCTCCCGGCCGGTGATCACTGTCGCGAAGGCCCAGATCGCCGTCAGCGAGACAAGCGGCACCAGCAACAGCGCCACGATCTTCCTGCGGATGGACTTCCCGCGAAAGTGCATGGCCTCCCCAACGTCGTCCCCGGGGGCCGGGGCGGTGACTGATGTTCTCGGACAACGAGCGACAACGAGCGGCGCGAGCCTACTACTGAGGAATGGTCATTCCGAAGGCTTGTCCTACGGCTTCCGGCAACTCTCCACATTCGATGATCACCAGTTGTCAGGTGATTATCGGACTTAAGCCCCGTGGCAGCGCACACCGACGCCCGTCACGGTGCGCGCAGGGCCGGACACCGTTGGCCGGATTTCCTCTCCCCACGGGAACCGCCGATCGCTGCCATTCGTGATCCAACAAGGCACACTAGGGGTGCATACGACCCAAGTCCCGCCATGTGTGACCGACCGGACCGGGGCAGCGCCGAAAGGGGTGGGAACGTCATGGACGCCTTGGACAAGGATCGCGACATCCCGGCACCAGGGGCCCGCCGGCTGTGGACCGAGGAGCCGGCCCGCAGACGGCGGCTGCCCGATCCGGTGCGCACGTCGGCGGTGCGGGCGGTCATCATCGTGGCGGTGACGATGGTGCTGGCGATGGTGGCGGTGCTGTGCGCGTTCGCCGGTTCGTGGTTCGCCTTCCCCGCCGTGCTCATCGCGGTGGCGAGCACGGTGGTGGCGACCTGGGGAGTGCTGGACGTCTGGGTGACCCGCCAGGTGTGGAACCAGCGTTACGGGGTGGTGTCCCGGCCCAGCAGCACGGCGCGGGAGATGCGCCGGCAGCGGCGGCGGGCCCGTAAGGAGGCGGTCAGCGCGCGGCGAGCCGGGGAGCGCGGGCGAGCTCGCGGCGCAGCCGCGTGAACGGCTTGGGACGGTTGACGGCGAGGACGGCGGTGGGGACCGCGTCGCGCTCGTAGACGGCGAGGAAGCCGGCGCCGGGGTCCGCGCCCTCATCGGGGTCGCCCTCCGCGATCCGGACGGTGTCGCCGGGTTCGCGCCGGCCGGCGAACTGGATCCGCGCGCCGTACTGGTCGGACCAGAAGTAGGGCAGCGCGCCGAACGGCTGGACGGTGGTCCCGGCGAGCAGGTTGCGGGCGGCGACCGCGCCCTGTTCGGCGGCGCTGGTCCAGTGCTCGGCCCGTACGGTGCGTCCCGTACCGGGCAGGGCGAGGCGGGCCACGTCGCCGACGGCGACGACGGACGGCAGCGCGGTGGCGCAGCCCTCGTCGCACAGCACCCCGTCGTCCAGGGCCAGTCCCGAGCCTTCCAGCCATCCGGTGACCGGGCGCACCCCGACCCCGACGACCACCACGTCGGCGGGCAGCACCCGGCCGTCGGCGAGTTCGACGCCGGTGACGCGGTCGCTGCCGCGCAGGGTGGCGACGCCCGTGCCGCACAACAGGGTCACGCCGTGCGCGGCGTGCAGCGCGGCGCACGCCCGGGCCATGCGCTCCCCCAGTTGCGGGACGAGCGGCAGCGGCGCGGCCTCCACCACGGTCACGTCGAGACCGAGCGCGGCGCAGGAGGAGGCGACCTCGGCGCCGATGAAACCGGCGCCGATGACGACCACCCGCTCCGCCCCCGCCCTCAGCTCGGCGCGCAGCCGCCGGGCATCGTCGAGGGTGCGCAGGGTGTGCACCCCGGGCGGGGCGGCGGCGCGCAGCGTCCGGGGCGCGGCCCCGGTGGCGATGACGACGCCGTCGGTGCGCAGGGTGCGGCCGTCGGCCAGTCCGACCGTGCCCGCCGCGGGGTCCAGCCGGTCGGCCCGGACGCCGAGCAGCCACTCGGCGTCCAGTTCGGCGTCGTCCTCGGGGCCGGTGAGAGCGAGCGGGCCGAGGCCGCCGTCCGGCTCGCCGTCACCGGTCGGGCCCTCACCGGTCGGGTCCTCACCGGTCAGGAACGCTTTCGACAGCGGAGGGCGGTCGTACGGGCGGTGGCGCTCCTCGCCGACGATCACCAGCCGCCCGTCGTAGCCCTGGTCGCGCAGGCCCCGCGCCGCGTGCAGTCCCGCGAGCGAGGCCCCGACGACGGTGACCGTCCGCATCATGCGACGGCTTCTTCCTGGGCGGCGGGCACCAGGGGGTGGACATGGAGCATTCCGTCGACCACCGTGACGGCATGCGTCCGTACCGGTTTGCGGGCGGGCAGACAGGTGGGCATGCCGGAGCGCAGATCGAACAGGGCGGCGTGCAGCGGGCATTCGACGTAGCAGCCTTCGACCCAGCCTTCGGAGAGGGAGGCGTCCTGGTGGCTGCAGGTGTCGTCGACGGCGTAGAACGCGCCCTCGGAGTGGAACACCGCGATCGCCGCGTGGCTGTCGCCGGCCTCGATGCGCACCGACTCGCCTTCCGGCAGATCCTCGATACGGCAGACGGGAATCATTGGCCCCCCTCACGTTGATCGGTATCATGCGTTGTGAATGGCGCATCGAAATGCGCGATGCGCAACAGAATCCAGATTAGGAAGGCAGCCGTCAAGAGTTGCCCGTCGAGAGGCCCCACTCGGAGCCGCCGGATGGTGAGATCAGACCCATGACGAACACGACCGAGGACCGGGCCGAGGAAAAGCGGGGGGCCGCCGGGGCAGTGCAGTCGGTGGACAGGGCGGTCAGCGTCCTGGAGATCCTCGCCAAACTCGGCGAGGCCGGAGTGACCGAGATCGCCGATGAGCTGGGAGTGCACAAGTCGACCGCGTTCCGGCTGCTGGGCGTGCTGGAGAACCGCGGCCTGGTGGACCAGGAGCGCGACCGCGGGAAGTACTACCTGGGCGCCGGGGTGCTGAGACTGGCGGGCGCGGCCGCCATCCGGCTCGACATCTCGCAGGAGGGCGCCCCGGTGTGCCGGGCGCTGGCCGACGAGACCGGCGAGACGGCCAACATCGCGGTCCTGGACGGGGACGCGGCGGTCAACATCATGCAGGCGCGCGGGGCCGCAGCCGTCACGGCCTACAACTGGCTGGGGCGGCGCACCGCGCTGCACGCGACCGCCAGCGGCAAGATGCTGCTGGCCCATCTGAGCGGCGAGCGGCGGGAGCGTCTGGTGACGCGGAAGCTGCCGCGGTTCACCGAACACACCATCACCACATCGGCCGAGCTGCGGCAGCAGCTGGAGACCGCCGCCGAGCGCGGTTTCGCCTACTCGTGCGAGGAACTGGAGATCGGGCTGAACGCGGTCGCGGCCCCGGTGCGCGGCCACGACGGCGCGGTCATCGGCGCCATCGGCGTGTCCGGGCCGGTGTACCGGATGGCCCAGAGCCAGCTGCTGGACCTCGCCGAGCAGGCCATGAAGACCGCCGAGGAGCTGTCCCGCCGCATGGGCTTCCCCGGTTGACCGGATAACGTCCATCGACCCACCCGAAGGGGCCGGATCCGATCCGGCCCCTTCGTCGTGCGCTGGAGGGGAAACCCACTGTCAGCGCTGGTTTACGGACGGTTTTCGCGTACCTCTTGACGCGTCGTGGACGCGGCTTTCAGGATGTCCCTCATCGCGCAACACGCCGCGCCATACGCAACTGAGGGGTAACCAGCGGCCCTTGAACCGGCTGGCTTCCCCACCTCTTCCCCGTAGCTCATGCCAGCTCGTGCCAGCTCCCACGCACCGGTCCCTGCCAGCGCAGGAGAACAGAGGAGTGAGCCATGCCGCAAGAAGTCCGCGCCGTCGTCGCGCTGAAAAGGGCCGCACCCGTGGAGGTGCTGCCGGTCCTCGTGCCCGATCCCGGACCCGGCGAGGTGCTGGTGGGGGTCCAGGCGTGCGGGGTGTGCCACACCGATCTGCACTACCGGGACGGCGCCATCGGCGACGAATTCCCGTATCTGCTCGGACACGAGGCGGCCGGGATCGTCGAGGCCGTGGGCCCGGGGGTCACCGGGCTGGCCCCCGGCGACTACGTGGTGCTGGCCTGGCGCGCGCCCTGCGGCGCCTGCCGCTCCTGCCGCCGCGGCCGCCCCTGGTACTGCTTCGAGAGCCGCAACGCCGCCCAGCCCATGACCCTCGCCGACGGCACCCGGCTGAGCACGGCGCTCGGCATCGGCGCGTTCGCCGAGAAGACGCTGGTCGCGGCGGGGCAGGCGGTGAAGATCGACCCGTCGGCCCGCCCCGAGGCGGCCGGGCTGATCGGCTGCGGGGTGATGGCCGGCTACGGCGCGGCCGTGCACACCGGCGGGGTGTCCAACGGCGACACCGTCGCGGTGATCGGCTGCGGCGGGGTCGGCAACGCGGCGATCGCCGCGTCCGCGCTGGCCGGGGCGCGCCGGGTGATCGCCGTGGACATCGACGACGCCAAGCTGGACGCGGCCACCCGCTTCGGCGCCACCGACACCGTCAACTCCCGGGGTACGGACCCGGTCGAGGCGGTCCGCGAGCTGACCGGGGGCGTGGGCGCCGACATCGTCATCGACGCGGTGGGCCGTCCCGAGACCTACCGCCAGGGCTTCTACATGCGCGATCTGGCCGGAACGCTGGTGCAGGTCGGGGTGCCGGACCCGGAGATGCGCATCGAGTTGCCGCTGATCGACGTGTTCGGGCGGGGCGGCGCGCTCAAGTCGTCCTGGTACGGGGACTGTCTGCCCAGCCGGGACTTCCCCGTCCTGGTCGACCTCCACCTCAGCCGCAAGCTCGACCTGGAGGCGTTCGTCAGCGAGACGATCTCGCTGGACGAGGTGGAACCCGCGTTCGCCAAGATGCAGCGCGGTGAGGTGCTGCGCTCGGTGGTGGTGCTGTGATGACCAGGGATGTGACGGCCGGGAACGTGACCGGTGATCAGAAGGACCGGCGCGTCGTCATCGTCGGCGCCGGGATCGTCGGCTGCTCGCTCGCCGACGAGCTGACCGCCCGCGGCTGGAGGGGGGTCACGATCCTGGAGCAGGGCCCGCTGACCGCCCCCGGCGGCTCGACCTCGCACGCGCCCGGGCTGGTGTTCCGGACCAGCCCTTCCAAGACCCTCACCGAGTTCGCCGTCTACACGGTGGAGAAGTTCTCCGCGCTGGAGGCCGACGGACTGTCCTGCTTCAACCCGGTCGGCGGTCTGGAGATCGCCACCAGCGAGGAGCGCTGGGCCGATCTGCACCGCAAGGCGGGGCTCGCCGCGTCCTGGGGCGTCCGGGGCGAACTGCTCACCCCCGCCCGGTGCGCCGAGCTGTGGCCGCTGCTCGATCCGGAGAAGATCCTCGGCGGCTTCCACACCCCCGACGACGGGCTGGCCCGCGCGCTGCTCGCCTGCCGTGCCCAGATGGAGCGGGCCACCGCGCGCGGCGCCCGCTTCCTGGAGCGGCACACCGTCACCGGCATCGAGCAGGAGGGCGGCCGGGTCACCGCCGTCGTCACCGACCGGGGCACCTTCCCCGCCGACATCGTCGTCTCGGCGGCCGGGTTCTGGGGGCCGCTGATCGGTGCGATGGCGGGCGTCCGCGTCCCCCTGCTGCCGCTGGCCCATCAGTACGCGAAGACCGCGCCGCTGCCGGAGCTGGCCGGGGTGAACGACCCGCGGACCGAGGCGAGCCGGCCGCTGCTGCGCTTCCAGGACCGCGATCTGTACTTCCGCGAGCACACCGACCGCATCGGCATCGGCACTTACGCCCACCGCCCGATGCCGGTCGACCCGGCCGCGGTGCCCGCCTACGACGACGCGCCGGTGATGCCGTCCTCGCTGCCGTTCACCGAGGCGGACTTCGCGCCCAGCTGGGAGGAGAGCGTCGGGCTGATCCCGGCGCTCGGCGCGAGCCGCGTCGAGGAGGGCTTCAACGGGGTCTTCTCCTTCACCCCCGACGGGATGCCGGTCATCGGCGAGTCCCGTGAGGTGCGCGGCTTCTGGCTGGCCGAGGCGGTGTGGGTGACCCACTCCGCGGGCGTCGCCAAGGCCGTCGCCGAGTGGATGACCGACGGACGGCCGTCCATCGACGTCCACGCATGCGATCCGTACCGCTTCGAGGACGCCCAGACCTCCCCCGCCTACATCGCCGAGCGCGGTGCGCAGAGCTTCGCCGAGGTCTACGACGTCATCCACCCGCTGCAGCCCATGGAGCGGCCGCGCCCGCTGCGGGTCAGCCCCTTCTACGAGCGCCAGCGGGAACTGGGCGCGTACTTCCTGGAGGGCGGGGGCTGGGAGCGGCCGCACTGGTACGAGGCCAACGCCCCGCTCGCCGAGGGGCTCGAACTGCCCGCGCGCGACGCCTGGTCGGCCCGCTACTGGTCGCCGATCGCCGCCGCCGAGGCCAAGGCCACCCGGGAGCGGGTCGCGCTGTACGACATGACCCCGCTCAAGCGGCTGGAGGTCTCCGGCCCCGGCGCCCTGGACTTCCTGCAGCGCATGACCACCAACCAGCTCGCGAAGAAGCCGGGCGCGGTCACCTACACCCTGCTGCTGGACGAGGCCGGAGGCGTACGCAGCGACCTGACCGTCGCGCGCCTCGCGGACGAAAGCTTCCAGGTGGGCGCGAACAGCGGCCTCGACCTGGACTGGCTGCTGCGCCACGCGCCCGACGGCGTCCACATCGCCGACATCACGCCCGGCACCTGCTGCGTCGGGGTGTGGGGCCCGCTCGCCCGGGAACTGGTCCAGCCGCTGACCCCGGACGACTTCTCACACCGGGCGTTCGGCTACTTCAAGGCCCGGCGCACCTACATCGGCCATGTCCCGGTGACCGCGATGCGACTGAGCTACGTCGGCGAGCTGGGCTGGGAGCTGTACACCACCGCCGACCTGGGCCTGCGGCTGTGGGACACGCTGTGGGAGGCCGGGCAGCGGCACGGGGTGATCGCCGCCGGCCGCTCCGCCTTCAACAGCCTGCGGCTGGAGAAGGGCTACCGGGCCTGGGGCCATGACATGACCACCGAGCACGATCCGTACGAGGCGGGCGTCGGCTTCGCCGTCCGGATGGACAAGGGCGACTTCGTCGGGCGCGCGGCCCTGGAGGGCCGCGGCGAGGAGACGGCGCGGCGCAGGCTGGCCTGCCTCACCCTGGACGATCCGGCCGCGATCGTCATGGGCAAGGAGCCGGTGTACGCCGTCGGCGAGACCGGGCGGCCCGCGGGCTACGTGACCAGCGCCGCGTACGGCTACACCATCGGCCGCACCGTCGCCTACGCCTGGCTGCCCGCCGACGTGGCCGTCCCCGGCACCGCCGTCCACATCGAGTACTTCGGGGAGAAGGTCCCCGCGACCGTCGCCACCGAGCCCCTCTTCGATCCGGGCATGGACCGCATCCGCCGGTGACCCCCCGCGCCCGATCGACCTCCTCGACCTCCCGTCGGCCGACCACCGCCGCGCCCACCTTACGGAGAATTCCATGACCGTGGCTCCCGAATCCCCCGCCGCCACGTCCCCCAGCCTGATCAGCACCCTCCCCGGCCACTGGTACACCTCCCCCGCCGTCTTCCGGCGGGAGCAGGAGCACCTCTTCGAGGCGATGTGGTTCTGCGCGGCGCGCAGCGCCGATCTGGACCGGCCGGGGGCGTTCCGCACCGTGCGGGTGGGCCGCGAGAGCGTGCTGATCACCCGTAACCGCGCCGGTGAGCTGCGCGCGTTCCTCAACATCTGCCGCCATCGCGGCGCCCGGCTGTGCACCGAGGAGTCGGGCACGGTGCGGCGCTCGCTCCAGTGCCCGTACCACGCCTGGACGTACGACCTGGACGGTCGGCTCACCGCCGCCCCGAACCTGACGAGCATGCCCGATGTGGACCGCACCGAGCGCGGGCTGCTGCCGGTGCGGCTGCGCGAATGGCTGGGGTACGCCTGGGTGTGCCTGGCCGATGAGCCGCCGTCGTTCGAGGAGACCGTCGTCGGGGCGGTCGCCGAGCGGCTCGGCGACGCCGGGGCCGTGGAGCGGTACGGCGTGGCGGGGCTGTCGCTCGGCCGCCGGATCGACTACGACATCAAGGCCAACTGGAAGCTGATCATCGAGAACTTCATGGAGTGCTACCACTGCGCCACGATCCACCCCGAACTCACCGAGGTGCTGCCGGAGTTCGCCGACGGCCTGGCGGCGCAGTACTTCGTGGGGCACGGTGCCGAGTTCGCCGAGGAGGCCCAGGGGTTCACGGTGGACGGCAGCGCGGGCTTCGACCGGTTCAGCGGCATCGCCGACGAACAGGACCGCCGCTACTACGCGATCACCGTGCGGCCGCAGGTCTTCCTCAACCTGGTCCCCGACCATGTGATCGTCCACCGGATGTTCCCGATCGCCGCCGACCGCACGCTGATCAGCTGCGACTGGCTGTACGCGCCGGAGGTGGTGGCGTCGGAGCGGGACCTGTCGAAGTCGGTCGAGCTGTTCCACCGGGTCAACGTCCAGGACTTCGACGCCTGTGAGCGCACCCAGCCCGCCATGGACTCGCGCGCGTACCGCCGCGGCGGGGTGCTCGTGCCCAGCGAGCACCACATCGGGGCCTTCCACCGATGGGTGACCGACCGGGTCCCGGGCCCGGAAGGGGAGGAATGCCCGTGAGGGATCTCTTCATAGGCGGCGAGTGGACCGGGGCGGTCGACGAGCGCACCCGGGAGATCAGATGTCCGGCCGACGGCTCGCTGGTGGCGGTCGTCGACGAGGGCGGCGGCAAGGACGCGGCCGAGGCGGTGGCCGCCGCCCGGCGGGCGTTCGACCACGGCCCGTGGCCGCGTACCCCGGTCGCCGACCGCGGGGACCTGCTGCTGCGGGTCGCCGGTCTGCTGGCCCGGGACCGGGCGGCCCTGGCCCGGGCGGAGTCCCTGGACACCGGGAAGCGGCTGGTGGAGAGCGAGGGGGACGTCGACGATGTGATCGCGTGCTTCCGCTACTACGGGCAGCTGGTGCGCACCGAGGCGGACCGGGTCGTGGACACCGGCACCGAGGGCGCCGTCAGCCGGGTCGTCCACGAACCGGTCGGGGTCTGCGCGCTGATCACCCCGTGGAACTATCCGCTGCTGCAGACCGCGTGGAAGGTGGCGCCCGCGCTCGCCGCGGGCAACGCCATCGTCCTCAAGCCCAGCGAGCTGACCCCGTCCACGGCCATCGCGCTGATGCGGCTGCTGGACGAGGCGGGGCTGCCGGGCGGGGCGGCCAATCTGGTGCTGGGGCCGGGCGCCGAGGCGGGCGCCCCGCTCACCGACAACCCCGATGTGGACCTGGTGTCCTTCACCGGCGGGCTGCGGACCGGGCGGCGCGTCATGGCCGCGGCCTCCGGCACGGTCAAGCGGACCTTTCTGGAGCTGGGCGGCAAGAACCCCAACATCGTGTTCGCGGACGCGGACTTCGAGGCGGCCGTCGACTACGCGCTCACCGCCGTCTTCCTGCACTCGGGGCAGGTCTGCTCGGCCGGTGCCCGGCTGCTGGTGCAGAACCCGGTGCACGACGCCTTCGTGGAGGAGGTGGTGCGGCGCGCCCGGAGGATCCGGCTCGGCGGGCCGTTCGACGAGCGGGCCCAGACCGGTCCGCTGATCTCCGCCGCGCACCGGGCCAAGGTCGAGGCCTACGTGGCCACCGGGCTCGCGGAGGGCGCCCGGCTGCGCTGCGGCGGCGCCCGGCCAAAGGATCCGGAGCTGCGGGACGGCTTCTACTACCGTCCGACGGTGCTCGACTCGTGCCACAGCGGGATGTCGGTGCTGGCCGACGAGTCCTTCGGGCCGGTCCTCACGGTGGAACGTTTCACCTCGGAGGAGGAGGCGATACGGCTCGCCAACGACACGGTGTACGGGCTGGCCGGGGCGGTGTGGTCCTGCGACGAGGGGCGGGCGCGGCGGGTCGCGTCCCGGCTGCGGCTGGGCACCGTATGGATCAACGACTACCACCCCTCGGTGCCGCAGGCGGAGTGGGGCGGGTTCAAGCAGTCGGGGACGGGGCGGGAACTGGGGCCGAGCGGGCTGGCCGAATACCGGGAGGCGAAACACATCTGGTGCAACACCCACCCCAGGCCGCAGGGTTGGTTCACCTGATCCACGCAGCGCCCGCCCGATAGGGGAGTGTCCACCTTGTCCACAGCACAGGATGACGCCGAGCTCACCGAGTTCGGCTACCGCCCCGAATTGAAGAGAACCCTCGGCAGCTTCCACACCTTCGCCGCCGGGATCAGCTACATCTCCATCCTCACCGGCACCTTCCAGCTCTTCTACTTCGGCTTCGCCCAGGGCGGACCCGCCTACTGGTGGTCCTGGCCCATGGTGTTCGCCGGACAGCTCATGGTCGCGCTGTGCTTCGCCGAGCTGGCCGCCCGCCATCCGGTCGCCGGATCCGTCTACAACTGGTCCAAGCGGCTGGGCAACGCGCACGTGGGCTGGCTGGCCGGGTGGATGATGCTGGTCGCCTCCATCGTGTCGCTGGCCGCCGTCGCCCTGGCCTATCAGCTCACGCTGCCGCAGATCTCCTCGTCGTTCCAGTTCATCGGGGACGGCTCCGGTACGTACGACACGGCGACCAACGCGGTGCTGCTGGCCGCCGTGCTCATCCTCTTCACCACGCTGGTCAACGCCTTCGGGGTCAAGCTGATGGCCCGGATCAACACGGCCGGGGTGTTCCTCGAACTCGTCGCCACGGTCGTGCTGATCGTCCTCCTCGCCGTCCACGTGGTGCGCGGCCCGGGCGTCGTCACGGACACCGCGCACACCGGTTCCGGGCAGAACCTCGGCTATCTGGGCGCCTTCCTCACCGCCTCGCTGGCCTCCGCGTACGTCATGTACGGCTTCGACACCGCCGCCTCCCTCGGCGAGGAATCCCTGGACCCCTCGCGCAACGCGCCCCGGGCGATCCTGCGCGCGCTCATCGCGTCCTTCGTGCTGGGCGGGCTGATCCTGCTGCTGGCGCTGATGAGCGTCGGGAGCCTGACCGGCAAGGGGCTGTCCACGGACGGTCTGCAGTACGTGGTGCTGGACGTGCTGGGGCCGACGGTCGGCAAGGCGATGCTGTGGTGCGTGCTGATCGCGGTGACGGTGTGCGCGCTGGCGGTGCACACGGCGGCCGTACGGCTGGCGTTCGCGATGTCCCGGGACAACAACCTGCCCGCCGCGTCGCTGATGGCCCGGGTGAGCCCGCGCTTCCAGACCCCGGTGCTGCCCGCGGTGATCGTCGGCCTGCTCGCGCTGGCCGTGCTGGCCGTCAACATCCGTCAGCCGCAGATCTTCTCGGTGGTGACCAGCATCGGGATCATCATGATCTACGTGGCGTATCTGCTGGTGACCCTGCCGATGCTGGTGGCCCGGGTGCGCGGCCGGTGGACTCCGGCGGGCGAGGGGCGGTTCTCGCTCGGGCGGTTCGGGCTGCCGGTCAATGTGCTCGCGGTGCTGTGGGGCGCGGGCATGACCCTCAACCTGGCCTGGCCGCGCGACGCGGTCTACAACGCGGCGCCCCCGCACCACTGGTATCTGCGCTGGGGCGCGTTCCTCTTCGTGGGGACGGTCGCGCTCGGCGGCTTCGCCTACTACTGGTTCGTCCAGCGCCACCGTACGGGCGTGCTGGCCGAGCACGCGGCGGCGGGCGGGGGCGCCGGCGACAGCGGCGTCTCGGCGGCCGCCAAGGTCTGACCGGCCCTCTCCACGCTCCGCCGTTCGGGTGATGCGGGGTGCGCGGCGTTGCCTTGCGCCTCACCGGAATGGGTTACTGGGTCCGTCAGTTTCCGGCGGGCCGCCCATCCTTTCCGGAGGAGTGGAAGGCGCGCCGTCATGCTCATTCCGCATCGCCCGGACGGGCTCATCGTCCTCACCGACCGCCTCGGGAAACGTGTCGCCGTCATCGACCCCGCCTCCCGCACGGTCGTCCACCTGGCCGGAGGGCGCGCCCCGCGCATGGCGCCGGGCCTCTCCGGCCGTCTGGCGGTCCCCACGGGCGTGCTCACGGCCGGGCCCTTCGGCGACTTCGACCTGCTCAACCCGTTCTCGGGCGTCTTCCCCAACCAGGGCCCCTACACCGGCGGCACCGTGGTCACCCTCATCGGCCACCACTTCACCGGTGCCACGGACGTGCGCTTCGGTCCCCGCCCGGCGGCGAGCTTCACCGTCCTCGACGACGCGACCATCATGGCCGTGACGCCGCCCGGGAACGGGGCGGTTCCCGTCACCGTCACCACGCCCGGCGGCACCGCCCGCATCGGCTACTTCTTCTATCTGCGCTGGCCCAGCCTGCAGGGCATCGTGCCCGCCGCCGGTCCGATCGGCGGCGGCAACATCGTCGACCTCCACGGCAACAACCTCTCCACCGCGCTGCTGGTGAACTTCGGCGACGCCACCGCTCATCCCACCGCCGTCTCCGACCAGCAGCTCCTGGTGGCCGCTCCCCCGGCCGCGGGCCCTGGCACCGTCCCGGTCTACGTCACCACGACCGGCGGGATCAGCAACCGGCTGCTCTACACCTACGTGGCCGTGCCCACGGTCACCGCCCTCTCCCCCCGGACAGGCCCGATCGCGGGTGGCACCACCGTCCTCGTGACCGGCACCGCGCTCTCCCGCACCACCGCCGTCACGGTCGGCGGCGTCCCGGCGGCGTCCTTCCGCACGTTCTCCGACACCCTGCTCGTCGTGGTGACGCCGCCGGGCACGGCCGGGGCCGCCGACATCACGGTCACCACCCCCGGGGGCAGCGTGACGGTCCCCGGGGCCTTCGGCTACCAGGCACCCACGGAGACGACGGTCACCTCGGCGCCCGACCCCTCGGTGGTCGGCGAGGCGGTCACCTTCACCGCCACCGTGGTGGGCGAGCCGCCCACCACGGGCACCCCGACCGGCACCGTCACCTTCGACTTCGGCGACGGCACTCCCGTGGTGACAGCCGCCCTCACCGGCGGCGGCACCACGGTGGCCCACGCCTACGCCGACCCGTCGGCCACCCCGTACACCGTCACCGCGTCGTACCGCGGCGACGCCCTCTTCATCCCCTCCAGCGGGACGGACACCCAGACCGTCGGCCAGGCGGCGACCACCACGGCGGTGACCGCCGCGCCCGATCCGTCCCAGCCCGGGCAGCCGGTCACCGTCGTCGCCCAGGTCGCGCCCGTGGCGCCGGGAGCCGGTACGCCGACCGGCACGGTGACCATCGACTTCGGCGACGGCACCCCCGTGACCACCCTGCCGCTGTCGGGCGGGGCGGCGGCCGTGAACCACGCGTACGCGGACGTCGGCGGAAGCCCGTACACGATCACCGCCGCCTACAGCGGTGACGCCGACTTCACCGCGTCCAGCGGCACCGACACCCAGACCGTCGAACAGGCCGCGACCACCACCGAGGTGGCCCTCGCGCCGAACCCGTCGGTCGTGGGCGAGCAGATGACCGCCACGGCGACGGTCACGGCCGTACCGCCCGGCGCGGGCACCCCCACCGGCACCGTCACCTTCGACTTCGGCGACGGCAGCCCGGCCACCACGGTCCCGCTCACCGGCGGCACCGCCGCCGCCCCGCACACGTACACCGGCGCCGCGGGCAGCCCGTACCCGGTCACCGCGGCCTACAACGGGGACGCGAACTTCACGCCCTCGGCGGAGACGGACAGCCAGTCGGTGGGCCAGGCGCTGACGACGACGGCCGTGGTCTCCGCGCCCGATCCGTCCGCGACGGGCGAGCAGGTCACCGTGACCGCCACCGTCGCCCCCGTACCGCCCGGCGCGGGCACCCCGACGGGTACGGTCACCTTCGACTTCGGCGACGGCACCCCGACCGCCACGGTGCCCCTCACCGGTGGCACCGCCGCCGCCCCGCACACGTACACCGCCGCCGACGGCTACCCCGTCACGGCCACCTACAACGGCGACACCGACTTCACCGCCTCCGTCGGCACCGACACCCAGACCGTCCAGCCCGCCGCCACCACCACCGCCGTCGCCACCGCGCCCGACCCGTCCACGGTGGGCCAGGAGGTCACCGTGACCGCCACCGTCGCCGCGGTACCGCCCGGCGCCGGTGCCCCCACGGGTACGGTCACCTTCGACTTCGGCGACGCCACCCCGCCGGTCACCGCGTCCCTCACCGGCGGCACCGCGAGCACCACCCACGCCTACTCCACCGCCGACGACTACACCGTCACCGCGACCTACAACGGCGACGCCGACTACACCGCCTCCTCGGGCACCGACACCCAGAGCGTCGTCTCCGCCGACACCGCCACCGCCGTCAGCTCCGCGCCCGACCCCAGCACCGTGGGGCAGCCGGCGACGTTCGTGGCGCAGGTCGTGCCCGAGTCCCCGGCGGCCGGTGCGCCGACGGGCACCGTGACGTTCGCGTTCAGCGACGGCGGCCCGGACGTCACGGCTCCCGTCGTGGGCGGTACGGCGATGGCCCGCCACACCAGCCCGGACGTGACGGAGAGCCCGCTCACCGTCACCGCCGCCTACAGCGGGGACGGGAACTTCAACGCCTCGACCGGCACGGACTCCAGCGAGATCGCCCCGGCCGTGTCGGCGACGACGGTGACGGCCTCACCGTCGCCCTCGGTGACCGGCCAGACGGTCACGTTCACGGCGGCCGTCGGCGCGGTGCCGCCCGCCGCCGGCACCCCGACCGGCACAGCCACCTTCGACTTCGGCGACGGCACCGCGCCCGCCACCGTGCCGCTGTCCGGCGGCACCGCGAGCACCACCCACGCCTACGCCCACGCGTCGCTCACCCCCTACCAGGTCACCGTCACCTACGGGGGCGACGCCAACTTCCTGGCGTCCACCGGCACCACGCTCCAGAGCGTGGAGCAGGCCTCGACGACCACCACGGTGACCGCCTCGCCCGAACCGTCCGTGACGGGCGCCACGGTGACGGTCACCGTGACTCCGGAGGCGTCCGCGTCCGGCGTCCCGACCGGGTCGGTCACCTTCGACTTCGGCGACGGCACCCCGGTGGTCACCGCCCAGCTCGTGGGGGGCTCGGGGACGGTCACCCACGCCTACGCCAGCGCGGCCGGCAGCCCCTACACCATCACCGCCGCGTACAGCGGCGACGCGGACTTCGCGCCCTCCGAGGACACCATCAGCCACGTCGTCGCGCCCGCTTCGACCGTCACCCGGGTGACGTCGTCGGCGAATCCGTCGGCGGTGGGCCAGACCGTGACGATGTTCGCGCGGGTGTCGCCGACGCCCCCGGGCGCCGGTGACCCGTCCGGCACGGTCACGTTCGACTTCGGCGACGGGTCCGCGCCCGTCACCGCGGCGGTCTCCGGCGGGCGGGCCCAGGCGGCGCACGCCTACACCAGTACGGCGGGCAGCCCGTACACCGTCACCGCCACCTACAACGGCGACGCCGACTTCGCCGCCTCCACCGGGACCACCGTGCAGGACGTGGAGGTGAGCGTATCCACCACGGCGACGACGGTGACCTCCACACCGGACCCGTCGGTCGTGGGCGACGCGGTCACGATCTCCGCGACCGTGGTGGCCGTCCCGCCCGCCTCGGGCACCCCGACCGGCACGGTGACGTTCAGGTTCGGTGACGGCACCGCCACCTCCACCGTTCCGCTCACGGGCGGTGCGGCGTCGGTCAGCCACACCTACACCGCCGCCGGCGCCGGGTACCCGATCACCGCGATCTACAGCGGCGACACCAACTTCGCGGGGTCGGCCGGGATCGACACCCAGACGGTCACCCGGGCCCCGTCGACGACCACGGTCAGCACCGGCCCGGACCCCTCCATGACGGGTGAGCCGGTCACCGTCACCGCGACCGTCGCCCCGGCCCCGGGCCGCACCGGGACCCCGAGCGGCACGGTCACACTCGACTTCGGCGACGGCACCGACCCGATCCGGGCGCCCCTCACCGCGGGAGTCGCGATCGCCGTCCACGCGTACGCCCACACCGCGGGCAGCCCGTACACCGTCACCGCGACCTACAACGGGGACGCGAGCTTCAGCGGTTCCACCGACACCGACAGCCAGACCGTGAACCCGGCGGACACCACCATCAGCGTCTCCTCATCACCGGACCCCTCCCGGGCCGGCCAGCCGGTGACCGTCTCCGCGGCCGTCGCGACCGTCCTCCCGGCGACGGGCACCCCCCTCGGCACGGTCACCTTCGACTTCGGCGACGGCACCCCGGCCGTCACCGTCAACGCCGTGGGCGGTCTCGCGACGGTCACGCACGCGTACACCACCACGGCCGGGAGCCCGTACACGATCTCGGCCGCGTACAACGGTGGCGCCGACTTCACCGCGTCCGACGCCACGGACGCCCAGACCGTGCTGCCGAGCGCGAACACCATGACGCTGACAGGGCAGCCGGACCCCGCGGTGGTGGGCGAGCCGGTGACCGTCACCGCCACGGTCGCGGCGGTGGCGCCGGGCGCCGGAACCCCGGCCGGCACCGTCACCGTGGCCTTCGGCGACGGCACCGCGCCCGCCACCGTGCCGCTGACCGGCGGAGCCGTCGTCGTCACGCACGCCTACACCAGCACCGTCGGCAGCCCGTACTCGATCACCGCCACCTACAACGGCAGCGGCGACTTCACCACCTCGGTGGACACCGAACCCCAGACGGTGGTCCAGGCCGCCACGACCACCACCGTGGCCTCCGCGCCGAACCCGTCCGTCTCCGGCCAGACGGTCACCTTCACCGCGATCGTGGCCCCGCAGGCGCCGGGCAGCGGCACTCCGACGGGCACGGTGACCTTCGACTTCGGCGACGGCACGGGCCCGGCCGCGGTGCCCGTCGTCGCCGGGGTGGCGACCGCCATCCACGCCTACGCCGGTACGTCCGGCAGTCCGTACCCGGTCACGGCCGTCTACGGCGGCGATGTCAACTTCACCGGTTCCAGCGGCGCCGCCTCGCAGACCGTCGTCCAGTCCCCGTCCACGACGGCCCTCGTCACCGAGCCGGACCCCTCCCTGGTGGGCGAGCCGGTGGCCGTCACCGCGACCGTCACGGCGGCGGCACCCGGCGGCGGCACCCCGACCGGCAGCGTCACCATCGACTTCGGCGACGGTACGGCGCCGGTCACGGTGCCCCTCACCGACGGCGAGGCGACGACCACCCACGTCTGGGACGACACCGAGGGCGTCCCGTTCACCCTCACGGCCGACTACGGCGGCGACGCCGACTTCGCCGCCTCCACCGGGGCGGACACCCACTTCGTCGGCCCGGCGTCGACGAAGACCGCCGTGGCCTCCTCGCCCGACCCCTCGGTGGCGGGCCAGCCGGTCACCGTCACCGCCACGGTGGTGCCGGTCGCGCCGGGCGCCGGGAGCCCGATGGGCACGGTCACCTTCGACTTCGGCGACGGCACCCCCAGCGTCGACGCCCCCGTGACGGGCGGCACCGCCACCGTCACCCACGTGTGGGAGAGCGCCGCGGGAAGCCCGTACACCATCACCGGCGCCTACAACGGCGGAGCGGACTTCACCGGCTCCGCGGGCACGGACCTGCAGACCGTGGGCCGGGCGGCGACCACCACCGCCCTCATCGCGGTGCCGGAGCCGTCGGTGACGGGCCAGCCGGTGACGTTCATCGCCCATGTGGTGCCGGGCGCCCCGGGGAACGGATCGCCGACCGGGACGGTGACGTTCGACTTCGGCGACGGCACCCCCACGGCCGGCGTACCCATGACGGACGGCACGGCGACGGCCCAGCACACCTATACGAGCGCCACCGGCGGGCCCGTGACGGCCACCGCCACCTACAGCGGCGACACCGACTTCACCGGCTCGGTGGGCACCGAGTCCCACACCGTGCGACCCGCCTCCTCGACGACCGTGGTCAGCTCCTCGCCCGACCCCTCGGTGGCGGGCCAGCCGGTCACCGTCACCGCCACCGTCACGGCGGCCGCGCCCGGCGCGGGAACCCCCACCGGCGCCGTCGTCTTCACCTTCGGCGACGGCACCCCCACCGTCAGCGCCCCCATGACGGGCGGCACCGCCACCGTCACCCACACCTGGGCCGGCACCTCCGGCAGCCCCTACACCATCATCGCCGACTACGGCGGGGACGCCGGATTCACCGCCTCCACCGGCACCGACACCCAGACCGTCGGCCCGGCCCCGACCACCACCACCGTGACCACCTCGCCCGACCCCTCGGTGGCGGGCCAGCCGGTCACCGTCACCGCCACCGTCACGGCGGCCGCGCCGGGCGCCGGAACCCCCAGCGGCACGGTCACGTTCCACTTCGGCGACGGCACCCCCACCGTCAGCGCCCCCATGACGGGCGGCACCGCCACCGTCACCCACACCTGGGCCGGCACCTCCGGCAGCCCCTACACCATCACCGCCGACTACGCCGGCAACCCGGACTTCACCGCCTCCACCGGCACCGACACCCAGACCGTCGGCCCGGCCCCGACCACCATGACCCTGGTGTCCTCCCCGGACCCGTCCGTGGCCGGGCAGCAGGTCACCTTCACCGCCCGGGTCTCGGCGGCGGCTCCGGGCGCGGGCGTCCCCACCGGGACCGTGACCTTCACCTTCGGCGACGGATCCCCCACGGTCACGGCGCCGGTGTCCGGCGGGGTGGCGACCGCCACCCACGCCTACGCGGACAGCTCCGGCAGCCCGTACACGGCGACGGCCGCCTACAGCGGGAACGCCGACTTCGCCCCCACCACGGCCACCGACACCCACACGGTGTCGGCCGGGGCCGCCACCACCGTGACCACGGTCGTCTCCTCCCCGGACCCCTCGGTGACCGGCCAGGCGGTGACGTTCACCGCGACCGTCGCCCCGACCCCGCCCGGCGCCGGGGTGCCCACCGGCACCGTCACGTTCCACTTCGGCGACGGCAGTCCGGTCGCGTCGGCGCCGCTCTCCGGCGGCGTGGCGACCGCCACCCACCCGTACGCGAGCGCGGCGGGCAGCCCCTACACCGTCACCGCCGACTACGGCGGGGACACCAACTTCAGCTCCTCCACGGGCACGGACACCCAGACGGTCACCCCGGCGTCCACCACCACGACGGTGACCTCCGCCCCCGACCCGTCGGTGGTGGGCCAGCCGGTGACGTTCACCGCGACGGTGGCACCGGGCGCGCCGGGCGCCGGGGTGCCCACCGGGACCGTCACGTTCGACTTCGGCGACGGCAGTCCGGTCGCGTCGGCGCCGCTCTCCGGCGGCGTGGCCAGGATCAGCCACACGTACACGAGTGCGGGCGGCCCGTATCCGGTGGCGGCCGGCTACGGCGGGGACAGCAGCTTCGCGTCGTCCAGCGGCAGCGACACCCAGACCGTCACCCCGGCGTCGACCGCCACCGCCGTGACCTCCTCGCCCGACCCCTCGGTGGTCGGCCAGCCCGTCACCATCACCGCCGCGGTGGCCTCCGTGGCCCCGGGGGCCGGAACCCCGGCCGGCACCGTCACCTTCGCCTTCGGCGACGGCACGACCGCCGCCACCGCTCCGGTCAGCAACGGACTGGCGACGGTCACCCACACCTACGGCGGGGCCTCGGGGAGCCCGTTCACCATCACGGCCACCTACAACGGGAACGCCAACTACACGACGTCCAGCGGCACCGACACCCAGACCGTCAACAAGGCCGCCACCACCACCGCCGTCACCTCCTCCCCCGACCCCTCGACGGTCGGCCAGCCGGTGACGCTCACCGCCACGGTGGCGGCGATCGCGCCGGGGGCGGGAGCCCCGACCGGGACCGTCACCTTCACCTTCGGCGACGGCACGACCGCCGCCACCGCCACTCTCTCCGGCGGCGTCGCCACCGTCACCCATGTGTTCAGCGGTACGTCCGGGACCGCGTACCCCCTCACCGCCACCTACAACGGAAACGCCAACTTCACCACCTCCAGCGGCACCGACACCCAGACCGTCAACAAGGCCGCCACCACCACCGCCGTCACCTCCTCCCCCGACCCCTCGGTGGCGGGCCAGGCGGTGACCTTCACCGCCACCGTCGCGGCGACGGCGCCCGGCGCCGGGACCCCGACCGGCACCGTCACCTTCACCTTCGGCGACGGCACGGGGGCGGCGTCCGGCACGCTGTCCGGTGGGGTCGCGACCGTCACCCATGTGTTCGGCGGTACGTCCGGCAGTCCGTACGCCATCACCGCCACCTACAACGGGGACGCCAACTTCACGGCCTCCAGCGGCACCGACACCCAGACCGTCAACAAGGCCGCCACCACCACCGCCGTGGCCTCGTCGCCCGACCCCTCGGTGGCCGGCCAGCCGGTGACGCTCACCGCCACGGTCTCCCCGGTGGGGCCGGGGGCGGGGACCGCGACCGGCACCGTCACCTTCACCTTCGGCGACGGCACGACCGCCGCCACCGCGCCCCTCTCGGGCGGCATCGCCACCGTCAGCCACACCTACACGACGACCACCGGCAGCCCGTACCCGGTCACGGCCACCTACAACGGCGACACCAACTTCACCACCTCCAGCGGCACCGACACCCAGACCGTCAACAAGGCCGCCACCACCACCGCCGTCACCTCCTCCCCCGACCCCTCGACGGCCGGGCAGTCGGTGACCATCACCGCGACGGTCGCGGCGGTCGCCCCCGGGGCCGGGGCCCCGACCGGCACGGTCACCTTCACCTTCGGCGACGGCACGACCGCCGCCACCGCCACCCTCTCCGGCGGCGTCGCCACCGTCACCCACACCTACGCCAGCAGGACCGGCAGCCCGTTCGCCATCACGGCCACCTACAACGGCGACACCAACTACGCCACCTCCCGCGGCACCGACACCCAGACCATCAGCACCAAGGCGGCGACCACCACGACGGTCACGTCGATCACCGGCCCCTCGGTGGTCGGTCAGCCGGTGACGATCAGGGCCGTCGTCTCGTCCACGGCCGGCAGCCCGACCGGTACGGTCACCTTCTCCTTCGGCGACGGCACCAGCACCACCACCGCGCCCCTCTCCCTGGGCGTCGCCACCGTCACCCACACCTACACGACAATGACCGGCAGCCCGTTCACGGTCACGGCCACCTACAACGGCAGCGACACTTTCGCGACGTCCAGCGGCACCACCGCACAGACCGTGAACAAGGCGTCCACGACGACCGCCGTGGTCTCCTCGCCGAACCCGTCGACGACGGGCGACCCGGTGACGGTCACCGCGACCGTCACCGCCGTCTCCCCCGGCACGGGCACCCCCACCGGAACCGTCACCATCGCCATCCCGGGGCGCACCCCGCAGACCGTGCCCCTGGTGAACGGCACCGCCTCCGCGACGTTCAACCCGCTGCCCAAGGGCACGTACACCGTCACCGCCAACTACAACGGCAGCGTCGACTACGCGGCGTCCGCCGGGACCACCACGCAGACCGTCACCACCGGCCAGGCGTAGCCCGGCGCGCTCACGGACCGTCCGCCGGTGCCCCGGCGGGCGCGCCGCCGGTGTCCCCCTCCGGGCGCCGGTACATGCGCGTCGCGGTGATCTGGCCGTGCACCTGCTCCCCTTCCGGGTCCTGGGCCGGCAGGCCCGGCCGCAGATGCTCCTCGACGCTGATGTACTTGAGCCCGGCCCGCAGGTCCGCGTCGTTCCGCAGCCGGATCACCAGCGGGAACTCGGCCAGCGCCGTCGTGTCGAACAGCCCCGTCGTGTAGAGCAGCTGGACGCCCAGCGCGTCCGCGACCGCCCGCTGGAGCTCCAGCAGATATGTCGCGTTGGCCCGGCCGATCGGGTTGTCGAGGAACAGCGTGCCCGCGTGGCGGTGCTTGTCGCGGCCCCGGTCGTTGCTGCGCAGCGCGGCCATCGTGCAGTACAGGGCGATGGCGGCGGTCAGCAGCTGGCCGCCGGAGAAGACGTCGCCCATCTGCCCCACCGGCACCCGCTCCGCGCGCAGCACCGCGTCCGGCTTCAGGATCTCCACGGCCACCCCGCGCGGCTGGAGCGCCGCGGAGACACCGCGCAGCAGCAGGGACATGCCGTCCCGGCGCAGGTCGGAGTTCTTCTTCACCGCCGAGCGGGTCGCCTCGTCGATGACCTCGCCCAGCCGCTCGGTGAGCGTCGCCTGGTCCGGGTCGTCGAACCGGATCCGCAGGAACTCCTGCCCCGACCATTCGCCGAGCCCCTCCGGGAGCCGGGAGAGCCGCTGCGCCGAACGCAGCGTGGCCAGGCACGACTCGACCAGGCCGCGCAGCCGGTCGACGATGGAGTCCCGGTTGCGCTCCAGCTGCTCCAGCTCGTCGGTCAGCACCCGCAGCCTGGGCGCGAACGCGTCCGCCCAGGCGGCGGCGTGCTCGGGCAGCGCGGCCGCGGGCAGTTCGCGGATCTGCTGGCGGGCGGGGGTGCGGACCTGCTCGTAGCGGGTGGAGTTGGCGTGCCGTACGAGGACGTCGCTCGCCTCCCGGACCGCCGACTCGGCGCCCGACAGATCGGCCGCGCAGCCGCGCAGCGAGCGGCGGGCCTCGGTGGCCGCCTGCCGGGCCTCGTCGAGGCCGCCCGCGTACGGGTCGGGGCGCTCGCCGTCGTCCTCGGCGCCGGGGCCCTCGCGGAGCAGGTCCCGCAGCAGGGCGGCGGTCTCGTCGAAGCCGCCCGCCGCGTCCTCGGCGGAGCGGTGGGCGCGCAGCAGGTCGGCGTGGGCGGTGCGGGCGGTGTCCAGCGCGTCCGTGCGGGCCGCCAGCTCGGCGTTGGCCGTGCGCAGCAGCTCCTTCGCCTGCTCCGCATCGGCTGGAACCATCTCCTCCGGCAGGGCGGTGTGGGCGTCGTCGCCGTCGGCCGGGGCCAGCCGCTCGGCCTCGCCGCGCAGCCTGCCGAGCTGTTCGCTCGCCGCCGACGCGCGGGTCTCCAGCATCTGGACCAGCGATTCGGCGCGGGCCGCCGCGGCCTGCCGGGACGGGCCGTCGGCGCCGTCGGTGCCCTCCAGCAGCTGGGCGGCGCGGGTGCGGACCTTGTTGGTGAGCCGGTCGAGGGTGGCGAGCGCCGCGCTCTCGTCGCTCTCCGCGCGGGCCTGTTCGGCCCGCAGATCGGCGCCGACGCCGACCTTCTCGTACACCTGGGACGCCGTGCGGTACGCCTCGCGGAGCGCGGGCAGCGACGCGGTGGGCGGCTCGGTGTCCTCGCCGAGGTCGTCGGGCGCCCCCGCGATCTCCGCCCGCTCGGCGCGCAGGGCGCGGGCGGTGCGGTGCGCGTCGTCGGCCGCGCGCTGGGCCGCGCGCCGGTCCTCGTCGGCGGCGCGCGCCCGGTCCACGCAGGCGGCGGCCTGCTCCTCGGCCTCGGCCGCCTCGTCGGCGAGTTCGCGCAGCCGGGTCTGCCAGGTGGCGCGCTCACGCAGCCGGTACGCGAGCCCCGCCAGCGCGTCCGCCACCCGGCGGGCCCGCTGGGCGGCCTCCTGCCGCTCGTCCCGGACCCGGGCCGCCTCGGTGGCCGCCTCGTCCGCCTCGGCCCGCGCCGTGCGCGCCTCCGCCAGCTCCCGCTGCGCCGCCTCGGCGGCCTCGGCGGCGCCCTCGGCCGCGGCCGCCAGCTCGGCGAGCC
>NZ_JBEYAL010000060.1:0-40993 GCF_040631655.1 Streptomyces sp. NPDC019937
GACGAGCGCGGGGCCGCGAGGTGCCGCCCGCCGCGGCAGCGGCTGATGTCACAGCGGCGTCGGGAGCCCGGCATGATCGGCAAGACACCCCCTGGGCATGCCGCCGCGCCGAACGACGCGGAGCCGCCCGCCGGACCGGCGGCCGGGACCGGCTACTACACTCGGGTGCGGTCCGTCATCCTTTACGAGGAGCAGCTCGTGCTTGAGGCAGTCTTCACCACCCTGTTGATCCTGGTCATCGTGGCCAGCCTCGGTTTCGTCGGGCTGACCTGGAAGAAGCTCTACCAGGGCCAGCGCTGAGCGCTCCCGCCCCCTCGCCCCAGCCCGCCTAGCGACGGATCGTCTGAACCCATGATCGAGATTCCCTCCGACCTCCACCCGGACCTGGTGCCGCTGGCCTTCCTCCTGGGCAACTGGGAAGGCGCCGGCGTATCGGACTTCCCCGGCGCCGAGAAGTGCAACTTCGGGCAGGAAGCGACCTTCACCCACGACGGCCGCGACTTCATCGAGTACATCTCGCACACCTGGGTGCTGGACTCCGAGGGCAAGAAGGTCCGCCCGCTGGAATCCGAGTCCGGATACTGGCGGATCGACAAGGACCGCAAGGTCGAGGTCGTGATGATCCGCGACCAGGGCGTCGTCGAGGTCTGGTACGGCGAGCTGGCCGACGGCAAGCCGCAGATCGACCTGGCGACCGACGCCGTGGCGCGCACCTCCGCCTCGGGCCCGTACTCGGGCGGCAAGCGGCTGTACGGCTACGTCAACAGCGACCTGATGTGGGTCGGCGAGAAGGCCACCCCCGAGGTCGAGCTGCGCCCGTACATGTCCGCGCACCTGAAGAAGGTCGTCGACCCGCGCGAGTGGGCCAAGGACCTCAAGGACCTGCCGGACGACGGGATCGCCTTCTTCCGCTGAGGCCCCCGCTCCCCGGCCGCTCCGGCCGAGCACGACCGCGCCCCGGTGCCGCGCCGCCTACACTGGCACCGTGGCGACCACCGACTGGAAGACCGATCTGCGGGAGCGCGGCTACCGACTGACCCCGCAGCGCCAGCTCGTGCTCGAAGCCGTCGACCGCCTGGAGCACGCCACTCCGGACGACATCCTCACCGAGGTGCGCCGCACCGCGAGCGGGGTGAACATCTCCACCGTCTACCGCACGCTGGAGCTGCTGGAGGAGCTGGGCCTGGTCAGCCATGCCCATCTCGGGCACGGCGCCCCCACGTACCACCTGGCCGACCGGCACCACCACCTCCATCTGGTGTGCCGGGACTGCACGGAGGTCATCGAGGCCGACGTCTCGGTCGCCGAGTCCTTCACCCGGCAGCTGCGGGCGTCCTTCGGCTTCGACACCGACATGAAGCATTTCGCCATCTTCGGCCGCTGCGCCCGGTGTTCCGCCGCCGACTCCGCGGAGGACGCCGCCGGGGGCCGGGCGGCCACGTCGTAGGGTGAAGCGCATGAAGAGCCCTTTGCTGTCGCTGCCCGGCGCCGTCCCCGGCGAGGGCCCCGACGAAGGTGTCGCCGCCCACTACGGCGACCTGTTCCGCGAGCAGCGCGCGCTCGCCGACGGCACCGGATTCGTGGACCTCTCGCACCGCGGAGTGGTCACGGTCACCGGTGCCGACCGGCTGAGCTGGCTGCATCTATTGCTCACCCAGCACGTCAGCGAGCTTCCCGCCGGTGAGGCCACCGAGGCGCTGATCCTGTCCGCGCACGGCCACATCGAACACGCGCTCTACCTCGTCGACGACGGCGAGACCACCTGGGCCCATGTGGAGCCCGGCAGCCAGGGCGATCTGATCGCGTACCTGGAGAGCATGAAGTTCTTCTACCGGGTCGAGATCGCCGACCGCACCGAGGAGTACGCGGTCGTCCACCTCCCGGCCGGCAGCATCGCCGAGACCCCCGAGGGCGCCGTCGCCCGCGAGACCGCGCACGGCCGCGACCTGTTCCTGCCGCGCGCCGACCTGGAGTCCTTCGCGGCGGCGAGCGGCCCGCCGATCGGCGTCCTGGCGTACGAGGCACTGCGCGTCGAGGCGCACCGGCCGCGGCTCGGCCTGGAGACCGACCACCGGACGATCCCGCACGAGCTGGGCTGGATCGGTACCGCCGTCCATCTGCAGAAGGGGTGCTACCGCGGCCAGGAGACGGTCGCCCGGGTGCACAACCTGGGCAAGCCGCCGCGGCGGCTGGTCTTCCTGCACCTCGACGGCAGCGAGGTGAAGCTGCCGGGCCACGGCGCGCCCATACGGCTCGCGGCGGACGGCGAGGAGGGCCGCCAGCTCGGCTTCGTCACCTCCTCGGCCCGCCACCACGAGCTGGGCCCGATCGCGCTCGCGCTGGTCAAGCGCAACGTACCGGTGGACGCGGCGCTGATCGCGGACACCACGGCCGCCTCGCAGGAGACGGTCGTCGAGCCGTAGGGCGTGTCCCTCAGACCTCGACGATCACCGTGAACGGGCCGTCGTTCGTGAGCGAGACCTTCATGTCCGCTCCGAACCGGCCCGTCTCCACCTGGGCGCCCAGCTCCCGCAGCCGCGCCACCACCTCGTCCACCAGCGGTTCGGCGACATCGCCGGGCGCCGCCGCGTTCCAGGTGGGGCGGCGGCCCTTGCGGGCGTCCCCGTACAGCGTGAACTGGCTGATGACGAGCAGCGGGGCGCCCAGGTCCGAGCAGGACTTCTCGCCGGGCAGGATGCGCACCGACCACAGCTTGCGGGCCAGCTGGGCCGCCTTCTCCGGGGTGTCGTCGTGCGTCACCCCTACCAGGACGCACAGCCCCTGACCGACGATCTCCCCCGTCGTCTCGCCGTCCACGACGACGCTCGCCCCGTCCACTCTCTGTACCACAGCACGCATACGCACCATCATGCCCTGCGCCCATCGGGGCCGATCGGGTGGACGGCCGCTGCACAGGGGCCATTCGGGGTGGCACGATGCGTGCAGGCGGTGCAGGTGGGCAGGAACTGCGGGAATGACGCATCGCTGGAGGGGACGGACAAGCATGATCACACCGGGCACCGAGCGGCCCATGGCCACCGAGAGCCCGCTGCCGGCGCGGCCGCCGAGCCAGCGCGGCGGCCGGCTGGCCGACGCCGAGGCCGTGCCGTCGGCGGCGGGGGCGGCGGCAGGGGCGGGAGCGGGGACGGGGGCGGCTCCGGCCGCGATGGGCGGGCTGCGGCTGGCGGAGCTGCGCGCGCTGCGCCGCTCCGCGCAGCGCGAGGAGGCGGACCTGAGCTACGTACGCAGACTGCTGCACGGCCGGATCGACATCCTCCGCGCCGAGCTGGCCCGCCGCCGCGCGCCGGGCCCCCCGATGACGCCGGGCGGCCCGTCGGCGGAGCCCGTGGAGCTGGTGGAGCTGCTGCCCGAGATCCTGGCGGACGTACCGTCCCGGCACCGCACCTCCGCCCGCCATGTGACGCTCGGCACCCCGCACAGCGCGGAGTGCGAGCGGCTGGCCGAGGAGATGCTGGCCGAGGTCGGCCTGTCGGACCTTCCGGCGCGTACGGACGAGGAGCTGCACGGCGCGATGGGCCGCCTGGAGGGGTTCGAGCAGCAGGTGTCCCGGCGGCGGCAGGGACTCCAGCGCACCGCCGACCGGTGCAGTGCCGAGATCGCCCGCCGGTACCGCGAGGGCGAGGCCCAGGTCGACGACCTGCTCTCGTAGAACACTTCCTGGAACGCGCGCCGGATATCCACAGGCTGGGGATAAATATTCGCGTGCACCCGGTGTCCGCGGCCGCCTAGCGTGGCCGCATGACCGCCCACATCCGCACTTCCCTCGACGCCTCCGACGTCCCCGCCTGGATCCGCGCGAAGCACGTGGGCTTCCTGATGTCGCCGGACGTCTCCAAGGAAGAGCTGGAGGTGCGGCGGGCGAGCATCGACCTGGACCGCACCCAGGGGGCGTTCGAGGGAGACCGCTGCGTCGCCACCTTCCGCAGCTTCGCGCAGCGGCTGACGGCGGTCGGCGGGGCCGACGTACCGGCCGATGCGATCACCAATGTCACCGTCTCGCCCACCCACCGCCGCCGGGGCCTGCTCAGCCGGATGATGGAGCACGACCTGCGGGCGGCCAAGGAGCGGGGGGACGCGGTGGCCTCGCTGCTCGCCGCCGAGTACCCGATCTACGGGCGGTACGGCTTCGGCCCGGCCACCTGGGTCACCGAGTGGATGGTGGACGTCGCCCGCGCCGGTCTCGACCCGCGCTACGCCGGACCCACGGACGGCGGCCGGGTCGACTACGCCGACGCCGACGAGATACGGGAGCTGGGCCCCGCCCTGCACGAGCGGCTGCGCGCCCGGCAACACGGCGTCGTCGACCGCACCGAGCGCTGGTGGCGGCTCAACACCGGCCAGCTCCGCTTCCCGGGCGACGGCTGGACCGCCGAACCGTTCCACGCCCTCTACCGCTCCCCCGAGGGCTCGGTCGACGGCCTGCTCTCCTTCACCGTCGACGACCGCTGGGAGGGCAACAAGCGGCCGCACAACACCGCCACCGTCCTCAGCCTCTTCGGCGTCAGCCCGGCCGCCGAGCGGGCGCTGTGGCACTTCCTGTGCTCCATCGACTGGGTCCTGCACATCGCCGCCGGCCGACGCGCCCCGGACGATCTGCTCCCCCTGCTCCTCGCCGACCCGCGGGCGGCCCGCCCCACCACGTACGCCGACTTCCTGTGGCTGCGCCCGCTCGACGTACCCGTCCTGCTGGAGACCCGTACGTACCCGGCGTCCGGCTCCCTCGTCCTCGATCTGCGCGACCCGGCCGGGCTGGCGGGCGGCCGCTTCCTGCTGGACGCGAGCCCGGACGGCGCCACCTGCGGCCCCACCACCCGCCCGGCCGATCTGGCCATGGACATCGGCGCGTTGGGCACCGTGTGGCTGGGCGACGAGTCCATGGTCCGTCTCACCGCCCTGGGCCGCGCCGAGGAGGAGCGCCCCGGAGCCGCCGCCCTGGCCGACACCCTGCTGCGCACCCCGCGCCGCCCGTGGTGCCCCGACATGTTCTGAGGCGTCACGGGTCCCGCGGGCCCAGCATCAGTTCCGCCATGCCCCGCACCGACTGCCGGTAGCGCGGCCAGTCCCCGTCCGCCGTCAGCTGCCGCACCAGCTCTCCGTAGAAAGCGGCCAGCAGCATGTGGGCCAGGAAGTCGGCGTCCAGGCCGGGCCGGATCTGCCGCATGAGATCGCGCACATGGGCGTGCCACCCCTGGTAGGTGGGGTCGTCGAACTTGCCCTCGCCGCAGGCGCGTTCATGCGCGGCGATCAGGGACAGATGACGGTGGGAGAGGTCGGCGAGGGCGTCGAGGAAGGCCATCAGCCGTTCGTACGGCGGCAGGTCGGTACCCAGCGGAGGTCCGGGCTGGTCGATGTCGTGGAGCAACTGGGCCGCGCGCTCGGCCAGCAGCGCCTGAAACAGCCCTGTACGGCTGCCGAATCGGCGGAAGACGGTCCCCTTGCCGACCCCGGCGGCAGCCGCGACCCGGTCCAGTGAGACGGGTTCGGCGCCGCAGGTCGTCAGCAACTCCTCGGCGGCGCGCAGGATCGCCCGGCGATTGCGCGCGGCGTCGGCACGCTCTGCTCCGGCCTCCGTCACGACACCTCCCTGCGGGGGTTGTAAGCGGACCAGGAGTCCCCATAGTATCCGTCCACGGAAGCGGACTATCAGTCCGCTTGTCTTCTCGTGGGGAGTCAGCAATGAGTGCCGTACGCGCGCTGCTCGTCGATCCGGAAGCGCCCAGGTCACTGCGGTTCGGGGAGGTCCTCGAACCCGAGCCCGGCCCCGGCGAGGCCCTGGTCGAGGTGCGCCACGCCTCGATGAACTACGGAGAGCTGCGCTGGGCCCTGCACCGGCCGATCGGTGCCGTGCTCGGCTACGACGTGGCGGGAGTCGTGCTGCGCGCGGCGGCCGACGGCTCCGGCCCCGCCGCCGGAACACGCGTCGTCGCCTTCTCCAACGGCACCTGGGCCGAACGCATCGCCGTCGCCACCGACGCCCTCGCCGAGGTGCCCGACGCCGTCCCCCTGGCCGACGCCGCCGCGCTCCCGGTGGTCGGCATCACCGCCCTGCGGACGCTGCGCGCGGCGGGCAGCGTGCTGGGGAAGCGGGTACTGATCACGGGTGCGTCCGGCGGGGTGGGCCGGGCGGCGATCCAACTGGCGCGGCGCGGCGGTGCGTACGTCATCGCCTCGGTGGGCGGAGCCGCCCGCGGCGAGGGGCTGAAGGAGCTGGGCGCGGACGAGGTGGTGATCGGCCTGGACACGGTCGACCAGCCCGTGGACGTCGTCCTGGAGAACGTGGGCGGGCCGCACCTCGTGGCCTCCTGGAACCTCCTCGCCCCCGGCGGCACGCTCCAGCAGATCGGCTGGGCAGCCCATGACCAGCCCGCCGTCTTCCCGCCCAACAGCATCTACTCCCCGGGTCCCGCGAGGTCGCTGCACTCGTTCGCGGACATGTCGCACCCCGGCCCGGACCTGGCGGTCCTCGTCTCCCTCGCCGCCCGCGGCGAGCTGTCGGCCGAGGTCGGCTGGCGCGGATCCTGGGAACGGGTGGAGGAAGCGGCGGACGCCCTGCTCGGCCGCCGGATCCCGGGCAAGGCCGTCCTCGACATCGCCCCGGAAGGCCGTTGAGGAGCATGCGGATCGGGCTGCTGCTGAACGCTTTCGGCACCCGCCTGGACACGGTCGCGGAGGAGGCCCGCGAGGCCGTGCGCACGGGCCTGACCACCGGCTGGCTGTCCGAACAGGGCGGCCGGGACGCACCGACCACGGCCGCGGCTCTCGGCCCCCAGGTGCCCGGCCTGGCCCGGGGCACCTCCGTGGTCCCCACGTACTCCGCCACCCGCTGGCCCTGGCCGCGCAGGCGCTGACCGTCCAGGCGGCGACCGGCAACTGCCTGACGCTTTGGGTCGGGGTGAGCCACCGCCACGTCGTCGAGGACCAGTTCGGCTACTCCTTCGACCGGCCCGCCCGTCATCCGCGCTCCTACCTGTCCGTTCTCGTTCCGCTCCTGCGCGGCGAGAGCGTCCGTCACGAGGGCGAGACCCTGAGGGCGGTCGGCTCGGTGACGGCCCCGGGTGCCGAAGCGCCGCCGGTGCTGGTCGGCGCGCTGGGACCGTCGATGCTGCGGGTCGCGGGAGAGCTGGCCGACGGCACCGTCTCGGTCTGGGCGGGCCCGACCGCAGTCGCCCGCCACATCGTGCCCACCCTCACCCGGGCCGCCGAGGGGGCGGGACGGCCCGCGCCGCGCGTCGTCGCCTTCTTCCTCGCAGGAGTGACCGCGGAGCCCGAGGCCCGGCGGACAGAGCTGAGCGAGCGGTTCACCCAGGTCCAGCGGATTCCCAGCTATCGGGCGGTACTCGACCGCGATGGCGCGGCGGGACCGGCGGACACCGCCGTGCTCGGCGAGGAGGCGACCGTGGAGCGCGCGCTGCGGGCGCTGGCCGAGGCCGGGGCCACCGAGCTGGTCACCTCGCCGGTCGGCACCCCCGAGGAGCAGAGCCGTACGAAAGAGCTGCCGGCCGCGCTCAGCAGGAGGACTTGAGCAGCCGCCGGGCGCCCGCGCCCTGCTCGCCCAGCTTGTCGTAGGGGTTGGCCAGCGCGCACTTGTCGATCGACAGACAGCCGCAGCCGATGCAGTCGGTCAGATGGTCACGGAGGTTCTCCAGCTGCTCGATGCGCTCGCTGAGGTCCGTGCGCCAGCACTCGGAGATCCGCGCCCAGTCCTCCTTGGTCAGGACGTGGTCCTCGGGGAAGAGCGACAGCACCTCCCGGATCCTTGACAGCGGGATGCCGACCCGCTGCGAGGAGCGCACGAAGGCCACCCGGCGGAGCGTGTCGCGGGTGTACCGGCGCTGGTTGCCGGAGGTGCGGCGGCTGTGGATGAGCCCCTCGCGCTCGTAGAACCGCAGCGCGGAGGCGGGGACTCCGCTGCGCTGGGCCAGCTCGCCGACCGTCAGTTCATGGGTCTTCCAGGTGAGGTGCGTCATGCTGCCGAGGGTAGCTTGACTTCAACCTTTGTTTAAGTCCGAGTCTCTTCCCATGACTACCGCAACCGCCGTCTCCACCGGCGCCCCCATCCGTCTCGCCGTCATCGTCGGCAGCACCCGCGAGGGCCGCTTCGGACCCAAGGTCGCCAACTGGTTCACCGGCCGCGCCGCGCTGCGCGAGGACATGAGCGTGGACGTCGTCGACCTGGCCGACACCCCGCTCCCGGCCTCCCTCACCCACCGGCCCGGCCCCGAGGAGGCCAAGGCCCTGGAGGCCGTGACGCCCCGCCTGGACGCGGCGGACGCGTTCGCCGTCGTCACCCCCGAGTACAACCACAGCTACCCCGCCCCGCTGAAGAACGCGATCGACTGGCACCACAGCCAGTGGCAGGCGAAGCCCGTCGGCTTCGTCTCCTACGGCGGCATCTCGGGCGGCCTGCGCGCGGTCGAGCACCTGCGGCCCGTCTTCGCCGAGGTCCACGCGGTCACCGTGCGCGACACGGTCAGCTTCCACGGCGCCTGGGACGCCTTCGGCCCGGACGGCCGCCCCACCGACCCCACGGGCCCCGACACCGCCGCCACGGCCATGCTCGACCAGCTCTCCTGGTGGGCCGAAGCCCTCCGCGCCGCCCGCGCGGCCCGCCCGTACGGAACCTGAGCCCACCCTGGGCCCCCGGAGCGCGGTGGCCAGATCCTCACACATCCTGGCCATCCGGCCACTCGTCGCCCGGCGGGCACGTTGCGACGCTGGCCGGTATGAACGTGCTGTGGATATTCGCCCACCCCGAACCGCGCTCGCTGAGCGGCTCCCTGCGCGACGAGGGCCTGCGCGCCCTGCGGGAGCTGGGCCATGAGTGCCGGGTGTCCGACCTCTACGCCATGCGCTGGAACCCGGTCGTGGACGGCGCCGACTTCCGGCATGACGGCGGCGAACGCCTGGTCGTCGGCGCCTCCTCGCACGACGCCTACGCCGCCGGGACGCTGAGCGAGGACATCCGCGCCGAGCAGGAGAAGATCGCCTGGGCCGATGCGCTGATCGTCCAGTTCCCGCTGTGGTGGTACGGGATGCCCGCCATCCTCAAGGGCTGGTTCGACCGCGTCTTCGTGAAGGGCTTCGCCTTCGGCGTCACCGGCCCCGACGGCCGCACCCTGCGCTACGGGGACGGCAAGCTGGCCGGAAAGCGCGCCATGGTCCTGCTCACCGCCGGCACCCCCGAGGCCGCGGCCGGTCCGCGCGGCGTCAACGGCGACATCGAGCATCTGCTGTTCCCCCTCCAGCACGGGACGCTCTGGTACAGCGGCATGTCCGTCCTGCCGCCGCACGTCGTCTACGGCGCGGACCGGCTCTCCGCCGAGGAGTACCGGGGCTACGCCGCCGCGCTGCGGGAGCGGCTCGCCGCCCTGCCGACCGCCGACCCGATCCCCTTCCGCCGCCAGAACGGCGGGGACTACGACGAGAATCTGGTGCTGCGCCCCGACGTCATGCCGGGCCACTCCGGCCTGGCGGTGCACTACGCAGCTCCAGCCGCCAGTCGTTGCACCGCATGAGGGAGCCGGGTGGATACTCGACGTCACACTCGCCGAGCAGCGTGAACCCGGCCTTGCGGCACACCCCGTTCGACGCGGGGTGGCCGACGGACGGATAGGCGTGCAGCCTTCGGTGGACGCCCTCAGCGGCCGCGGCCCGCGCCACCTCCCGGGCGGCCGCGACCGTGATCCCCCGGTCCTGATACGGCGGCAGCACGCCCCAGCCCGTCTCGTACACGGTCTCCCCGCGCCACTCCCGCTCCCAGAAGCCGATCGCGCCCACCACCTCGGCCTCCCGCGCCGGCACGATCCGGTACATCCGGCCCTCACCCCGCCCGGGCAGCCCCGCATAGCGCCGATGCCGCGCCAGCAGCTGCTCCTCGGTCTCCGGCCCGCCCAGGTGCTTCATCATCTCCGGGCGGTTGTTGCGCCGCAGCAGCTGAATGCGGGGCGGGGTGCCCTGGACCAGTCCGACGGCTGGGCGGACCGGTGGGCTGCGGCGTGGAGGTACACCGGGGACGAGCTGACGGGCCCGGTTCGTCACCTGGGACGGATTCCGGTGGCGAGTCGCGGCCCGATGCGGGGTTTCACCTGGCGGCGGGGGCAGCGGCACCGGCCTGGTTCGGGCCCGTTGCCGGCGACGGTGCGGCTGCATGGGCTCGAGAGCCTCGAAAGGGTCCCACAGGTGACAGGCGCAACCTTGAAGCTTCCCGCGATGTCGGCCAGTGCGCTCACATGCGCCGAGCGCACCTCCGCCGCCAGTCCGCGGTGCCCGGCCAGCACGACCGGACTGCCCAGCCGGACGGCATCCAGTTCCAGCATTTCGGCGACGGTGGGAACCATGGAAAAGCCTTGCTGCGGCCTACTGCTTCAGGCCGACCGCGTTCGACGGAACGTCGAACGCGGCCAGGGTCAGCGACACGCCGGTGAACCAGCCCATCAGCACGGTCAGGTCGACGATGCCCTTGTCGCCGATGGTCTCCTGGGCTCGCTTGAAGAGGCCGACCGGAACCACGCGAGGCTGGGCGAGGGTTGACGCGAGTTCGTAGACGAGTTGCTGCCGAGGGTCATCGAAGGAGGTCGGCAGGCCGGCGATCAGGGCTTCGACCTTGCACGGCTCAAGACCGCCCAGCGCCACACCGATCTTCTCGTGCTCGTAGTTGGCGTAGGCCGCGAGCCAGCGACCGGTGATGACGTTCGTGACGATCTCGATCTCCGCCTTCGACAGCGACGAGTCCTTCTGGAAGTACGCTCCCGTCGGCACGATCGCCTTGAGCAGGGCCGGGTTGGCCAGCCAGATCTTGTGCGGACCCGGCACCAGACCGCGCAGTTTCAGGGTGCACTCGTAGGCGCTGCGCATCTCCGGAGGCATCTCGTCGACCGGGACCTCTACGTATCGGCCGAAGGTCCCGAAGTCCTCAGGGTCGTCGAACATGGCAAGCTCCTTCTTCTCGTTGCTCACTTCACGTCCCGCCATCTCCAGACCGCGGCACTTCAGGCGGCGTGGGTGACCGGCGCGACCGGACCTCCGGCCGGCACGTCGTAGGCGTTGAGGATGGTGCTGATCGCCAGGTAGTGGATGGTCACGAACACCATCGTGTCGAAGGCTTCCTGCCCGAGCTTCTCGACGACGGCGGTGTACAGCGGTCCCGGCAACGGACCTCCGTCGAGCAGGGCGCCGGCGACGTCCGCCGCGAGCACCTCCTCCTCGGTGAGGTCGCTCGGGCGCCTGCCCGCGCACAGCGCCGCCACCTGGTCCGGTCGCAGCCCGGCCCGTGAGGCCAGTGCGGCGTGCGCGTACATCTCGTAGGCGACGTTGAAGCGCCCTCCGAGGGTCAGGATGACGACCTGCCGGGCCCGCTCGGAGAGCCCGGACATCTGCTGGGCAAGGTCGATGAACCGGCCGAGAGGCTGGGCCAGGTCGGGGAAGTGGAGCATCACACCCCACGGCCCGACGAAGGCACCGTCGGCGTTGCGCACTTCGAAGCCGGTGTATTCGTCGGCCTGCACCATCGCATCGAAGGCGTCGTAGAGGGCTCGCTGCCTGGGAGTCAGTTCGTCCGGAGGGATCAACGGGAGTCGCATAGGGTCACCCCAATAAAAGCGAACGATGGATCGTTTTCTTGGCCAGAGTAGATCGACTCCACCGACCGCGCAAGCAGAAAAGCGATCGATCGCTCTCCTTGACAGCCTCCCTGCACGGGTGGACCATAAAAGCAACGATCGTTCGCTTTTTATATAGGTCGCGGGAGACCTGCCTCAGCGCCCCCTCAAGCGGCCGCTCCCTCCTTGAGCGGCCACCACACAGCAACGACAGCCAAGGAGTCCGCATCGTGAAGAAATGGCCCCTCGTGGCCGCGGCCGCGGTGCCCGCCGTGCGCCTGGTCCGCCGGCTCGGCTCACCGGCGCTTCCGCCGCCCGCCCCACTGCCCCCGTCGACTCCGGTCCCTGAGGCGAAACCACCGGCGGACATGGACCTGGTCGCGGTCCCCACCGGCGTCAACAACAGGGTCGCCGCGTACGCGTACAGCGGCGGATCCCTCTTCGACCGGCGGGACTTCTACATCGGCGCCGCGCTCATCAAGCACCCCCAGGGTGACCTTCTGGTCGACTCCGGCTTCGGACGCGACATCGCCCGGCAGTTCGCCACGATGCCCCGCCTGTTCCAGAGGATGACCAAGTACCAGGTCTGGAAGCCCGCCGTCGAGCAACTCGAGGCGGCCGACTACGACTTCGGCCGGCTGTCCGGCATCCTGCTCACCCACGCGCACTGGGACCACATGAGCGGCATCCCCGACTTCCCCGACCTGCCGGTCCTGGTCTCCGCGCGCGACCGCGCCGCGTTCTACAGCCCGGAGATGTTCGGCAACTTCCGCGGCTACTTCCGGGACACGCCGTTCAACTGGCAGGAGTTCGGCTTCGAGGGCGGCCCCTACCTCGGCTTCCCGCGCCACCACGACGTGTACGGGGACGGCTCGATCGTCTGCGTACCCGCTCCCGGACACACGCCGGGCAGCGTCATCGTCTTCGTGACTCTGCCGAACCAGGTGCGCTACGCCCTGGTAGGTGATCTGGTGTGGCAGCGCGAGGGACTCACCCGCCGCCTGGAGCGCCCCTTCCTCATCAGGCGCCTGGGCGACTTCGACGCCGAGGGCAACCGCCAGAACATCCTGCGCATGGCGGCCGTCATGCAGCGCATCCCCGATCTGATCGTCGTCCCCGCGCACGACCAGCGCGCGTTCGCCGAAATGAGCCAACTCCCGAACGTCACGACCCGGGGCCTGACCCTCTCCCCCAGCCTCTGACGCGACAACGAGCCGACACCGCGCGCACCACAAGAAAGGGACGATTGTGACTGAAGTGAAGACGGGTACGGCGTCAGGCCAACCCCCCGCGTCCGCCACCGTCAGAGCCGCATACGCGGTGGCCCGAGCTCTGAAGGACAACGGCATCGACCGCATCTTCCTCGTCACCGGCGGCGACCTGCTGCTGTGGCGGGCGCTGCGGGATCACGGCATCGCCATGCACCTCGTCCGCAGCGAAGCCGCGTCGGTCGTGATGGCCGACGCCTACGCCCGCGTGACCGGCAAGCCCGCGGTCGTGTACGGGCAGTGGGGGCCCGGCGCGGCGAACGTCGCGGCGGCGCTGGCGGACGCCTGGTGGGCGCGCAGCCCGGTGGTCGCCCTCACCAGCACCGTATCGACGAAAGTGGAGTACAAGTTCGAGTACCAGGAACTGGACCAGCCTCCGATGTTCCAGCCGGTCACGAAGTGGCAGGCTCGCGTCACTCGCGCCGAGCGGGCCGGCGAACTCGTCGCCCAGGCCTTGCGGAACGCGGCCGCGGGCCCGCCCGGCCCCGTGCACCTCGACATCCCGAGCGACATCCTGCTGGAGGAGACCGCGGGAACCCCGGCCGGACGCATGCCCGCCGTCACACCGGCACCCCCGGCTCCGTCGGCCGCAGCCGTGGACGATGTCGTCAGCCGCCTGGCGCGCAGCCGGCAACCGGTGATCCTCGCCGGAAACGGGGTGCTGCTCGCCGGTGCCGCGCCCGACCTCACCACGCTCGCGGAGACCGCGGCCGTGCCCGTCCTGACGACGCTCGGCGGCAAAGGCTCGATCGCCGAGAACCATCCATTGTCGGTGGGCGTGGCCGGGCGGTACTCGACCAAGGTCGCCAACGAGATCGCGCGCGACTCGGACTTCGTGCTGGCGATCGGCACGGACCTCGGCGCGCTCGCCACCGACACCTACACACTGCCCTCGCCCCACGCCGAGGTGGTCCAGATCGACCTCGCGGCCGAGCGCATCGGTGCGACCGTGCCTGTCCAGGCGGGCGTGGTCGCAGATGCCGGCGAGGCGTGCCGGGCCCTGACGGCGGCGCTGGCCGCGGAACCGGACAATCCGGACCGCGGCACGCGCCGCGCGTGGTGCGAGGGGGTCCGGACGCGGTGCGACACCTGGCAGGCAGCGTTTCAGGTGCTGGCGCGCCGCCCCGCAGCCGGCCATGTGCGGCCCGAGGCCATCGTCGCGATCCTGCGCGAACTCGCCGACGACCGCGACCTGCTCGTGGCGGACACGGGGTTCATGGGGGCCTGGGGCGGCGCCCTGTTCCCCGTGCACGCTCCGGGCCGGACCTTCCTGCGGGCCGCCGGCACGCTCGGCTGGGCCTTCCCCGCCGTTCTCGGTGCCCAACTCGCGGCGCCGGCCGGCCGGCGCGCGTTCGCGCTCGTCGGCGACGGCGGCTTCGGCTACAACGTCGGAGACCTGGAGACCGCGATGCGGCTGGACATACCGGCCGTGACCATCGTCCTGAACAACGCGAGCCTCGCCTACGAGCACGTCGGGTTCAAGCACGCGCTCGGCGGCGACGTGGTGAAGGAGGTCTGCGACTTCATCGACGTTGACCACGCCGGTGTCGCAAGCACCTATGGCCTGTTCACCGCCCGGGTCGACTCCGCGGACGACTTCCGGAACGCGCTCAAGGGCGCGATCGCCGGCGAACGCCCGGCCTTGATCGACGTCGTCGTCAGCAAGGAACGGGTCGCCCCGGTCACCACGTTCGACGCATGCCTCGACCGCGATGTGTGAGGCCATGCCGAATCTCGCCGCCGATCTCGCGGCAGCCGCCCGCATCCACGGCGTCCGGCCCGCGGTCCGACTGGACGACCAGGTGCTCGACCATCCCACATGGACTCGGCGGCACGGGCTGTGGCCCCTGGCCTACGGCTGGGACGGCGGTGGCAGCGCCGTGCACGGGGCTGCCACCGCGATCGGCATCCCCAGCGTGACCGTGAGAGCGACGGGGCCGGAAGGGCTCGCGGGCGAGCCGCCGACCGCACCGGCTGCGCGCGGCATTACGGACACCGCCGTCATCCTCTCCACGTCGGGGACGACGGGAGCCCCGAAGGTGCCGGCTGACGCACCGCAACCTCGACAGCAACGCGCGCACCGTGGCCGAGGCTGCTGTGCTGTCAGTCCGGCCACAGAGCGCGGACGGCGCCCGGAAGCCCTTCCACCACCGCAGGGCCGAGCGTGGCCAGTTGCAGGATGTAGCCCGGGACACTCGCGACGATCACCTGGGTCAGCTGACCGGCGGGGATCTCGGCGGGGAGGCCGCCGCTCTCCTGGCGCTCCCGGACTATGCCCGCCAGTTCCGCGGTCACGTCGGTGAGCGTGCCCTTGATCCGCTCGGCGAGGGCCGGGTCGCGCAGGCACTCCGCCCACACCAGCAGGGCGATGGCGGCGAAGCCGTCTTCCTCGTGCTTCGCCTTGATCATCTGGAAGATGCGGGCGAGCAGCTCGCCGATGCTGACGGCGGGCTCGGCTGCGGTCATCCGGCGGACCTCGCCTGTCACCTCCGCGAGGTTCTCCTCGGCGATGGCGATGATCATGTCCTGCTTGCCGGGAAAGTACCGGTAGACCGCCCCCGAGGACAGGCCCACCTCGGCCAGCAGATCCTGCATGGACGTGCCATGGAAGCCGTCACGCACGAAGCAGCGCCTGGCGGCGGCGAGGATCTCGGCGCGGCGGGCGTCCCGGTACTGCTGACTCACTTTCGGCATACCTCCAAGATACACCAAAAACGATTAATCGTTCTCCTTTTTCCGCGTCGCCTCCCGCACCGGAGCGCACCCAGGGTGACTCACCGGCGCGGGCGGGCGCCTCGACGGCGGACCGCCGCCAGAGTTCCACTGGAGGGCCGGGACGCAACTCGCACGACAGACGTCCCGCACATACGACACCTATCGCGCTCAGCTCATCGAGCATGGGTGGCACGCGCCACTCCTGCAAGCACCTTGCTTGCAAAAGTTAGCACTCCTGGTGCAGCATCGAAGGCATGGCATCACTGAACGTCGGCAACCTCGGCGACTTCCTGCGGGAGCAGCGGCGCAGCGCCCAGCTCTCGCTGCGGCAGCTGGCCGACGCCGCCGGGGTGTCCAATCCGTACCTCAGCCAGATCGAGCGCGGGCTGCGCAAGCCGAGCGCCGAGATCCTGCAGCAGCTCGCGAAGGCGCTGCGGATATCCGCCGAGACCCTGTACGTCCAGGCGGGGATCCTCGATGAGCGCGATCGGGACGAAACCGAGGTGCGCAGCGTGATACTCGCCGATCCCACGATCAACGAGCGGCAGAAGCAGGTGCTGCTCCAGATCTACGAGTCCTTCCGCAAGGAGAACGGACACGGGACCGACGCGGACGGGACCGCCTCGGACGACACCCCCACCGCCGACGCCGACGTCGCCACACCCTCGAACTGATCCGGGAGGACCAGCAGCCATGGCCATCACCGACGACGTACGCAAGACCCTCACCGACCCGACCCCGCTCTACTTCGTGGCGGGCACGGCCGACCTCGCGGCCCAGAAGCTCAAGGAGGTGCCGACGCTGGTCGAGAAGATCGTCGCGGAGGCCCCCGAGCGCTTCAACGCGGTGCGCAACACCGACCCGAAGGCCGTCCAGGACCGGGTCACCCAGCAGGCGAAGGGCGCCCAGGGCAAGCTCAACGAGGTGCTGGGTTCCCTGGACACCGACCTCAAGCGGCTCCGTGACTCGGCGCAGGACCTCGCCCTGCAGGGCGTCGGCCGCGCCGCCGAGCTGGCCGTCAAGGCGCGGGAGCGGTACGACGAGGTCGCCGAGCACGGCCAGGAGGTCGTGAAGACCTGGCGCGGCGAGGCGGCCGACGAGGTCGTCGACATCGCCTCCGCGATCGAGCCCCACGAGGAGAAGAGCGCGCCGAAGGCGCCGGCGCGGCCGGTCGCGGTGGACTCCGCCAAGGAGACGCCGAAGGCCTCGGCCAAGCCGGCCACCCCGGCGAAGAAGGCCCCGGCCCGCAAGCCCGCCCCCGTGAAGAAGCCCGACTCGAAGCCGAACAGCTGACGGACGGGCGCCACCGCGAGCGCAGGGGCCGGGTACGCGACGGCGTGCCCGGCCCCGTCAGCGGGTACGGTGGCCCGTAACGCTCATCCCTCTACTCTCTTAGTGTCTCTTCTAGGCGGTGGACAGCGTGCTGGTGCAAGGTTTCGGCGAGTTGCTGTACTGGGTCTCCTGGGGCCTTCTCCTCTTCAGCCTGTTCGCCTTCGTCGACTCCGCGATCCGCCGCGAGGACGCCTACCGGGCCGCGGACAAGCAGAACAAGTGGTTCTGGATGATCATCCTGGGGCTCGCGGCCCTGGTGAACTTCTTCATGGGCATCATGAGCTTCCTGCCGATCATCGGGCTGATCGCGACGATCGTGTACATGGTCGACGTACGCCCGGCGGTGCGGCAGATCTCCGGCGGCGGCCGTGGCTGGCCACGGGGGCGCGGCTCCAGCTCCGACGGTCCGTACGGGCCCTACAACGGCGGCCGGTAGCGCGCTCGGGGGCGCGAGCGGCACCCCTTAAGCGGCCTCAGCGGCCTCAGCAGCGGTCGAGCAGGAGCACCGCGAGGTCGTCGGTCAGCTCGCCGCCGTTCAGCGCCCGCACCTCGGTGACCGTGGCGTCCAGCAGCTCCTCGCCGCGCAGCCCGGTCGCCATCTGGCGGGCGACGATCTCGACCATCCCCTCCTGACCGAGCCGCTGCACCCCGGCCCCGACGCGGCCCTCGATCAGCCCGTCGGTGTACATCATCAGGCTCCAGGCGCCGCCCAGCTCGACCTGGCGGCGCGGCCAGCGGGCGTTCGGCAGCAGGCCGAGCGCGGGGCCGTTCTCGTCCGTGGGCAGCAGCCGGGGCGCCATTCCGGGCCGCACCGCCAGCGGCGAGGGGTGCCCGGCGAGGCAGACCCCGGCCCGGCGGCCGTCCGGGGCGATGTCGACGGTGCACAGGGTCGCGAAGATCTCGTCGTCCGGGCGTTCGTTCTCCAGCACCTGCTGGAGGGTGCCGAGCAGCTGGTCGCCGCAGAGCCCGGCGAAGGTCAGGGCGCGCCAGGCGATCCGCAGCTCCACGCCGAGGGCGGCCTCGTCGGGGCCGTGGCCGCAGACGTCGCCGATCATCGCGTGCACGGTGCCGTCCGGGGTGCGGACGGTGTCGTAGAAGTCGCCGCCGAGCAGGGCCCGGCTGCGGCCGGGCCGGTAGCGGGCGGCGAAGTGCAGTCCGGAACCCTGGAGCAGCGGGGTGGGCAGGAGCCCGCGCTCCAGCCGGGCGTTCTCCTGGGCGCGCAGCCGGGACTCGGTGAGCTGGCGCTGGGCGAGGTCGGAGCGTTTTCGCTCGACCGCGTACCGGATGGCGCGGCTGAGGATGCGGCCGTCCAGCTCGTCGCGGAAGAGGAAGTCCTGCGCCCCGACCCGGACCGCCTCGGCGGCGCGCTCGGCGTCGTCCTCGGCGGTGAGGACGAGGACGGCCTGGGTGGGCGCGAGCTTCAGTACGGAGCGCAGCGTGTCGAGCGCGTCCTCCGCCTCGTGCTCGGGGCCGGGCAGGGCCAGGTCGAGCAGGATGCACTGCACCCCGTCGGTGAGCAGCCGGGCGGCCTCGGTGAGGTTACGGGCCGTACGGATACGGACCCGGTTGCCCTCGGTGTCCAGCATCTCGGGGATGTTGAAGGCGCCGGCCGGATCGTCCTCGATCACCAGCAGGGTGAGCCCGCTGTCGGGCAGGGCGGCCGGCCGGGCCTCGGTGGCCAGTGCCTCCCGCTGCCTCGGCACGGGTACGGACATCGCTCGATTCCTTCCCTCCCCCCGAGGGCGCGGCGCCCGCCGCCGACCGGCGGACCGCACGAACCGGCTCACACACCGACTGGTCGGTTTCAGGGCGTGGAAGCCGGATACTGCCAGCCGACTTTAGCGCTCGGTCCGGGCCCCGTGGAATGACCTCTCGGACTCCACTTTTGTCATATGCCCTACGCCCTGGGCGACTTGGCGGAATCCGGACAGGGGACCGAATGACAAAGGTCACGCGAACTCGTCGCCCATTTGTGGAACCGAACACGGATGGTGCGATTCACGCCCCAACCACACCGGGGCGAGGCGGACATACCAGCCGAATCGCGCCCTTGGCGTGAAATCGGCCCGAATCAGGTGGCGTCCGGGCGCACCACGCCCAGGATCGGCATCGAACCCGCCCCGGCCAAGGTGATCTGACGGCCCGGGCGCGGGGCGTGGACGATCGCGCCGTCGCCCACGTAGATCCCCACATGGCTGGCGTCCTTGAAGTAGATGACCAGGTCACCGGGGCGCATGCGCGCGGTGTCCACCTTCGGCAGCAGCCGCCACTGCTCCTGCGAGGTCCGCGGGATGACTCGCCCGGCCGAGGCCCAGGCCCGCTGGGTCAGCCCCGAGCAGTCGTAGGCGTCCGGGCCCACGGCGCCCCAAACGTACGCCTTGCCGATCTGGGCCGTCGCGAAGTCGATCGCGCGCCGCCCCACCGAGCTGGAGCGTCCGCCGACCTCCCGCAGTATGCCGGTCTTGAGCCACTTCGCCTGGGACGCCCGGTCCCGCTCCTCCTGGAGCTGCCGCAGCCGGTCCCGCTCCGTGGCCTCCAGCCGCGATTCCAGCCGCCGGGCCCGGGCGAGCTTTTCGGTGATCTCCTTCTTGGCGGCCGCCTTGCGCGCCCGGCTGCGGTCGAGCCGTTCCCACTCGCGGGAGGCGGAGTCGGCGTAGCGGTCGAGCGCCGTCCGGGTGTGCTCCAGCCGGTTCATCAGCCCGCGGGCCGCCTTCTCGCCCTTGCGCGCGAGAGCGAAGTCGTCGAGGAAGCCGCCGGGGTCGCCGCCCAGCAGCAGCCGTGCCTCGGCCGGCATCCCGCCGCCGCGGTACTGGGCCCGCGCCAGCGCCCCGGCGCGCTCCCGCAGCCCGGCCATCTCCTTCCGTGTCCTCACCACGGCCCGCGCGATCCCCAGGATCGACTTCTCCTGGCGCGTCTGTTTCTCCCGCGCGAGGTTGTACGCGTCGGTGGCTGATTCCGCTTGCCGGTAGAGGCGGTCCACGTGCGAGCGGACCTCCTCCAGCCGCCCGGCGCCGGACGCGGTGCCGCCGGCGCGGCCCCGGGCCGGCTCCGGTTCGCCGGGCGCCGCGTACGCCGGGCCGGGCGCGGCCGACGTTCCCAGCGCGCAGACGAGCGCGGCGGCCGCGGCGACGCCCGTACCCCTCCCTCTTCCGTCCCGCCTCACCCGACCGGCCTCCTCTCCTCGAAGTAGGGACGGATAGTGACATGCCGTACCGCAATCCGACAGAGCCACGCGCCGGTCGGCCGTACACCCGACGCGATCCGGGGTCATGAGAGGACAGAAGTAGACGAGAGCGAGCGGGAACGGCCGGAAGCGGACGCAAGGCGCGGTAAAGGGGAGAAGCGGGCGGAAACCGGACCGCGACCGCGCTGTGACCCGGCCGTTATGCGGCCACCACACTGACGGCCGAGGTTCACCACTCGTTAACTCGCGCCCATTGGTCGCTTCACCTGATCTGCCTAATTTCAGCCCTACTGAGGCGCAGACCGAGCCCCCATGCCCGGACTCGCGCCCGGCGTACATCCATCCCTGCGCACCACTAGTTCGCGCGCCGTCCCCACCGGCGGCTTCTGGAAGGAATCCCCGAAAGTGAAGCTTCAGCGCAACAACCGGCTTCGCGCCATCGCCGCCGGTGCCCTCGCCCTGTCCGGCGCCTTCGCCCTCACCGCCTGCGGTTCGGACAACAACTCCGGCGGCGGCAGCGCCAAAGCCACCGGCGACATCAAGTGCGAAGGCAAGGGTCAGCTCCTGGCCTCCGGCTCGTCCGCGCAGAAGAACGCCATGGACCTGTGGACGAAGAACTACGGCGGCGCGTGCAAGGACGTCAAGCTCAACTACAAGGCCACCGGTTCGGGCGCGGGCATCCAGGAGTGGCTGCAGGGCAAGACCGCCTTCGCGGGCTCCGACTCGGCGCTCAAGCCCGAGGAGGTCGCCTCCTCGAAGAAGATGTGCAAGGGCGGCCAGGGCATCAACCTGCCGATGGTCGGCGGCCCGATCGCGGTCGGCTTCAACGTCCCCGGCGTGGACAAGCTGACCCTCAACGCCGATGTCCTCGCCAAGATCTTCAACTCGGACATCACCAAGTGGGACGACCCCGCGATCAAGGCGCTCAACAAGGGCGTGAAGCTTCCGAGCCTCAAGATCCAGGCGTTCCACCGCTCGGACGAGTCCGGCACCACCGACAACTTCACCAAGTACCTCAAGGCCGCCGCCCCGAAGGCGTGGCCGCACGAGCCGGGCAAGGCGTGGGAGGGCAAGGGCGGCCAGTCCGCCGACGGTTCCTCCGGCGTCTCCTCGCAGGTCAAGCAGGTCTCCGGCGCGATCTCGTACTTCGAGCTGTCGTACGCGACCGCCAACAGCATCAAGACCGTCGACCTGGACACCGGCGCCTCGGCCCCGGTCCAGGCCACCGTCGAGAACGCCTCCAAGGCCATCGCCGAGGCCAAGCCCGCGGGCACCGGCAAGGACCAGGCCCTGGACCTTGCCTACGACACCAAGGCGGCCGGCGCCTACCCGATCACGCTGGTCACCTACGAGATCGCCTGCGACAAGGGCAACAAGCCCAGCACGCTCAAGGCCACCAAGTCCTTCCTGAACTACGCGGCGAGCGAGGGCGGCCAGTCCGCTCTGAAGGAGCTGGGCTACGCCCCGCTGCCCGACTCGATCGCCAAGAAGGTCCGCGAGAGCATTTCCAGCCTCTCCTGACCTGACCTGTGCGGCCTGTTCCGCTCCGGCCGACCGCCGGGGCGGAGCAGGCCGCACGTCCGGTGCACCGCCGCACCAGGAGCCTCACCCCCATCCGGCTCCGCAGACCGGAGAACCCATGAAAACGGATATAGAACCCACTTCCACATCCGCCGGGTCACAGCCCTTGGTCTCGACCCGCTCCACCGGCCGGGCCGGTGACAAGATCTTCCTCGGCCTCTCCCGGGGCTCCGGGATCGCCCTCCTGGTGATCATGGCGGCCATCGCGGTCTTCCTCGCGTACCGCGCCGCCATCGCGATCTCCAAGGACGAGGCCAACTTCCTCACCGCCTTCGAGTGGAGCACCGGCTCGACCCCGATGCGCTTCGGCATCGCGGTCCTCGCCTTCGGCACGGTCGTCAGCTCGATCATCGCGATGGTGCTCGCGGTCCCGATCGCCGTCGGCATCGCGCTCTTCATCTCGCACTACGCCCCGCGGCGGCTGGCCACCCCGGTCGCGTACGTGATCGACCTGCTCGCCGCGGTCCCCAGCATCGTCTACGGCCTGTGGGGCGCGCTCTTCCTGGTGCCGCACCTGACGGGTCTGTACACCTGGATGGACGACACCCTGGGCTGGACCAAGGTCCTGTCGTACCAGGGCGGCGCCGCGCGCTCGCTGTTCACCGTCGGCATCCTGCTGGCGATCATGATCCTGCCGATCGTCACCAGCGTGACCCGCGAGGTGTTCCGGCAGGTCCCGAAGATGCACGAGGAGGCCGCGCTGGCGCTCGGCGCGACCCGCTGGGAAGTCGTCCGGATGTCGGTCCTCCCCTTCGGCCGCTCCGGCATCATCAGCGCCTCGATGCTGGGCCTCGGCCGCGCGCTGGGCGAGACCATGGCGGTCGCCACCGTGCTGTCCCCCAGCTACCTGATCAACGCCAGCCTGCTGGACCCGGGCGGCGGCACCTTCGCGCAGAACATCGCCAGCCACTTCAAGGAGGCCAACGGCAACGGGCGTGACGCGCTCATCGCCTCCGGTCTGGTCCTGTTCGTCATCACCCTGCTGGTGAACGGCGCCGCGCGAATGATCATCGCCCGCCGCAAGGAGTACTCGGGGACCGCAGCATGAGCGACACGACCATCGACACCAGCACGCCGCGCGCGTCCGCCCTCGCCCAGGCACGACTGCCCCGCTGGGCCCCGCTGGGGCTGGCCGCCGTCTCGATCGCCGCGGGCGTCGGCATCGGCAGCGCGGCGGGCCTGGGCAACCCCTTCCAGTGGGGGCTGATCGCGGCCCTGCTCTTCGTCGTCCTCTCCTACGGCGTCACGGCCGCGGTCGAGGGCGGCCGGCAGGCCAAGAACCAGCTGGCCACCAGCCTGGTGTGGCTCTGCTTCCTGATCGCGGTCGTCCCGCTGTTCTCGCTGCTCTTCGAGACCATCAACCGCGGCAAGACCGTGCTCGACGGCTACTTCCTCAGCCACTCCATGGACGGCGTCCAGACCATCCTGCCCGGCGGCGGCGCGTACCACGCGATCCTCGGCACCCTGGAGCAGGTCGGCATCGCCACCGTCATCGCGGCCCCCATCGGCCTGCTGACCGCCATCTACCTGGTCGAGTACGGGCGCGGGCGGCTCGCGAAGGCCGTGACCTTCTTCGTCGACGTCATGACCGGCATCCCGTCCATCGTGGCCGGTCTGTTCATCCTCAGCTTCTGGATCATCATCCTGGGCTTCGACTACTCCGGATTCGCCGGTGCCATGGCGCTGGCCATCCTGATGATGCCGGTCGTGGTCCGTTCCACCGAGGAGATGCTCAAGCTCGTCCCGGACGAGCTGCGCGAGGCATCGCTCGCGCTGGGCGTGCCCAAGTGGCGCACCATCCTCAAGGTGGTGCTGCCCACCTCGATCGGCGGGATCACCACGGGTGTGATGCTCGCGGTCGCCCGTATCGCCGGTGAGTCCGCCCCCATCGTGCTGCTGGTCTTCGGCTCCCAGGCGATCAACCCGAACCCCTTCGAAGGCGCCCAGTCGTCGCTGCCGTACTACATCTACGAGCAGTGGCAGCTCGGCAACGAGGCGTCGTTCAACCGCGCCTGGGCCGCGGCGCTCGTACTCATCGCCTTCGTCATGATCCTGAACCTGGTGGCCCGCGGCATCGCCCGCTGGAAGGCCCCGAAGACCGGCCGCTGAGGCCAAGAAGAAGAGAAGTGATTCACATGGCCAAGCGCATCGACGTCAGCGGGCTGACCGCCTACTACGGCAGCCACAAGGCCATCGAGGACATCTCGATGACCGTCGAGCCCCGCTCGGTGACCGCCTTCATCGGCCCCTCCGGCTGCGGCAAGTCGACCTTCCTGCGCACCCTCAACCGGATGCACGAGGTCACCCCCGGCGGCCGGGTAGAGGGCAAGGTGATGCTCGACGACGAGAACCTGTACGCCTCCGGCATCGACCCCGTCTCCGTACGGCGCACGGTCGGCATGGTCTTCCAGCGCCCCAACCCGTTCCCGACGATGTCCATCTTCGAGAACGTCGCGGCCGGGCTGAAGCTCAACGGCTCGTACAAGAAGAGCGAGCTGCAGGACGTCGTCGAGAAGTCCCTCAAGGGCGCCAACCTGTGGAACGAGGTCAAGGACCGGCTGAACAAGCCGGGTGCCGGGCTCTCCGGCGGTCAGCAGCAGCGGCTGTGCATCGCCCGCGCCATCGCGGTCGCGCCCGACGTGCTGCTGATGGACGAGCCCTGCTCGGCGCTGGACCCGATCTCGACCCTCGCCATCGAGGACCTGATCGGTGAGCTGAAGGAGCGGTTCACGATCGTCATCGTGACCCACAACATGCAGCAGGCGGCGCGCGTCTCGGACCGTACGGCCTTCTTCAACCTGGCCGGCGTCGGCCAGCCCGGCAAGCTCATCGAGATCGACGAGACCGAGCGGATCTTCTCCAACCCGTCCGTCCAGGCCACCGAGGACTACATCTCCGGCCGCTTCGGCTGACGGATCAAGCCCCTCGCCCCCGGGCGAGGACCGGCGTCCTGCGGTGCTGCATGGCGGTGCCACCGCACGACGAAAGGGCCCGCCCCTGGCTCCCGGGGGCGGGCCCGCTTTTCGTATCCGTGCCGCGTGGGTCAGCCGAAGGCCAGGTCGACGATCCAGTAGCTGAGGGCGGCGACTCCGGCCGCCGCGGGCATGGTGATGAACCAGCCGAGGATGATGTTCTTCGCGACCCCCCAGCGCACGGCGTTCACGCGCTTGGTCGCCCCCACACCCATGATCGCCGAGGTGATGACATGGGTCGTCGAGATCGGCGCCTGGAACATGAACGACGCGGTGTACATGACCGAGGCCGCCGTCGTCTCGGCGGCGAAGCCCTGCGGCGGGTCCAGTTCGATGATCCGGCGGCCCAGGGTGCGCATGATGCGCCAGCCACCCGCGTACGTGCCGAGCGAGAGCATCGCGGCGCAGGCGATCTTCACCCACACCGGGATCGCGTCCCCCTGATCCTCGACACCGCCGATGACCAGGGCCATCACGACCACACCCATGGTCTTCTGGGCATCTTGCAGACCGTGTCCGAGCGCCATGGCGGCGGCCGACACGGTCTGTGCTATCCGGAAGCCGCGCTTGGCCTTGTGCGGGTTGGACTTACGGAACATCCAGAGGATGACCACCATGACGAAGTAGCCCAGCACCAGGCCGATGACGGGCGAGATGACCATGGGGAGGACGACCTTCTCCACCACCCCGCTCCAGTGAACGGTGCTGGCACCGGCGAGCGCGGCGCCCACCAGGCCGCCGAACAGGGCGTGCGAGGAGGAGGACGGCAGGCCGTAGTACCAGGTGATCATGTTCCAGGCGATCGCGCCGATCAGCGCGGAAAACAGGATGATCATGCCCTGTTTGCCGGTCGGGGTGGCGATCAGTCCCTCACTGACCGTCTTGGCGACCCCGCTGCCCAGGAAGGCACCCGCGAGGTTCATCACCGCGGCCATCGCGAGCGCGGCCCGCGGGGTCAGGGCCCGGGTGGAGACCGAGGTGGCGATGGCGTTCGCCGAGTCGTGGAAGCCGTTGGTGTAGGTGAAGAAGAGCGCGACCGCGATGGTCACGACGAGCGCGAAGGTGTCCATGCCGGGGCTCAGGACTCCTTGACGGCGATGGTCTCGACCGTGTTGGCCACATGCTCGAAGGCGTCGGCCGCCTCTTCCAGCACATCCACGATCTGCTTGAGCTTGAGCACCTCCATCGCGTCGTACTTGCCGTTGAAGAGGTGGGCCAGCAGCTTGCGGTGGATCTGGTCGGCCTGGTTCTCCAGCCGGTTGACCTCGATCCAGTACTCCGTGAGGTTCGTCATGGTGCGCAGGTTCGGCATGGCCTCGGCGGTCAGCTCGGCCGCCCGCGCCAGCACCTCGATCTGCTGCTCGACGCCCTTGGGCAGCTCGTCGACCTGATAGAGGACGACCAGGTCGACGGCCTCCTCCATGAAGTCCATGATGTCGTCCAGGGACGAAGCGAGGGAGTAGATGTCCTCGCGGTCGAACGGCGTGATGAAGGAGGAGTTCAGCTGATGGAAGATCGCGTGCGTGGCGTCGTCCCCCGCATGCTCCGCGGCCCTCATCCGCTCGGCGATCTCGGAACGAGCGGCGGAGTCCGCCCCGAGCAGTTCCATCAGGAGCTTGGAGCCGGTCACGATGTTGTCCGCGGAGGCGGCGAACATGTCGTAGAAGCTCGTCTCCCTGGGGGTCAGACGAAAGCGCACTGGGGATCCTCGGGATGCGGCGGATGGGGACTCGACGATGCTAGGCGCATCTTCCGGCCACGGTAACCGGCGTCCCCAGTGTCGCCCATCGGGCAGGGTGCTCTTCACAGGGGCCCTGTTTGGCCGGAAAAGCCGTTACCATATACCCACTGGGGGTATATGTGCACCGATAGTGAACAACGGGAGGACGCCATGACCACCACGGCAGCCGGCACCACCGCGCCCACCGGCGACCAGCGGGGCCAGGCGTCCGGCCAGGCTTCGTCTACCCACGGCGGCCACGGGTACGCCCACCAGAAGGACCAGCACCTGAAGCGGCTGCGCCGGATCGAGGGCCAGATCCGGGGTCTGCAGCGGATGGTCGAGGAGGATGTCTACTGCATCGACATACTCACCCAGGTCTCCGCGAGCACCAAGGCCCTGCAGTCCTTCGCCCTTCAGCTGCTCGAAGAGCACCTGCGGCACTGCGTCGCCAGCGCGGCCGTCGAGAGCGCCGCCAAGGAGGGCGGCGAAGGAGGGGACGAGGTGGACGCCAAGGTCGCCGAGGCGACGGCGGCCATCGCCCGGCTGCTGCGCACCTGAGGACGTCCGCGGATCCGAGGTCACCCCCCGGACCTGACGCCGCCCCGGGGGGCGGGCCTATCGGGCGTCCGGACCGCCGGTTCCGGGCAGTTCGGTTTCCGGACGGTCGGCCTTCCGCGCCGTCGAGCGGTCGGCCGAATCTGATCGCTCTGATGACCGGCCGGATGACCGGCCGGCGGATCGGTCGGCCTCCACCCGGAGCACTTCGTCGATGCGGTCCGGACTGAGCCTGTCCTCGTCCGCGCTCGCTGCAGCGATCATCAATTCACCGTAGAGATCGATCTCGACGAGGGCCACGGGGTCCGGGCCCGGAGAGCCGCGACGCGCAACCACGTGTTTCACCTCCTCCTGCGAGCACCTTCGAGCAGCAGCTTCCCAGGGTAGGGATCGGTACACACTCCGCGCATGGCACGGATGGGCCATTTCGAAGGGCAGAGCGGGCCCCTCCGACTACTTCTGAGGCGATCCGACCTTTCCTGCGTAGATATCCGCGGGCTTGGGGAGCTGGACGGCGGCCGCCACCCCGAAGTCGTACAGCTCCGTCGTCGAGGCGACCCCCACCGCCCGCCGCCCGTCCGCGCTCCCGGGAGGCCGCGTACCGCTCGCCCTGCTGGTCACCGTGAAACGGTGCCGCACCTCGCGCAGCCGCCCCAGCCCGTCCAGATACGCGTCGAAGGGCACCAGCGGATCGGTGAACCCCTTCGCCGCGGCCCGCAACGGCCCCCGTACACCGCGGGAGGCCACCTGGGCCGCCCGGCCGATGTCCGTGGTGCCGCGGTAGTGCCGCACCAGGGCGCCGTCCAGCCCCTCCCGCCCGACCAGGCTCGCCCGCCGTACGCCGCGCAGCAGTTCGGCGGCGGTCAGCGGATCGGTCGCCCCGCCGGTGACCAGATTGCCGTCCGGAATGCCCGCCGTGTCCACCTGCACCCATTTGTCGCTGGGGATGCCCGCGCCGCGGTTGCGCATGAAGAGCGCACCGGACGCCAGCAGTTCGGTGATCGGCCCGTGCTCGGCCGCGCCCGTCGCGTCCCTCGGCAGCACCAGCCGCAGCCGCCCCCGCCGCTGCTCGAAGTCGTACGCCCCGCGGCCCTCGATCGACACCCGGGTGCCGCCGGTCGCCGTCTCCAGGGTCGTCCGCACCCGTGAACTCCCCGAGCTCACCAGCACATCCGCGGCCTGCCGCAGCACGGCGACCGCGGCCGCCGCCCCGGGGGCACCGCCCGGGCGCTCGTCCGTCACCGTCTGGGACGAGCAGCCGCTGACGGTCGCCAGCAGCCCGGCCAGCAGACCACCCGCCACGCACCCGGCGACCGCCCTCGCCCGTCTCCTTCCACCGCGCCGCTGAACCACCATCGACCGTCGACCCCCTGGCCACGCTCGTCCACGCCTTGATACTTGTTCGTTTAACGACCCGTTCCGGCCGCCCGTCACGGCCCGGTAGCGTGGTCATGTGCTCGACTCAGGTGACACAGGCCCCGGCCAAGCCCGCACCACCACCGTGGAGAAGGGGGCCTTCTGCCTCGCCCGATGCACCTGCGGCTGGACCGGTCCGGCCCGCCGCGCCCGGTCCATGGCCCGCGACGACGCCAGTGCTCATACGACGGACCGTCATTCTTCCGCCACAAACGGAACCCCGCCGCCCGGCATGCCCTCTGACCAGGAGACCGGGCGGCGAACGCGGTAACGGCGGTGGCCCGGTCGACCGGAGGGGCAAGGTCGACAGGGAGGGGACACCGTCATGGACCGGCGGAAACTGCTGGCAGCGAGCGCGGGGCTGGCGTCCACGGCCACCTGGGCCGCGGCATGCAGCAGCAGCAACACGACGGGACACGCCGCCGGCGGCGTGACGTCCCTCGACGCCGTCTCGACCAGCCGGTTCACGGCGCGCGACGGCAAGCCGAGGGCCGCGGACTGGACCGCGCTCGGCAAGGCGCTGCACGGCGACCTGGTGCGCCCCGGCGACGCCGACTACACCTCCGCGAGCCGCCTGTACAACACCCGCTTCGACCGTCTGCGGCCCGCCGGTGTCGCCTATATAGGCAATACATCTGACATCACCGCATGTCTGGACTTCGCCCGGCGCCATGGCACCCCCGTCGCCATCCGCAACGGCGGCCACAGCTACGCGGGTTATTCCAGCGGCGACGGCCGCCTGGTCATCGACGTCTCAGCGCTCGACTCCATCCGCACCACCACGGGCGAGGCCCGCATCGGCGGCGGCGCCAAGCTCATCGACGTCTACACCCGGCTCGGCGCCCACGGCGTCACCGTCCCCGGCGGCTCCTGCCCGACCGTCGGCATCTCCGGGCTCACCCTGGGCGGCGGCCACGGCGTGGTCTCCCGGGCGTACGGGCTCACCTCCGACCACCTCACCGGCGCGACCCTCGTCACCGCCGCGGGCAAGACCCTCCAGGTCTCCGAGGACAGCGAACCCGACCTCTTCTGGGCGCTGCGCGGCGCGGGCGGCGGCAACTTCGGCGTCGTCACCGAGCTGCGCTTCCGTACCCGCAAGCCCGGCGACGGCGTGACCGCCTATATGTCCTGGCCCTGGTCGAAGGCGGCCAAGGTGCTTCAGTCCTGGCAGAAGTGGGGCCCCGACCAGCCCGACGAGATCTGGTCGGCGCTGCACCTGTCGGCCGCCCCCGGCCACACCCCCACCGTCTCCATCAGCTGCTTCTCGCTCGGCACCTACGGCGACCTGCAGAACGCGGTGGACCGGCTCGCCGACGGCCCCGGCGGCCCCGGCCCCGCTTCCCGGGTGACCCTGCGCCGCCGGGGATACGTCGACGCGATGCGCATGTACGCGGGATGCGGCGACACCTCGACCACCCGCTGCCATCTGCCCGGCGACAAGCCCGGCCGCAGCGCCGACGGGGCGCTGAAGCGGGAGACGTACGCGGCGCGGTCCGACTTCTTCGACCGCTCGCTGAGCCAGGCGGGGGTGCGCGCGATGCTCGACCAGGTCGAGCGCTTCGGGCGGCGCACCAGCGGCGGCGGCGCGGTCAGCGTCGCGCTCACCGCGCTCGGCGGCGCCGTGAACCGCGTCGACCCGAAGGCCACCGCGTTCGTCCACCGCCGCTCGCGGTTCCTCGCGCAGTACACCGCGTCCTGGGCGGCGGGCGGCGCGGGCGCCCCGCAGAACGCCTGGCTGGACCAGGCGCACACGGCGATGCGGCGCTACGCCTCCGGGGCGGCGTACCAGAACTACACCGACGCCACGCTCAAGAACTGGCGCTCGGCGTACTACGGATCCGGCGCGGACCGGCTGGCGGCGCTGAAGAAGCGTTACGACCCGAACCGGCTCTTCGACTTCCCACAGGCACTGTGACCGGGCGGGCCCGGTAGCCCCCCGTCCCCTTTTACGCCCCGTTTTACGCCCCCGCTTTCGCACCCCCTATGACCGACGGGCGGCCCGGCCTGATGCCGTGCCGCCCGTCGACAGGTGTGTCAGGCCGCGAGGTCCTTGCTGCCGCGCCCCGAGCCCGGCGACCGGGCCTCGGGGAACTCCGGGACCTCCTCGCCCGCCGTGGCGGCCGGAGCGGGGCGCCCGGCCCGTATCAGCCAGGAGGCCCGCGACCCGGCGATGGTGGTGGTGAGCGGCGTCAGCAGCATCATCGCGAGCGGCGCGAGCAGCAGCGCGACCGCGGTTCCCAGCGCGAACCCGCCGACCACGTCGGTCGGATAGTGCACGCCCATGTAGACGCGGCAGAAGCCCTCGAGCAGCGCGAGCCCGATCGCGGCCAGCCCGTACCGCCGGTGGGCCATGAAGATGCCCACGGCGAGCCCCATGGTCAGCGTCGCGTGGTCGCTGACGAAGGAGAAGTCGGTCTTGCCCGCCACCAGGACGTCGAGCCCCTGATGGTCCCGGAACGGCCGCGGGCGCTGGACGAAGCCGCGGATCGGGATGTTGGCGATCAGCGCGAGCCCGGCTGCCAGCGGCGCCCACATCAGCCCGGCGACGGCCGACGGCGCGTCCTGCGAGCGCTTGCGCACGCTCCACCAGGCGCCGAGGCCCACCAGGGCGAGCCCGATGATGATCCCGTACTCGCCGACGAACTCCATCACGCGGTCGAACCAGTGCGGGGCGTCCTTGGCGAGCCCGTTGATGTCGTAGAGAAGGCTGACATCGGGGTTCGACCCGTCCAGTGCGAGTCCAGCCATGTGCCGCGGCCCCTTATCTCTCACCTGTCGCTACGTACAGCTGCCGACCCCCGTGATTCCCCACGACCGGCGGTCCCGGCGTGCGATTGCCGAGCGGTGTGCGCCGATCCACTTCCAGGAAACGCCCTTATTCCGCCAGGCGTTCCGTTCGCTACCCAACGATCACCGGGACGTTATCGAAGGGTGACCCATCGCCGCAGCTCAGAGGGAATCCTCAGGCCGTGCCGGGCTCGGGCAGCGCTTTTGCGCCATCCTGCGTCACCCGCGTCGCCCCGATGTAGTCCGGGGAGTCGATGGGGTCGAAACGGATCACCGCACCAGTGTAGGGCGCGTTGATCATCTTCCCGCCGCCCACATAGATCCCCACGTGGTGAATGGATCTCGGGTCGTTCAGGTCGTACGCGAAGAAGACCAGATCCCCCGGGAGCAGCTCGTCGCGCTTGGGATGCGGCCCGGCGTTCCACTGGTCGTTGGCGACGCGCGGCAGCTCGATCCCCACCGTCTTGTACGCCGCCTTCGTCAGCCCCGAGCAGTCGAACCGCCCGTCCTGGTCCGGGGTGCCGTTACCGCCCCACAGATAGGGCTTCCCGAGCTGCTTCTGCGCGAAGTAGATCGCCGCGGCCGACTGCCGCGACGGCTGCACGGTCCGCGTGGGCGCCTCGAAGCTCTTGGCCAGGGTGGTGATGGTCTTCACGTAGTTCTGGGTCTCGCGGTACGGCGGCACGCCGTTGTACTTGATCACGGCGTACGCGCCCGCGTTGTAGGACGCCAGCATGTTGTGCGTCAGATTGCCCGGTACGTCCTTCACGTACTTCGCGAGGGAGCAGTCGTAGGCGGCCGCGGACGGAATCGCGTCGTTCGGATTCCAGATGTCCCGCTTGCCGTCCTTGTCGCCGTCCACCCCGTGCGACGCCCAGGTGGCGGGAATGAACTGGGCCAGCCCCTTGGCGTTGGCCGGGCTCTGCGCCTTCGCGTTCCAGCCGCTCTCCTGGTAGAGCTGCGCGGCGAGCAGGGCCGGGTTGAGCGCCGGGCAGGAGTTCCCGTACCGCTGGATCAGCGGCGCATACGAGGCCGGGACGGCGCCCTTCGCCAGACCGACGCTGGTGCCGCCGCCACCGCCCGCGAGATTCGCGGCGACCAAGTAGGTGCCGAGAACGAGCAGGACGACGAAGGAAAAACAGACTCCGATACCGACACTGACACCCAGCCAGACCTTACGCACCCGGCCATCCTCCCCCATCAGCCCGCGGTACGAACGCGTTTCCGTACGCACGGCGAAAATCAGCCGCTCGCCAGCCGAAACCCTACGGCCGACCGCCGCCGCGTGCTCCCTGCGCCCCCTCCGCGCGCCCCGTGGAACGCGTAAAGTCCGGCCCGTCCGAGCACCTGACACCCCATGAACCCCGAGGAACACGGATGACGCAGCTGGACTGGCAGCGGGCCTCGACCGACGAGGACGAGGAGGCGGGCGCCTACCTGGAGGTGGCCGCGGGCCCCGACGGCCGGATCTACATGCGCGAGAGCAACGACCCGGAGACCGTCGTCGTCACCACCCAGGCCAAGTGGGAGGCGTTCCTCAAGGGGGTCAAGGCGGGCGAGTTCGACGACTTCGCGGAGGAGCCCGCGGAGGAATGAAGGGTTTGGCTACCGATCGTTGCCCGGCGCCCACCCGCGTGATACACAGAGTAACCAAAGGGCGCCTGATGGACACGACTCGTCCTCCTGCCAGGTCACCGTGGTCCACAACACGTACGAGATCCGCCAAGAAATGCCGCCCAGTCGACATGCGGAAGCGGGTTCGTCAGCGAAGATAGAGACTGACCCACGCCGGCTCGGCGGGGCACACAACTACCCATAAGGGGCGGTGAGTTCACTATGTTTCTAGCGGCCGAAAAGGGCGACATCAACACCATCATCGGCGGAATCGCCCCAGACTGGGGCCCCTTCGGAAGCCTGGGCAGCGAGGCCCGCGTCATGATCGAGGTCGTCATGGCCGTCGCGCTGCTGCTGTGCTTCGGCATCGCGATCTGGGGGGCGGCCAAGCAGCGCATCGGCGCGACCGCGCTGCGCGACACCTTCAGCGCGGAGCAGGGCAAGGGCCTGATCGTCGCGGGACTGACCGGCGTGTTCATCATCGGCTCGCTGGGCACGCTCTTCACGATCGTGTACGGCATGGCCATCTAGCCACGCCCCCGCACCACCCCGGCCCGCGCCCCCGCGCACCGGAGCCGCCCCCCGCGCGCGGCGCGCGCCCCCGCCCCCGAGCCTCCGCCCCCGATCCCCCCTACCGGCCCCACCCTCCGTACCCGAGGCTGCTTCCTGATGCCCGCACCCGCCGCTCCCGTCGCCGAGGTCGTGTCAGTCTGATGTCCACTCACACCACCACGCCCACACGTCGGTCCACGCCGCTACCGTCGTACCAGCGTGGCGGAACAGCGGCCACGGACGGCGGCAGTGTCGGCACGGTTGAAGGGGCGAGCACGCGATGAGTCTCGGCGGCGACGGCGGCTACGGCGGTGACTACGACTACGACGGCCACGACACCGGCCGCACCCGCGGCACGGCCTCCGGCGGCCACCTGACGCGCACGCGCCTACCGGAAGGCGACGAGGACCCCTACGGCCCGCCCCGCCGCGGCCCCGGCCGGGCGGGCAAGCCGAGCCGCAACCTGATCACGGTCGTCGGGGTCGTCGTCCTGCTCCTCGCCGCCATCGCCTTCGTCAACCGCGGCGGCCAGGGCGACGGCGGCTCGTCCGACGCGGACTCCGGCGGCACCAACGCCGACGCCCAGCCCACCGCCCCCACCGGCACCCGCCCGGTCACCGGCAAGAACGGCACGACGGGCATCGCGTCGGGCTTCGCGAGGTCCCAGCAGGGGGCGCAGAGCGCGGCGGCGAACTACGCGGTGGCGCTGGGGTCCGCCGACATGCTCAGCCGCGAGCAGCGCCACGAGATCGTTCCGCAGATTTTCACGGCCACGGCCGCAAACCCGCTCCAGACCAAGCTCGACAAGGCATACTCCGCCAATTCTCTGGAGAAGATCGGGCTGGACGCGAACGGCAAGGCGCCCGACGGCATGACCTACATCTCGCGTACCGCCCCTTTGGGCACCAAGATCGCAAAGTTCACGAACACCACGGCGACGGTGGCGGTGTGGTGCACCGGAGTATTCGGTACGGCGGGCGAGGGTTCCAAGAATCCGGTCACCAACGACTGGTTCACCATGACGCTCAAGCTGCGGTGGGCGGACAACGACTGGAAGGCCGAGAGCTACTCCCAGAAGAGCGGTCCCGCCCCCGTCAACAGCGACAACACCGCCTCCACGGCCGATGAGATCGCCAAGGCAGTCGAGCAGTACGGAGGGTTCACCTATGCCCGCTAGCCCGAGCCGTCGCGCTCTCACGCTCACGGGCGTTCTGGCGGCCGTTCAAACGGCCGCCGTCCTTCTTGCGACCCGAGCGGCCGCTGCCCCTTCGCCCACACCGAGCCCGTCCGGCAGCGAGGACGATTGCAGCGCGCTCCTCGGCCAGGTCCGCGAAAACTGTGAAAAGGGCGGTGGCGGTGGCGGCTCAGGCGCCCCCTCCGACCCGTCGAACCCCCTCGACCCCGCCGCCTCCCTCGCCCGCGGCTGCGCCGACGCCGCCTCATGGCTCGTCGGCAAGCTCTCGAAGCTCGTCAAGGAGACGGCGAACGTCGACTTCACCAACGAGGCCTTTCTCCGCCAGTACGCCGTCGTCTTCGCCGCCTCGACCGTCCTGACCCTCGTCCTCTGGCTCCTCGCCGTCGCCAAGCGCGCCATCCGCGGCGTCCCGCTCGGCGAGGCGCTCTCCGAGGCCATCGGCTTCCTGTGGCTGACGGTCCTGGCCTCCGCCTTCACCCCGCTCATCCTCTATACGGTCGTCACCGCCACCGACGCCGTCACGGACGCCATCGCCTCCGGCACCGGTGCCGACAACGACGCCTTCTTCGGATCGTTCGCCCAGGCCCTCAAGCGGGACGAGGACATCGGCGGCGGCCCCATCATGCTCATCGTCGTGTCGCTCGTGACGATCCTCGCCGCCGGTGTGCTCTGCCTGGAACTGGTCATCCGCGCGGCCCTGCTCTACGTCGGCGCCCTGCTCGGCACGGCCGTCTACGCGGGCCTGGTCGACAAGAACATGTGGGGGCACGTCCGCCGCTGGGCCGGGATCATGATCGCGGTGATTCTCGTCAAGCCGGTCATCGTGATAGTCCTCGCCCTGGCCGGCGCGCTCTCGACCTCCGGTAACGAGCCCGGAGCCTTCTCGGCCGTCGTCTCGGGCCTCTCGATCATCATCCTCGCCATCTTCGCCAGCGCGATGATCTACCGCTTCGTGCCCGGTTTCGGCGACGAGATCGTCAAGGCCCGCAGCGCCAGCGCCGACCCCGCCTCCCGCCAGGCCGCCGCGGTCATCAGCTCGCCCGCGGCCCTGGTGAAGCAGGGCATCAACACCCACAGCGCCCGCGGCGGGGGCGACGGCGGAGGCGGCGGCGGTGCCCGCCCGGGCCAGGCCAAGCCCGCCAACCCCGTATCGGGCGGCGTCGCCGCGCACAGCTCCCGCGGCGGCGGGGGCGGCAGCGGCGGGGGTGCCTCCGGCGCCAGCCGCACCGGCAACTCCGGAGGCGGCGGGTCCGCTCCCGCCCCCCGTTCGCAGAACAACAGCTCAGGCAACAACCCGGGAGGTGACCGGCGGTGACGGTCGATGCCCAGTCCCACGCCATCGCACCGCGCCGCACATATCTGATCGGCCGTGCCCGTCCCAACGCGATCGTCGGCAAGAACCGCGAGACCGGTGAGATCGCGCTGATCATCGCGGGCGCGTTCATCGGGATGATGTGCGGGCTGCTGGTGCCGATGCTGACGCTGCGCATCGTCGCCCTGGTCGGCTTCCCGACCCTCGCGCTGGCCGCCGTGTACGTGCCGTACAACGGGCGCACGTTCTACCGCTGGTTCGAGATCAACCGTTCGTACCGGCGCAGCGTCCGCAAGGGCACCACCGGCTACCGCTCCGCCGCCGCCGAGGCCGGCACCCGGCTCGACGGCCGCGAGGTGGAGGTCGGCCCGCCCCCCGGCATCGGCCGGATCAACTGGCTGGCCGCGCCGTTCGGCCCGGACGAGATCGCCGTCCTGCTGCACGCCGACCGCCGCACGGTCACCGCCGCGATCGAGATCGAGGGCCCGGGCGTGGGCCTGCGGGACAGCGAGGACCAGGAGGCCCTGGTCGACCGGTTCGGCACGCTGCTCAAGCATGTGGCCAACGGCGACGGCTTCGTGACCCGGCTGCAGATGCTGGCCCGCACCCTCCCCGCCGACCCGGACGCGCACGCCAAGGACGTCGAGCGGCGCGGCGACAACGGCGCCCCGGGCTGGCTCAAGGACTCGTACGACCAGCTGCAGTCGATGGTGTCCACCTCCTCCGAGCAGCACCGCGCCTACCTCGTCGCCTGCATGCACTACACCCGCGACCTGGCCGCCGAGGCGCAGGCCATCGCACGCGCCACCCGGCGCAGCGGCGGCGGCCGCCGGATCGACAAGGACGCGGGCCTGGCCGTGATCATGGCGCGCGAGCTGACCGACATCTGCGCGCGGCTCGCCGAGGCCGACATCCGGGTGCGCCAGCCCCTCGGGCAGGGCCGGCTGGCCTCGCTCATCCACTCCATGTACGACCCGGACCACCCCATCGACCACATCCAGGCGATGACCAAGCGCAACGCCTGGCCCGCCGAGCTGGACGCGATGGAGCCCACCTACCTCCAGGCGAAGACCCGCGAGTCCAGCACCCGCGAGCCCTGGTGCCACGCCACCGCATGGGTGAAGGAATGGCCCATGACGCCGGTCGGGGTGAACTTCCTCGCCCCGCTGCTCGTCCACACCCCCGATGTCATTCGTACGGTCGCCGTCTGCATGGACCTGGAGCCCACGGAGATCGCGATCGAGCGGATGCTGACCGAAAAGGTCAACGACGAGGCCGAGGCCAGCCGCGCCGCGAAGATGAACCGTACGGTGGACCCGCGCGACATCGCCGCGCACGGCCGGCTCGACCAGCGGGGCGAGGACCTGGCCAGCGGCGCCGCGGGCGTCAACCTGGTCGGCTACATCACCGTCTCCTCCCGCTCACCGGAGGGGCTCGCCCGCGACAAGCGGACCATCCGGGCCTCGGCGGGGAAGAGCTATCTCAAGCTGGAGTGGTGCGACCGTGAGCACCACCGGGCGTTTGTGAACACGCTGCCGTTCGCGACCGGTATCCGCCGTTAGCCGACCGCATCTGATCGATAGCCGTCAGAGACGACCTTGAGACGACTGGGACTGGGACGATAGGGGCTCCGCCGTGGCCGATCCGATGACCGCCGTCACCGACGCGTTCACCAGCTTTCTGTTCGGGAAGGTGGAGACGACTCGGCTGCCGGTCCGTACGTCCACGGGGCAGGCGCAGGCCGTCTACCTCCCGACCGCGGCCCCCGGCCTCGGCGACTCGGGCGTCATTATCGGGCGCGAGGTGTACTCCGGGAAGGGCTACATCTACGACCCGTTCCAGCTGTACGGCCAGCAGCTGCCCGCCCCGCACTGGCTGGTGCTCGGGGAGTCCGGCAACGGCAAGTCGGCCCTGGAGAAGACATACGTACTGCGTCAGCTCCGGTTCCGCGACCGCCAGGTGGTCGTGCTGGACGCGCAGGGCGAGGACGGCGTCGGCGAGTGGAACCTGATCGCCCAGGAGCTGGGGATAACGCCCATCCGGCTCGACCCGATGGCGGCCCTGGACGGCGGCATCCGGCTCAACCCCCTGGACCCGTCGATCACGACGACCGGTCAGCTGGCCCTGCTCCGCACGATCATCGAGGTCGCGATGGGGCACGGGCTCGACGAGCGCTCCGGATTCGCCCTCAAGGTCGCGCACGCCTACGTCAACGAGACCATCACCGACCGCCAGCCGGTGCTGACCGACATCGTCGAACAGCTGCGCCACCCGGAGCCGGAGTCGGCGGAGGCGATGAACGTCGACCTGGACGACGTACGGGCCTGGGGCCTGGACGTCGCCCTGGTGCTGGACCGGCTGGTCGACGGTGACCTGCGCGGCATGTTCGACGGTCCGACCACGGCCGGAATCGATCTCGACGCGCCGCTCATCGTCTTCGACCTGTCCCACATCGACCGCAACTCGATCGCGATGCCGATCCTCATGGCCATCGTGGGCGTCTGGCTGGAGCACACCTGGATCCGGCCCGACCGCAAGAAGCGCATCTTCCTGGTCGAAGAGGCCTGGCACATCATCAACTCGCCCTTCGTCGCCCAGCTCTTCCAGCGGCTGCTGAAGTTCGGCCGGCGGCTCGGACTGTCCTTCGTCGCCGTCGTCCACCATCTGTCCGACGTGGTCGACGGCGCCGCGGCACGCGAGGCCGCGGCGATCCTCAAGATGGCCTCGACCCGGACGATCTACGCCCAGAAGGCGGACGAGGCCCGGGCCACCGGGCGGGTGCTGGGCCTGCCCCGCTGGGCGGTGGAGATCATTCCGACGCTCTCGCCCGGTATCGCGGTCTGGGACGTCAACGGCAACGTACAGGTCGTCAAACACCTGATCACCGAGGCCGAGCGTCCTCTCGTCTACACCGACCGGGCGATGACCGAGGACGGGATCGCCGTCCAGCTGGCCGCCGAGGCGGAGGCCGAGGAGCGAGCGGCGGCGGCGGTCGAGGCCGCGGCGGAGGCGGAGCCCTACGGCGGTCCGTCGTACGGCTCCACGGTGGCCTGACATGGCGGCGGGGCAGTACCGCGGCGGACCCGCGGAGCACGGAGGTCACGGCGGTCACGGAGGCCACGGAAGACCGCCGTCCCCCCAGGGCGGCATTCCGGACGGGCTGCTGCTCGGGCTCATCGCCTTTCTGCTGGGGCTGACCGTGCTGATCTGGTCGGCGACCGGCCTGTCCGCACTCTTCGCGCACGGCGCCTGGCCGGACGGCCTCAGCTTCCTGCATACGCCCCTGGCGCTGCGCCACCTGGTGGAGGAGCCGCACGACCTGGCGGCGGCCTGGCCCGCCACGCCGAAGGCCCAGCTGTCCGGGTACGGACTGTTCTGGGGCGTCTTCATCAGCGAGCTGATGGTGCTGATCGTGCTCGCGGTCTTCGCGATCGGCACGCTGACCCGCTACCGGCTGGTCCGCGCCAGGCGCCGCGCCGCCCGGGCCCGGGCCGCACCCGGCGTCGCCGGCATCGCCGACGTCGCGGACGCAACCGACGGCACGGGTACGGAGCGGGCTCCCGGACCCGCGTACGCCCCCGAGGGCACCGCGTACCGCAAAGCGCCCCCGGAAGCCTCCCACCCGCCCGTCCACGGGACGGCGACGGGCCACGGCAGACCGGGGCACGACCACATCCCGGCCGCCCGGCCCGAGAGGGCCCCCGCGCCCGGCGCCCCCGGCGCTCGCGACGCGGTCACGGCGCACGGCACCGGCGCCCACCACCACGGACCCCCGGTCGAGGCCGTCGCCCCCGGCGCCGAGGGGCCGGTCGGCCGGCCGGTCGCCGCGTACGAGACGGCCCCCGGCCCCGGCCCGGTCACCCGGGAACCCGCCGAGCCGGCCGCCCCGGCCTCGCCCGCCCCCGGCGGCCCCCAGGATCCCGCCGCGCCGCCACAGCCCGTCTCCGCCCCCGCCCCCGCCCCCGCCTCCGCCTCCGCCCCCGGCACCGGCCTCGCCGCCGGGCTGTTCGGCCCCGGCGGGGAACCGGCCCGGTCCCGCGTCCTCTTCGGCACCGAGCGCGGCGAAGCCGCCGCCCAGGCCATCCTGGAGGCGGTCGGCCCGGTTCTCGCCGTCACCAGCGATCCCGGCCTGTGGGCCGCGACGAAGGACGCCCGCGCCAAGTTCGGGCCCACCCATGTCTTCGACCCGTCCCACCTCCTCGACACCCCCGCCCGGCTGCGCTGGAACCCGGCGGACGACTGCGCTTCCCGCGAGGTCGCGGCCGCCCGCGCCGTCGCCCTGCTGGCCCCCGTGCGCCCCGCGCACGCGATGGACCAGCCCATGGCACAGGCCGCGGAGACGATGCTGCGCTGCTGGCTGCACGCGGCCGCGGTGGACGGCCGTCCCTTCCGCCACGTACACCGCTGGGCCCAGGGCAACTCGGCGCATGAGCCGGTACGGATCCTCCGTACGCATCCCAAGGCGGCGGGCGGCACGGCAGGCGAGCTGGAAGCCACCCTCACCGCGCACCCCGAACGCCGCGACATGGCCCAGGAACTGACGGCACGTGCGCTGGGCGCACTCTCGTCGATCCACATTCGGGACGCGTGCAATCCGGGGCGAGCCGACGCGCTCGCTCTGGAGTCATTCATCGGTGAAGGGGGAACCCTCTATCTGATGGGGGAATCCATCGAGGATCCCCGATCCCAGCCGGGTGCGATGCCCTTGTTGACCGCACTCGCCTCGCACGTGGTCGAGCACGGCCGGCGCATGGCCGAACGGTCATCCTCCGGTCGGCTCGACCCACCACTGACCCTGGTGCTGGACGACGTGGCCGCCGTGGCGCCGCTTCCGGCCCTGCCGGACCTGCTGGCCCAGGGCGGCGCCTTGGGCCTGCCCACGCTGGCCCTGATGCGCTCGCAGGAGCAGGCACGAGCCCGTTGGCCGCACCACACGCTGGCCGCCGGGCAGAAGCCGGGATAACCGCACACCGCACCGGAGGCGATGCCCGGGGTCCGGGACAGCGCTCAACATGGAAGTGCTCCAACGCAAAAATGCCTCGGTCCCGAGCATGTAATGCTCGGGACCGAGGCTAAAAATTGTTCGGCGGCGTCCTACTCTCCCACAGGGTCCCCCCTGCAGTACCATCGGCGCTGAAAGGCTTAGCTTCCGGGTTCGGAATGTAACCG
>NZ_JBEYAL010000061.1:0-38303 GCF_040631655.1 Streptomyces sp. NPDC019937
CTCCCACACCGTCTCCAACAACAACCGCTGCTGCGCATCAGTCGCCAACGCCTCACGCGGACTCATCCCAAAAAACGCCGCATCAAACTCACCCGCATCATGCAAGAACCCACCCGCACGCGTCGACAGCTCCAGATCCCAACCCCGATCAACAGGAACCTCACCAACCGCATCCACCCCACCAGAGACCAACCGCCACAGATCATCCGGAGACGACACCCCACCCGGATACCGGCAAGCCATCCCCACGATCACCACCGGATCATCCGCCACCGACGGCAACACACCCACCGGCACCGACACACCCGTATCCGACCCCAGCAACTCATCAAACAGATGCTCCACCAGGGCCTGAGCAGTCGGATAGTCGAACACCAGCGTCGCCGGAAGCCGCAACCCCGTCGCCGCACTCAACCCATTACGCAGCTCCACCGCCATCAACGAATCAAAACCCAGATCACGGAACGACCGTCCCGGATCGATCGCCGCAGCACCCTGATGCCCCAGCACCATGGCCACCTGACCGCGCACCAGATCCAGCAGCACCTCCCCCTGCTCGACCTCGCCCAGGCCGATCAGGTTCTCGCCGAGGCCACTCGCCCCGGCCCGCCCGGCCGTACGACGACTCCGCACCAACCCACGGAGGAGAGGCGGAACATCACCCCCGGAGCGGAATACGGAAGGATCCAGCCGCACCGGCAGCACCACCGGTTCCCCAGCACCCACCGCAGCATCGAACAGCGCCACACCCTGCTCGACGGACAGGGGCGGGAATCCCGAGCGGTGCATCCGCTCCCGATCGGCCGCGCTCAGCTCACCGACCATGCCGTCAGACTGATCCCACGGCCCCCACGCCAACGACACACCCGGCAGACCCCGATCACGCCGGTACCGCACCAACGCATCCAGAAACGCATTCCCCGCCGCATAACTCCCCTGACCCGCACTGCCCAACGTCCCCGCCGCGGAGGAGAACACCACGAACGCAGACAGATCCATGCCCTGCGTCAGCTCATGCAGATACCACGCCGCATCCACCTTCGGACGCAACACCGCATCAACACGCCCCGGAGTCAACGCACCAATCAAACCATCATCGAGCACACCGGCCGCATGCACCACAGCCGAAATCTCACGCCCGGCCAGCACCCCCGCCAGCACATCCCGATCAGCCACATCACAGGCCACCACCTCGACACGGGCACCCAAGCCGGCGAGTTCCGCGACCAGGTCCTCAGCACCCGGCGAAGCCATCCCACGCCGGGACACCAGCAGCAGATCCCGCACACCACGCTCGGCCACCAGATGCCGCGCCACCACCGCACCCAGACCACCCGTACCACCCGAGACCAGCACGCTGCCCGGCCCATCCCACACCCGCACCGCAGAGTCGGACACACCCACCCGCGCCAACCGAGGCACCACCAACCGCCCCTCCCGAACCGCAACCTCGGGTTCCACCACACTCAGCGCCTCCGCCAGCAACGACCCCGAGCAACCCTCGCTTCCGAGATCCAGCAGACCAATCCGGCCCGGATGCTCCGACTGCGCCGACCGAAGCAAGCCTTGCGCGGCCGCGACGGCCGGGTCGTCAACAGCGCCTCGGACCGCCACCACGAGCCGAGCATCGACGAACCGCTCCCCCTCCAACCAGCGCTGTGTCAGATCCAAGGCGCGTGACACGGTGTCGTGGACCGTATCCACCATGCTCTCCGACCGGTCACCGGAGACAAGCGCCAGCACCACCTCCGGTACCGCGTCCTCAGCCAGCGCGGCCAGATCCGGATACGCGCCTACGGTGATTCCGTCGCCCGCCAGTTCATCGGCCAGACCACCATCGGGGCCGACCAGGGCCACCGGACCGGGAACCGCACGACCCGGCGCGGCCGGGGCCCACTCGACCCGGAACAGCGAGTCCCGATCGGGTACGGCCACAGCGTCCAGCTGCCCGGGGGTGATGGGACGCACCAGCAGGCTGCCCACCGTGACGACCGGCTGCCCGGCCATGTCGGCGATCGCGATGGCGATCTTGTCCGGCTCGGGGTGGGAGAGCCGGACCCGTACCGCCGTCGCCCCTGCGGCGTGCAGCGAGACCCCCTCCCATACGAACGGGAGCACGCCGTCTTCGATGGTCAAGGCCGTCGCATGCAGCACCGCGTCCAGCAGGGCCGGGTGAAGCCCAAAGCCATGTGCCTCGACACCCTCGTTCAGGCCCGCCTCGCCCAGGCCCACCTCGGCGAACACGTCGTCGCCGTGCCTCCAGGCCGCCCGCAGGCCCTGGAACACCGGACCGTAGTCGAACCCGGAATCTGCCCGGGCCGGGTAGAAATCGTCGAGATCGATCGGCTCCGCGCCCGCCGGAGGCCACACGGCGCCCTCACGTCCGGGCGTCTCAGAACCAGCGGCCGCGTACTCGGCGGAGAGCGTGCCCGCAGCATGCTGCGTCCATGGCGCGGATGCACTTCCCGCCGCGCCTTCAGGCCGGGCGTGGACGGTGACGGCGCGCCGGTCGTCGGCATCGGCGGCGCCCACGCGGACCTGGATCTGCACTGCGCCCCGTTCCGGCAGCACGAGCGGCGTGGCGAGGGTGAGTGTCTCGATCCGTGCGCAGCCGAACTCATCACCGGCCCGGATGGCCAATTCGACGAAAGCAGCTCCCGGCACCAGGATCCGGCCCATCACCGTATGGTCGGCCAGCCACGGATGCGAGGCCAACGACAGGCGACCGGAGAACACCACGCCATCCGAGTCCGCCAGGGGAACGGACGCACCCAGCAACGGGTGCTGGGCCGAGGTCAGCCCCAGGCCTGTGGCGTCCCGGGTCGCCGTCGGCGCTGAAGGCCAGTACCGCCGGTGCTGGAACGCGTAAGTGGGCAGCTCGACCCGGCGCGCGCCCGTGCCCGCGAAGTACGCCCGCCAGTCGACGGGCACACCCCTCACGTACATCTGCGCCAATGCGCTGACGGCCGCGGTCTCCTCCGGCCAGTCCTTGCGCAGCGCCGGGATGGCGACGGTGTCGTCCGGCGCCGAGTTCCCGACCAGCGCCGAGAGCACCCCGTCCGGGCCCAGTTCCAGGAAGGTCCGCACCCCCTCGTCGGACAGGGCCCGGATCCCGTCGGCGAACCGTACGGTCTCACGGACGTGGCGTACCCAGTACTCCGGTGAGCACAGCACCGAAACGTCTGCCGGCCGGCCGGTCAGGTTCGACACCACCGGCATCGTGGGCTCGTGGAAGGTGAGTTCCCCGACCACCGTACGGAACTCGTCCAGCATCGGATCCATCAGCGGCGAATGAAACGCGTGCGAGACCCGCAAACGGCTCGTCCTACGATCCTCCAAACGCCCGGCGATCTCCAGCACCGCCGGTTCCTCACCGGACAACACCACCGACAACGGCCCGTTCACCGCCGCGACCGACACCCGGTCCGACAACAACGGCGCGACCTCGTCCTCCGTCGCCTCGACCGCCACCATCGCACCACCGGGCGGCAGCGCCTGCATCAGCCGACCCCGCGCCGACACCAGCCGACACGCGTCCTCCAACGACAGCACACCCGCCACATGCGCCGCCGCCACCTCACCAATCGAATGCCCCGCCACGAAGTCCGGCCGCACACCAAACGACTCCACCAGCCGGAACAACGCCACCTCGACCGCGAACAAGGCAGGCTGGGCCCACCCGGTACCGTTCAAAGCCTCAGGATCGGCACCCCACATCACTCCCCGCACCAAATCACCAAGGTGCGCCAATACCTCATCCAACGCCTCCGCGAACACCGGGAACCGGCCATACAACTCCCGGCCCATACCCAGCCGCTGCGCACCCTGCCCCGAGAACACCACAGCCAACGGCCCGTCCCCGACAACACCACGCGCAACCTCATACACACCATCCACAACCGCATCCGCACCCGCCAGGAGCACCGCCCGGTGCTCGAACGCGGACCGGCCGGTCGCCAGCGAGAACCCGACATCCAACGGACCACTGCCGTCCGTAGCGGAGAGGAGCCGCTCCACCTGGGCATCCAAAGCGACGGCCGTCCGCCCCGACACCACCCACGGCACGACGCCAGGCACCACCGACGGCTCCTCGACCCGCTGCTCCGGCGACGACGCCTCCTCCACGATCACGTGCGCGTTGGTACCACTGACGCCGAACGACGAGACGCCCGCACGGCGCGGATGTTCCGAATCCGGCCAGGCGGTGGTTTCCCGCACCAGCTCGACATCGCCCACCGTCCAGTCGACGTGCGACGACGGAGCATCCACGTGCAGGGTGGGCGGCAGCACCCCGTGCCGCATCGCCATCACCGTCTTGATCACACCCGCGACACCCGCCGCAGCCTGCGTATGACCAATATTCGACTTCACCGACCCCAACAACAACGGACGCTCAGCATCCCGGTCCTGGCCATAGGTGGCCAGCAGCGCCTGCGCCTCGATCGGGTCACCGAGCGTCGTCCCGGTCCCGTGCGCCTCCACCACATCCACATCCACCGCGGACAGACCGCCACTGGCCAACGCCTGCCGGATCACCCGCTGCTGGGAGGGACCATTCGGCGCGGTCAACCCATTCGACGCGCCATCCTGATTCACCGCGCTGCCCCGCACTACGGCGAGTACCGGGTGCCCGTTCCGCTCAGCATCGGACAGCCGCTCCAGCACCAGCATGCCGACACCCTCGCCCCAGCCGACACCGTCGGCGGAGTCGGAGAAGGACTTGCAACGCCCGTCCGGCGCCAATCCACCCTGCCGCGAGAACTCCACGAACGTCGTCGGCGTGGACATCACCGTCACACCGCCGGCCAACGCCAGCGAGCACTCACCCGCACGCAACGCCTGTGCCGCCAGGTGCATCGCCACCAACGACGACGAACACGCCGTATCAACCGTCACCGTCGGACCCTCAAGCCCGAGCGTGTACGAGACGCGGCCCGACGCCACACTCGGCGCACTGCCGTTGCCCCGGAACGCCTCGAACTCGTCGCCGGTGAGCAAGGTCCGGTAGTCGTTGTACATGACCCCGGCGAACACGCCGGTCCGGCTGCCGCGCAGCGACACCGGATCGATGCCCGTGCGCTCGATCGCCTCCCACACGGTCTCCAGCAGCAGCCGCTGCTGCGCGTCGGTCGCCAGGGCCTCGCGCGGGCTCATCCCGAAGAAGTCGGAGTCGAACTGCGCAGCCTCGTGCAGGAAGCCACCGGCACGGGTCGACGAGGTCCCGGGGCGCTCGGGGTCCGGGTGGTAGAGCCCGTCCGTATCCCAGCCTCGGTCCGCCGGGAATTCCGACACCGCGTCCACGCCTCCGGCCACCAGATCCCACAGCTGGTCGGGGGACGACACCCCGCCCGGGTAGCGGCACGCCATGCCCACGATCACCACCGGATCGTCGGCGACCGGCACCGGCGCGCTCACCGGGCCATCTGCCACCGCCTCCGCGGGCCCGGCGGAGAACTCCTGGCTCAGGTGGTCGGCAAGTGTCTTCGGCGTCGGGTAGTCGAACACCAGGGTTGCCGGGAGCCGCAGTCCGGTCGCCGCACTCAGCCCGTTGCGCAACTCGACGGCCGTGAGCGAGTCGAAGCCCAGGTCGCGGAAGGCCCGCACGGGATCGACCGTTGCCGGGCTTTCGTGGCCGAGGACCAGCGCGACCTGGCCGCGGACCAGCTCCAGCAGGGCCGCGTCGCGGTCCGGGCGGCTCAGTGCGGCGAGCCGGTCGGTCAGGCCGCCACCACCACCGCCACCGTCACCAACGTTGACGGTCGGGCTGGTGGCGCGGCGGATCGGGGTGCGTACCAGGCCCCGCAGCACCGGTGGGACCTCCCCGCGCGCACGCAGGGTGGGCAGGTCCAGTCTGATCGGGAGCACCGCGGACCGGCCGGTGGCCAACGCGGCGTCGAACAGGGCCACGCCTTGTCGGGCGGTCAGGGGCGGGAAACCCGAGCGGCTCAGGCGGGCCCTGTCGATCTCGGTCAGACCGCTGGTCATCCCGCTGCCGTCGGCCTGGGCCCACGGGCCCCACGCCAGCGATACCCCGGGTAGCCCGAGGCTCCGGCGGTGCTCGGCCAGGGCGTCGAGGAAAGCGTTCGCGGCGGCGTAGTTGGCCTGCCCCGGCCCGCCCAGGATACCGGCGGCGGAGGAGAACATCACGAACGCCGACAGGTCCAGGCCCAGGTCACGCGTCAGTTCGTGCAGATGCCAGGCCGCGTCGACCTTCGGCCGCAGCACGGCGCCGACGCGTTCCTCGGTGAGGGCACCGACCACTCCATCGTCGAGCACCCCGGCGGTGTGCACCACGGCGGATACGTCGTGGCGGGTCAGCAGTTCCGCGAGGGCGGGGCGGTCGGCGACGTCGCAGGCCACGGTATGTACCCGCGCGCCGAGCCCGGTCAGTTCGGAGGCGAGGGCTCCGGCGCCGGGGGCCTCGGCTCCACGTCGCGACGCGAGCAGCAGGTCCCGTACACCGTGTTCGGTCACGAGGTGACGGGCCAGCACCGCGCCCAAGCCGCCGGTGCCACCGGTGATCAGGACCGTGCCGGCTTCGTCCCAGCCGGCGGCCTCGGTTCCGTGTGGCACGCGGGACAGCCGGGGGGCGAGGATCTGCCCGTCGCGGATGAGGATTTCCGGTTCCGGCACGGTCAGCGCCCTCGACAGCAGTGCTCCCGGCACCGTGTCGTCGCCCAGGGTCTGATCCAGGTGGAGCAGGGTGACGCGGTCGGGGTGTTCGGACTGCGCGGACCGCAGCAGGCCCCACGCCGCCGCCGCGGCGAGGTCACCGGGGGTCCGGGACACCAGGACCAGCCGGGAACCGGCGAACCGCTCGTCCGCCAGCCAGTGCTGTACGAGCCTCAGCGCCCGTGCGACCGTGGCGTGGACGGCGTCTATCGTGTTCTGTCCGGGTACGGGCGCGAGCTCGGCCAGCACCACGTCCGGGACCGGGTGCTCCACGAGCGCGTCCAGGTCCGCGTGTACCTCGACGCCCGCGTCGCCCTGCCGCAGAGCGTCGGTCAGGCCGTGACCGGCGGGATTCGGCTGCGGGCCGGGGCCCAGGGGGCCATCCGGCCGGATGACGGCGACGGAGCCCGCCCGGACCGTGCCAGACCCTGCCGGTACGGGCGTCCAGTCGAGGCCGAACAGCGAATCCGCGTCCACGGCCGACGGGCCGTCGTCCAGCCGACCGTCCGGGACCGGGCGAGTGACGAAGGAGTCAACGGACGCGATCAGGTCACCGGCCGTGTCGGCGATGGCGATCGACACGGCGTCGTGCTGGATCCGCGACAGCCGGGCCCGCACCGTCGTAGCCCCGGACGCGTACAGCGACACGCCTTGCCAGGAGAACGGGAGGCCGCCCTCGCTGATCGCGCCGAGATCGGCGAAGGACGAGGCGTGCTGCGCGGTGTCGAGAAGGGCGGGGTGGAGGCAGAACGCACCGGCATCCGCCGGGCCGCCCGTCTCGGCCTCCCGGGGGAGGGCGACCTCGGTGAACAGCTCGGTGCCCCGGCGCCAGGCCGCCCGCAGGCCCTGGAACGCCGGGCCGTAGGTGAAGCCCAGGTCGGCGAGGTGTGCGTAGCAGTCGCCGAGCTCGATCCGCTCGGCGCCCGCAGGCGGCCACACCGTGGCGTCGAATACCGTTCCCGCCTCGGTCGTGCCGCCGCTCCGGCCGAGCAGGCCCGAGGCGTGCTCGGTCCACGGAGTGGCATCCGCCGCCGCTTCGGTCCGCGCGTGGACCGTGATGGCACGGCGGCCGTCGCCGCGCTCGGCGCCCACGCGCACCTGGATCCGTACGGCGCCCTGTTCGGGCAGCACCAGTGGCGCGGCCAGCGTGAGTTCATCGATCCGGTCGCAGCCGAACTCGTCGCCCGCGCGGATCGCCAACTCCAGGAAGGCCGTGCCCGGCACCAGAATGCGGCCGCGCACCACATGGTCGGCGAGCCAGGGATGGGACAGCACGGACAGGCGGCCGGTGAACACGGCGCCGTCGCCGTCGGCGAGTTCCACCGCCGCGCCCAGCAGCGGATGGTCCGCGGCGCCCAGCCCGAGTCCGGTGGCGTCCCGGACGCGCGTGGTGCCCGAGGGCCAGTACCGTCGGCGCTGGAACACCGTGGTCGGCAGGTCCACCCGGCGCGCGCCCGTGCCCGCGAACACGACGGGCCAGTCGACCGACGTGGCCGTCACATGCAGCCGCGCCAGACCGGTGACGAGGGCGAGTTCCTCTCCACGGTCCTTGCGCAGCGCCGGGATGGCGACGGTGTCGTCCGGCGCCGAGTCCCGGACCAGCGCCGAGAGCACCCCGTCCGGGCCCAGTTCCAGGAAGGTCCGCACCCCCTCGTCGGACAGGGCCCGGATCCCGTCGGCGAACCGTACGGTCTCACGGACGTGGCGTACCCAGTACTCCGGTGAGCACAGCACCGAAACGTCTGCCGGCCGGCCGGTCAGGTTCGACACCACCGGCATCGTGGGCTCGTGGAAGGTGAGTTCCCCGACCACCGTACGGAAGTCATCCAGCATCGGATCCATCAGCGGCGAATGAAACGCGTGCGAGACCCGCAAACGGCTCGTCCTACGATCCTCCAAACGCCCGGCGATCTCCAGCACCGCCGGTTCCTCACCGGACAACACCACCGACAACGGCCCGTTCACCGCCGCGACCGACACCCGATCGGACAACAACGGCGCGACCTCGTCCTCGGTCGCCTCGACCGCCACCATCGCACCACCGGGCGGCAGCGCCTGCATCAAACGAGCCCGCGCGGACACCAAAGCACACGCGTCCTCAAGCGACAGCACACCGGCCACGTGTGCTGCCGTCACCTCGCCGATCGAATGGCCACCCACGAAGTCCGGCCGCACTCCAAAGGACTCCACCAGCCGGAACAACGCCACCTCGACCGCGAACAGGGCGGGCTGGGCCGACCCGGTACTGTTCAGGGCCTCCGCGTCATCACCCCACATCACCCCCCGCACCGAGTCGCCAAGGTGCGCGAGTACGGCATCCAGCGCCTCCGCGAACACCGGGAACCGGCCATACAACTCCCGGCCCATACCCAGCCGCTGCGCACCCTGCCCCGAGAACACCACAGCCAACGGCCCGTCCCCGACAACACCACGCGCCACCTCATACACACCATCCGCACCCGCCAGGAGCACCGCCCGGTGCTCGAGCGCGGACCGGCCGGTCGCCAGCGAGAACCCGACATCCAACGGACCACTGCCGTCCGTAGCGGAGAGGAGCCGGTCCACCTGGGCATCCAAAGCGACGGCCGTCCGCCCCGACACCACCCACGGCACGACGCCAGGCACCACCGACGGCTCCTCGACCCGCTGCTCCGGCGACGACGCCTCCTCCACGATCACGTGCGCGTTGGTACCACTGATCCCGAACGACGACACTCCGGCTCGCCGGGGACGTCCCGTCTCGGGCCACACGGTGTGCTCCGCCAGCAACTGGACCGCACCGGCCGTCCAGTCCACGTTGGAGGAGGGCACCTCGGAGTGCAGGCTGCGCGGCAGCTCCCCGTGCCGCAGGGCCATCACCGTCTTGATCAGGCCCGCTACCCCGGCGGCGCCCTGGGTGTGGCCGATGTTGGACTTCACCGACCCCAGCAGCAACGGGTGTTCGCGCTCCTGCCCGTACGTGGTCAGCAGGGCCTGCGCCTCGATGGGGTCGCCGAGCGTGGTGCCGGTGCCGTGCGCCTCCACCGCGTCCACCTGATCCGCGGTGAGGTCGGCGCTGTCCAGGGCGGCCCGGATCACTCGCTGTTGCGCGGGGCCGTTCGGGGCGCTCAGGCCGTTGGATGCGCCGTCCTGGTTGATCGCGGTGCCGCGCACCACGGCGAGCACGGGGTGTCCGTTGCGCCGGGCGTCCGACAGCCGCTCCAGGACCAGTACCCCCGCGCCCTCGCTCCAGCCGACTCCGTCGGCCGCGTCGGAGAAGGGCTTGCAGCGCCCGTCGGAGGCCAGCCCGCCCTGCGCGGTGAACGAGACGAAGATGCCGGGCGTGGACATCACGGTCGCGCCACCGGCCAGCGCCAGAGTGCATTCGTCCGACCGCAGTGACTGCACCGCCCAGTGCAGCGCGACCATCGAGGAGGAGCAGCCCGTGTCGACGGTGACGGCGGGGCCTTCGAGACCGAGTACGTACGACAGCCGCCCGGAGATGACGCCCGCCGCATGGCCGGTGGTGGAGTAGATCTCCATGTCCTCGCGGGCCGCCGCGACCACCTTTCCATAGTCCTGCCCGGTGGTTCCGGCGAACACTCCGGTCCGGCTGCCGCGCAGCCGCGTCGGCGCGATCCCGGCCCGTTCCAGCGCCTCCCAGGCGGTCTCCAGGAGCAGCCGCTGCTGCGGGTCCATCGCGACCGCCTCCCGCGGCGAGATGCCGAAGAAGGCGGGATCGAACTCCGTCGCGTGGTCGAGGAAGCCGCCTTGGCGAGCGAGGCTGCGGCCGCGCCCGTCGCCGTGGAGCCTGGCCAGGTCCCATCCCCGGTCGGCCGGGAAGTCCGACATCACGTCCCGGCCCTCGACGACCAGTTGCCACAGGTCTTCGGGCGAGGCCACGCCGCCGGGGAACCGGCAGCCGATGCCGACGATGGCGATCGGCTCGACCGCCGACGCGGTCAGCCGCTGGTTCTGCCGACGCAGCCGCTCGTTCTCCTTGAGGGAGGACCGGAGCGCTTCGATGTACTGGTTGAAGGTGTTCATGCACGCTCTCTCGGGTCGGGCGTGAGTCCGGCTGTGGCGCCGTGCGCCATGCCGTGCGTCATTCCGTGGTGGTCTCGGCCGCCAGCCGCAGCAGGCTCTCGCCGTCGAGGTCGTCAAGGTCGTCGAGGTCGTTTTCGGGACCGGTCCGAGCGGGGACCGCACGAGTGGTGTCGTCGCCGCCGCTGTCCGCGAGTTGCAGCACCAGGTCCAGCAGTCCGGCCTTGCGCAGCCTGCTCGGCGGGATGGAAGCCAGGACCCGGCGGGCCTCCGCGTCGGGGTCCTCGGCGGGCTCCCGTGTACCGGGGAACAGCTCGGCCCCGATGTGCCCGGCGAGGGCGGTGGGATTCGGGTGGTCGAAGACCAGCGCGGCCGGCAGGGGCAGCCCGGTCACCGTCTTGAGCCGGTTCCGTAGTTCCACCGCGCTCACCGAATCGAAGCCGAGGTCACGGAAGGCCCGGTCGGCCGGGACGGCGTCCGTCTCGGAGTGGCCGAGGGCCGCGGCCACCTCGGCCCGTACGGCGTCGAGCAGGACTCGGCGCCGTTCCGCGTCGGGCAGTCCGGCGAGGCGGTGCGGCAACGACGGCGTACCGTCCGGGGTTTTGTCCCCGGTGTCCCCGGTGTCCCCGGCCTTCCCCGCGGTATCGGCGGGCGCCGGTTCGCGGGCTTCCGGCAGGCCGGACAGCAGCGGGCTGGGACGGGACACGGTGAAGCTGGGGGCGAACGCGGCCCAATCCATCGCCGATACCGTCATGGTGGTCCGGTCGTCGTCAAGGACCCGCTGGAGCGCGGCGATGGCCGTGGGCGGCTCCATCGGCAGAACGCCACGCTTCGCCAGCCGTTCCACCAGGCCGGGGTCGGTGGCCATACCCGCCTCGCCCCAGGCGCCCCAGGCGATCGACGTGGCGGTCAGGCCCCGGGCACGGCGGTGTTCGGCCAGCGCGTCGAGGTAGGCGTTGCCCGCCGCGTAGCCGGGCTGCCCGCCGCTGCCCCAGGCCGAGGCGCCCGAGGAGAACAGCACGAACGCGTCCAGCCGGGCGTCCGTGGTCAGTTCGTGCAGGTTGAGCGCGGCGGTCAGCTTGGGCCGCATCAGCGCGTCCAGCCGGTCGGGGGTCAGCGACGCCGCTTCGCTGTCTCCGTCCGACACCCCGGCGGCGTGGATCACCGCGGACAGCGGAAATTGGGGGAACTCGGCAGGAATGGCCGACAGCACGGCGGAGAGCGCGTCGCGGTCGGCCGCGTCGCAGGCCACGACCGTCACCCGCGCGCCCAGGCCCTCCAGTTCGGCGCGGAGTGCGGTGACGCCCGGCGCGTCCGGGCCACGACGGCCGGCGAGCACGACGTGCCCGGCGCCGCGCTCGACGGCCCACCGGGCGAGATACGGTCCCAGCCCGCCGGTGCCGCCCGTGATGAGCACGGTCCCGCGGGTACGCCACGGCCGCTCGGGCCGCGCGGAGGCGGTCTCGGCGTGGAACAGCCGGCGGCCGAAGGCGCCCGACGCGCGGACCGCGACCTGGTCCTCGCCGTCCAGGCCCGCCAGTACTCCGGTCAAGCGAGCGGCGGCGCGCTGGTCCAGCGTCTCCGGGAGGTCCACCAGGCCGCCCCACAGGCCCGGTTGTTCGAGCGCGACGACCCTGCCGAAGCCCCACAGCGCGCCCTGCACCGGGTGGCTGACCCGGTCGTCCCGCGCGGCCGAGACGGCGCCGCGCGTGACGCACCACAGCGGCGCGCGCAGCCGCGCGTCGCCCAGCGCCTGGACCAGGGCGAGGGTCGCGGACAGTCCGCTCGGGACGGAGGTGAACCCGGAGTGCGGCCGCTCGGCGAGGCCCAGCAGCGAGAGGACTCCGGTGAACGTCGTGGCGGGGTGAGGAGAGCTCTCACCGGCATGGGCGAGTCGGGCCGCCAACTGCTCGCGGTCGGTGTCCTCGGTGGACTCGACGTCGATCCGCACCACGTCCGGGCCCAGGGCGTCGAGCACCGCTTCGGCCCATGGGTCACCCTCGTATTCGGCCGGGACCACCGCGAGCCACCTGCCGGTGGGCAGGGTGGTCGCGGGTTCCCGCAGCCGGGTCCAATCGGCCCGGTAGCACCAGGAACCCGCGGCCGACCGCCGCCGGTACTGCTCGCGCCACGCGGACAGTGCGGGCAGCACGGCGGAGAGGGATTCCTGACCGCCGTCGGCGTCGACGCCCAATTCCGCGGAGAGCGCGTCGAGGTCGCCGCTCTCCACGAGTGTCCAGAAGGCGGCGTCCTCACCGTCGGTGGCGCCGGTGCCACGGGTGGCCTGCGCGCGCTCCGCGGCGGGCTCCGGCCAGTAACGCCGGTGCTGGAACGGGTAGGTGGGCAGGTCGACGGAGCCGCCGCAACCGTCCGGGAGCGCCGTACGCCAGTCAACCGGGAGCCCGCGCACCCAGCCCTCGGCGATCGAGGTCACGAAGCGCCGGGCGCCGCCGTCGTTCCGGCGGATCGAGCCGAGGACGACCGCCTCGTCGGCGCCCGCCGTCTCGCAGGTCTCCTCGATCGCGCCGGCCAGCAGCGGATGCGGGTTCGTCTCGACGAAGATCCGGTGGCCGTCGGCCAGCAGCGACCGGGTCGCCTGCTCCATGCGCACCATCTGCCGCAGGTTCGCGTACCAGTAGTCGGCGTCCAGCGTGGCCGTGTCCAGCCGCTCACCGGTCACCGTGGAGTAGAACGGGACCCGCGAGGACACCGGGCGCAGCGACGCCAGGACGGTCAGCAGTTCGTCCCGTACGGCTTCGGCCTGCGGTCCGTGGCCCGCGATGTCGGATCGCACCTTGCGGGTGCGCAGGCCCTGGGCCTCGCACTCCCGCATCAGCTCGTCCAGCGCCGCCGGATCTCCGGAGACCACCACGGACGAGGGCCCGTTCAGCACCGCCAGGGACAGCCTCCCCGGCCAGGATTCCAGCAGCGGGCCCACCCGCCCGGCGGGGGCGGCGACCGACATCAGGCCGCCGTGCCCGGCCAGCTTCAGCATCGTCCTGCTGCGCAGCGCGATGAGCGTGGCGGCGTCATCGAGCGACAGGGCGCCGGCGATATGAGCCGCGGCGACCTCGCCCTGTGAATGCCCTACGACGGCGCCGGGTTCGACGCCGTGGGAGCGCCACAGTTCGGCCAGCGCCACCATCATCGCGAACAGCGCGGGCTGTACGACATCGGCCCGTTCCAGCGCTTCGGGATCCCCGGAACCGGCCAGCAGGTCGGTCAGCGACCAGTCGATGTGAGGGGCGAGTGCGTCGGCGCAGGCGGTCACGGTGTTCCGGAAGACGCGGGAGGCCGCGAAGAGTTCCCGGCCCATGCCCCACCATTGCGAGCCCTGGCCCGGGAAGACGAACACCGGGCCGGTCTCGTTCTCCAGCGCGGTCCCGCGTACCAGGCCGGAAGCGCTGCCCTGGGCCGCCAGTGTGTCGAGGGAGCGCAGGCGTTCGTCGCGGTTGTTCCCGAGCACGACCGCACGGTGGTCGAAGGCGGAGCGGGTGGTGGCGAGGGACCATCCCACCTCGGCGGGCGGGGATGTCGGGTTTTCCAGCGCGAACGCCCGCAACCGTGCGGCCTGTTCGCCGAGCGCCGTCGCGGACCGCGCCGAGAGCACCCACGGTAGGGGGCCGTCGGTCTCGGGGGCGGGGTGTGCACGGGTGTCGGGTGCCTCCTCCAGGATGACGTGTGCGTTCGTTCCGCTGATGCCGAACGCCGAGACCCCGGCACGGCGCGGCCGGTCCGCCCGGGGCCACTGCCGCTGCTCGGTGAGGAGTTCCACGGCGCCGGAGGACCAGTCCACCCGCGAGGACGGGGTGTCGGCGTGCAGGGTGCGGGGGAGCGTGTCGTGCCGCAGGGCCAGCACCGTCTTGATGACGCCCGCGACCCCGGCCGCGGCCTGGGTGTGGCCGATGTTGGACTTGAGCGAGCTCAGCCACAGCGGCCGGTCCGCCGGCCGCTGCCGGCCGTAGGTGGCCAGCAACGCTCCCGCCTCGATCGGGTCGCCGAGCCGGGTGCCGGTGCCGTGTGCCTCCACGGCGTCGATGTCCGCGCCGGACAGGCCCGCGTCGGCGAGCGCCTGGCGGATGACGCGCTGCTGGGAGGGGCCATTGGGCGCGGTCAAGCCGTTCGACGCCCCGTCCTGGTTGACCGCGCTCCCCCGTACCACCGCGAGGATCCGGTGCCCGTTGCGCTGCGCGTCCGACAGGCGCTCGACCACCACCACGCCGACGCCTTCGGAGTATCCGGTGCCGTCCGCGTCGTCGGAGAACGCCTTGGCCCGGCCGTCGCGGGCGATCGCACCCAGCCGGGAGATCCGGGCGAAGCTCGCCGAGTCGGTCATCACGGTTGCCCCGCCGACCAGGGCCAGCGAGCACTCGCCCGCGCGCAGCGCCCGCGTCGCCAGGTGCAGGGCGACCAGGGAGGAGGAGCATGCGGTGTCCACGGTGACGGCGGGACCCTCGAACCCGAAGGTGTAGGACAGCCGGCCGGAGAGCACGCTCGCCGCGAGTCCGGTGGCGGCGTGGGCCGCCATGTCCTCGCGGGATCCGGTCACTACGTGCGCGTAGTCCTGCCCGTTGCTGCCCATGAAGACCCCGGTGCTGCTGCCGCGAAGGGTCCGCGGGTCGAGTCCTGAGCGTTCGACAGCCTCCCAGGACACTTCGAGCAGCAGCCGCTGCTGCGGATCCATGGTCACCGCCTCGCGTGGCGAGATGCCGAAGAACGGGGCGTCGAACTCGGCCGCGTCGTAGAGGAATCCCCCCTCGAAGCGCGCGCCGTTCCACGGCCCGTCGCCGTCGAAGACGCCGAGGTCCCAGCCGCGGTCGGCGGGAAAGTCCGAGATGGCGTCCCGCCCCTCGGCCAGCAGCTCCCACAGCTGCTCGGGGGTGTTCACGCCGCCGGGCAGCCGACAGGCCATGCCCACGATCGCCAGCGGTTCGTCGGCGGCCCCGGCCGGTGCCGCGGGCGGGACCGGTACGTCCGGGGCGGACGGTTCACCGCCCAGTCCGGCCAGCAGCTGTTCGGCCAGCAGCCGGGGGGTCGGGTAGTCGAATACGACGCCGGTGGGCAGCGCCAGTCCTGTCTCGGCCGCGAGTTGGTTGCGCAGCTCCACCGCGGTCAGGGAGGTGAATCCGGAGTCCCGGAAGGCTTTGTCCGCGTGCACCAGGTGCGTCGCGTTCGCGGACGAGTGCCCGAGCACGGCGGCCGCGCGCTCCCGTACCGTCTCCAGCGCCCGCGCGGCCCGCTCGGCTTCCGGGAGGTCGCGCAGCCGCGGCACCGGTGCGCTGTCCTCGCGGGGCGCGCGCCGCGCGTACGGCAGCTCTTCCAGCAGTGGGGTCCGGCGCAGGCCGGAGGGCGGGGCCTGCGACGCGAAGTGCGACAGGTCGGCGACCACCAGCGTCGGATGCGGTTCGGTGACCGCCTCGGACAGCGCCGAGACCGCGAGCCGCGGATCCAGCCTGGCGAGCGCGACACCGCCGGATGCTCCGGAACCCGGTCGGGCGGCCATGCCGGCGCCGCCCCAGCCTCCCCAGGCGATCGAGGTCGCGGGCAGGCCCCGCGCGTGCCGACCCTGCGCCAGCGCGTCCAGTGAGGCGTTGGCGGCCGCGTAGTTGGCTTGTCCGGGATTGCCCACGACCGACGTCACGGAGGAGAACAGGACGAACGCCGACAGGTCCGCGTCCCGCGTGAGCTCGTCGAGCAGAAGGGCCGACGCGACCTTGGCGCGGAACACCGCGGCGAACCGGTCCGGGGTCAGCCGGTCGAGTACGCCGTCGTCGAGCACACCCGCCGCGTGCACCACCCCGGTCAGCGGCCGGTCGGCCGGGATGTCCGCCAGTACGGCCTCCAGCCCCGCCCGGTCCGCGGCGTCGCAGGCGGCGATGGTGACGTCCGCGCCCAGCTCGGTCAGCTCCCGGCGCAGGTCCGCCGCGCCCGAGGCGGCGGGGCCGCTCCGGCTGACGAGCAGCAGGCGCGGTCCGCCGCTCCCGGCCGATCCGGAGGTGGCCGACCCGCGTCGGGCGAGCGCGCGCGCCACATGCGCGCCGAGCGCACCGGTCCCGCCCGTGATCAGCACCGTGCCGGATGGCTCCCACTCCGCCGCGGGGCGCGGGGCCGGGGCCGCCACCAGCCTGCGTACGTACGTACCGGACGGCCGTACGGCGACCTGGTCCTCGCCGTCCCGGCCCGCCAGTACCGCGACGAAGGCGGCGGCCGAGGGCTCGTTCAGCTCGGTGGGCAGGTCGATCAGGCCACCCCAGCGGTCCGGGTACTCCAACGCGGCCACGCGTCCCAGCCCCCACACCGCCGCCTGCGCCGGGCCGGCCGGGTGCTCGGCGTCGTTCACGGCCACCGCGCCGCGCGTGACGCACCACAACGGGCAGTGCAGTCCGGCATCGCCCAGGGCCTGCACCAGCGTGGTCGTGCGGACGAGTCCGGCGGGTACTGCCGTGTCGTCCGCTGATTCGTCCGCTGCCAGCAGGGAGACCACCCCGGCCAGGGACGGAAGACCGCCGGTCGCGGTGGTGAGGCGTTCGGCGAGGGCGGTACGGTCGGCTTCCCGGGCTTCGATGCGGACGGTGTCCGGCCCCAGGGCATCGGCGACGGTGGAGTTCCAGTCCTCGTCCGGCCCGCCCGGCGGGGTGACGACCAGCCAGGTACCTGATGCCTTCCCGGGCGGGAAGCTCCGCCGCCGCCAGGCCTCGCGGTGGCGCCACGAGTCCACGGTGGACCTCTGACGGTGCCGGGTCCGCCACGAGGACAAGGCGGGCAGCACGACGCGCAGCACCGCGGCGTCGGCGTCCAGGTTCGTCGCCAGCGATGCGACGTCCTCCCGCTCCACCGCCGCCCAGAACTCCGCCTCGGCGCCGCCGGCGTCCCGGACGGGTGTGTCCGCGACCGGCGCGAACCGCTGGTGCTGGAACGGGTAGGTGGGTACGTCGACCCGGTGCGCGCCGGTGTCCGCGAACAGCTCGGGCCAGTCGACGGCCACCCCCGATACGTGGAGCCGCGCCAGCGCGGTCACGGCCGCGAGTTCTTCGCCGATGTCCTCGCGCAGCAACGGAACGACGACGGCGTCGGGCGCCAGGGACTCCTGGGCCATGGCCGTGAGGACGCCGTTCGGTCCCAGCTCCAGCCAGGCACCGGCGCCCTCGGCGGCGATCGCGCGCACGCCGTCGGCGAACCGTACGGTCTCGCGGACGTGGCGCACCCAGTAGTCGGGCGAGCCCAGTTCACCGTCGGTCGCGAGTCTCCCCGTCACATTCGACACGACCGGAATGCGCGGCTCATGGAACGTGAGCCCGCCGACGGCCGCACGGAACTCCTCCAGCATCGGATCCACCAGCGCCGAATGAAACGCATGGCTGACAGCCAGTCTCCTCGTCCGACGGCCCTCCAACCGCGCGGCGACTTCCTCGACCGCGTTCTCCTCGCCGGACAGCACCACCGACGACGGCCCGTTCACCGCCGCCACCGACACCTCACCGGACAGCAACGGCCGGACCTCGTCCTCAGCCGCCTCGACAGCCACCATCGCCCCGCCACCGGGCAGGCCCTGCATCAGCCGGGCCCTGGCCGCCACCAGCGCACAGGCGTCGGCGAGGGACAGCACTCCCGCGACGTGAGCGGCCGCGACCTCACCGATCGAGTGCCCGGCCAGGTAGTCGGCCCTCAGGCCCCATGTCTCCGCGAGGCGGAACAGGGCTACTTCGATGGCGAACAGAGCGGGTTGGGCGAAACCGGTGCGGTTCAGCCGCTCGGCGTCCTCGCCCCAGATCACGTCGCGGAGGAGACCGGTGGTGCCGGGCGGTGGCAGGTGCTCGGACAGCTCCACGAGTACCGCGTCGAATGCTTCCGCGAAGGCCGGGAAGCGCGCGTGCAGTTCGCGGCCCATGCCGATCCGCTGGCTGCCCTGTCCCGAGAACAGCACCGCCAGTGGCCGTTCGGCCGCGACGCCCCTGGCGAGTTCCGGTGCGCCCTCGGCGGAGCCCAGCAGCACGGCGCGGTGCTCGAAGACCGACCGGCCCTTCGCCAGGGAGAATCCGGTGTCGGCCGGGGAAGCCGGCCCGCCCCGCAGGGACCGCACCCGGAGGAGATGCTCGTCGAGGGCGGCGCCGGTCCTGGCGGAGACCACCCAGGGCACCGCGTCCGGCACGACCCGCACCGGGGCGGCGTCGCTCTCCGGCGCCCCCGGGGCCCCGGGTGTTTCGGGGGCCTGTTCCAGGACGACATGGGCGTTCGTACCGCTGATCCCGAACGACGACACCCCCGCGCACCGGGCCCGGCCGGTCTCCGGCCACGCGATGGTCTCGCGCAGCAGCGCGACCCGGCCGGCGGACCAGTCCACCCGCGTGGAGGGCGTTTCGGCGTGCAGCGTACGAGGCAGCGTGGCGTGGCGCATCGCCTGCACCATCTTGATGACCCCGGCGACTCCGGCGGCCGCCTGCGTGTGGCCGATGTTCGACTTGAGCGAGCCCAGCCACAGCGGGCGGTCCGGCTCCCGGCCCTGGCCGTACGTGGCGAGCAGCGCCTGCGCCTCGATGGGGTCCCCGAGCCGGGTCCCGGTGCCGTGCGCCTCGACCACGTCCACGTCGGAGGTGGTCAGCGCGGCGTTCTCCAGTGCCTGCCGGATGACCCGCTCCTGCGCCGTTCCGTTCGGTGCCGTCAGGCCGTTCGAGGCGCCGTCGGAGTTCACCGCGCTGCCGCGCACCACCGCGAGTACGGGATGACCGTGCCGCCGCGCGTCCGACAGCCGTTCGACGACGAGCACCCCGATGCCTTCGGACCAGCCGGTGCCGTCCGCCTGCTCGGAGAACGCCTTGCACCGCCCGTCCGGGGCCAGCCCGCCCTGCCTGCCGAACTCCGGGAAGATCGCCGGGTCCGACAGCACCGTGACCCCGCCGACGACGGCGAGCGAGGACTCCCCGCCACGCAGCGACCGCACCGCCATGTCCAGCGCGACCAGCGAGGACGAGCACGCGGTGTCCACCGTGACGGCCGGGCCCTCCAGACCCAGGGTGTAGGCGAGGCGGCCGGAGAGAACGCTGGCCGCGGTGCCGGTCATCACGTGGCCCTGCTGGTCGTCGCCGTCCGCGTCCGGCGGCTGCCGGTAACCCCAGTGGTAGGTGCCGACGTACACGCCGGAGCGGCTGCCGCGCAGGGTCAGCGGGTCGATCCCGGCCCGTTCCAGCGCCTCCCAGGACACCTCCAGCAGCAGCCTCTGCTGCGGGTCCATCGCCGCGGCCTCGCGCGGGGAGATGCCGAAGAAGCCCGGGTCGAACTCGGTCGCCCCGGCCAGGAATCCGCCCTCGTGGGTGGGGCTGCCGCCCGGGCCGTCGCCGTGCAGAGCGCTCAGGTCCCAGCCGCGGTCGGTGGGAAACCCCGTGATGGCGTCCCCGTCGGCGCGGACCAGTTCCCACAGCTCCTCGGGGGAGCCGATCCCGCCGGGCAGGCGGCAGCCCATGCCGACGATCGCGATGGGTTCGCCGGCGCGCTGCTCCAGTTCCTCGACCCGCGCTCGCGCCCGCCGCAGGTCGGCGGTGACCCGCCTGAGGTACTCGACGATTTTTCCCTGCTGGTCTTCTGGCACCGGACCGTCCTCACGGCTCAACGGAAGTGTGACTGCTTACTGGGGTTCGAATTCCTCGTCGATGAGGTCGAGCAATCGGTCCACCGGCAGCGAATCGATGTCCTCGGTGGAGACCCGATCGGGCATCGGATCGGGCGGTTTCGCGTCGGGGCCGGTGTCGTCCGCCTGACCGTCACCCATGCGGTCCGCCAGGTGGTCCGCGACCGACGCGGGGGTCGGATGGCTGAACACGAGGGTGTCGGGCAGTCTCAGCCCGGTGACCGTGCCGAGCCGCGCGCGCAGTTCGGTCTCGGTCAGCGAGTCGAAGCCCAGTTCCCGGAAGGCCAGGTTCGCGTCCACCTGGCCGGGGTCCGCGTGGCCCAGCACCGCGGCCGCCTCGGCACGCACCAGGTCGAGCAGGACGCGGGCCCGTCGGGCGGCGGGCATGCCCCGCAGCTTCTCCGGCCGCGGCGCGGCGACTCCTGGTCGCTCGGCGGGCCGGCCGGCGACGTACTCGGCGACGGGTTGGGCCGGCGGGGACGGGTCGTCGAGCTGCGGCACCGGGCGTACGAACAGGGTGTCGACCGACAGCACCGGCTCCCCGCCCGGTTCGACGGCCTCGATCGCCAGCGAACCGTCCCGCCGGGGCGAGAGCCGCACACGCAGTGCCGTGGCACCGGACGCGTGCAGGGAAAAGCCGTGCAGGTACGAGGGGAGGCCGATGCCGGTGCCGGGCGGGGCGGCGTGCCTGGCGGCGTCCAGCAGCGCGGGATGCAGGACGAACGCGGCCGTGTCGGCTCCCGGTGGCAGGACCACCTCGGCGAACACCTCCGCGCCGCGCCGCCAGGCCGCGCGCAGCCCCTGGAGCATCGGCCCGTGGGAGAATCCGGCCTCGGCCCACCGTCGCCGGAAGCTCTCGGGCTCGACCGGCTCGGCCCCCGGAGGCGGCCATGCGGCCGTGTCGAGCCCGGGGTCCGCGCCGCTCTTGGGGGCGAGCACACCGAAGGCGTGCTCGGTCCACGGCGCGCCGAAGGCCGGGACGGGCCGCGCGTGCACGGTCACCGGGCGCCGTCCCGATTCCCGGGCGGCCCCGACCCGCAGCTGAAGTTCCACCGCACCGGATTCGGGCAGGACGAGCGGCGAGGTGAGGACAAGCTCTTCGAGGTGGGCGCACCTGGCCTCGTCACCGGCCCGGACGGCCAGTTCCGCCAGGGCCGTACCGGGCAGCACGACCCGGCCGCACACGGTGTGGTCGGCCAGCCATGGCTGCGCGGCCACCGAGACGCGGCCGCCGCACACCAGGCCGGCGTCCTCGGCGAGTTCCACGACCGTTCCCAGCAGCGGGTATCCCGAGCCGTCTCGGTACGTGCCGCCGCCGTCCGCCGGGACGGTCGGCCAGAAGCGTTCGTGCTGGAAGGCGTAGGTCGGCAGGTCCACCCGACGTGCGCCCGTGCCCGCGAAGAACGCGCGCCACGCCACCGGCACCCCGGCCACGTGCAGCCGGCCCAGTGCGGTCACCAACGCGGCCTCCTCACCCCGGTCCTTGCGCAGGGCGGGCACCGCGGTCACCCGCGTACCGGCCAGGCCGTCCCCGGCCATGGCGGACAGCGTGCCGTCCGGGCCGAGTTCCAGCAGGACGGTGGCGCCCGCCTCGCGGAGGGTGGCGAGCCCGTCGGCGAAGCGGACGGTGTCGCGGACGTGGCGCACCCAGTACTCCGGCGCGCACAGCTCCCCGCCCGTGGCGAGCCGCCCGGTCAGGTTCGACACCAGGGGGACGCGCGGCTCCTGGAACTCCAGGCGCTCCACGATGCGCCGGAACTCCGCGAGCATCGGGTCCATCAGCGGCGAGTGGAAGGCGTGCGACACGGACAGCCGGGAGGTCCTGCGACCTGCGGCCGCCAGCGTACCGGCGATCCGCACAACCTCGCGCTCCGCTCCGGCGAGCACCACCCGCGACGGGCCGTTGACCGCCGCGATCGACACGCGGTCGGTCAGTAGCGGCCGCACTTCGTTCTCGGTGGCCCGCACCGCGACCATGGCTCCGCCGTCCGGCAGCGCCTGCATCAGCCCGGCGCGCGCGGCCACCAGGCGGCACGCGTCGGCGAGCGAGAACACCCCGGCCACGTGTGCGGCCGTCACCTCGCCGATCGAATGCCCGGCCAGGAGGTCCGGCGTCACGCCCAGCGACTCCACGAGCCCGTACAGAGCCACTTCGACGGCGAACAGCGCGGGTTGGGCGAACCCGGTCCGGTCGAGCAGGTCCGGGTCCTCGCCCCACAGCACGTCCCGCAGCGGCACGTTCGTCCGCAGCAGGTCCGTATGGCGGTCGAACTCCGCCAGCACCGCGTCCAGCCGCTCGGCGAACACCGGGAAACGGCCGTACAACTCCCGTCCCATGCGAAGTCGTTGGGTGCCCTGCCCCGAGAACACCACCGCCGTCCGGCTCTTCCCGGCGACCCCGCGCGCGACTTCGGTCCGGCTCCCGCCGGCGGCGAGCAGGACCGCCCGGTGATCGAACGCCGAACGGCCGGTGGCCAAGGAGAATCCGATATCGACGGCGGCGTGGGGGTCCGTTGTGGACACCGGGGTGGACAGGATCCGGTCCACCTGGGCGTCCAGCGCGGCCTCGGTCCTTGCCGACACCACCCAGGGCACCACGGCCGGAGCGTTTTCCGGGTTCCGCTCGGGCTCGTCGACCGGCGCGACCGGCGGCGCCTGTTCGAGGATGACGTGCGCGTTGGTGCCGCTGATGCCGAACGAGGACACCCCGGCGCGGCGCGGGCGACCGGTATCCGGCCACGCGGTGTTCTCACGCAGTGGTTCGACCGCCCCCGCCGCCCAGTCCACCCGGGATGTGGGCACGTTCAGGTGCAGGGTGCGCGGGAGCGTCCCGTGCCGCAGCGCCAGCACCGTCTTGATCACGCCCGCCACGCCCGCCGCCGCCTGCGCGTGGCCGAGGTTCGGCTTCAGCGAGCCGAGATACAGCGGGCGGGTCCGGCCCTGCCCGTACGTGGCGAGCAGGGCCCGCGCCTCGACCGGGTCGCCCACTCGGGTGCCGGTGCCGTGCGCCTCCACCGCGTCCACCTCGAAGGTGCCCAGTGCGGCGTCCTCAAGTGCCTGCCGGATCACCCCTTCCTGGGAGGCGCCGTTCGGCGCGGTCAACCCGCGTGAGGCGCCGTCGGAGTTCACCGCGCTGCCGCGCACGACGGCGAGCGCCGGGTGGCCGTGGCGCCGCGCGTCGGACAGCCGCTCCAGCAGCAGTACGCCCACGCCTTCGGCCCACGCGGTGCCGTTCGCGTCGTCGGAGAAGGCCCGGCACCGGCCGTCCGGCGCGAGCCCGCCCTGCCGGGAGTAGCCGACGAGACTCCGCGGGGTGGACATGACGGTCGCGCCGCCGGTCAGCGCCAGCGAGCACTCTCCCGCCCGCAGCGCCCGCACCGCGCAGTGCAGCGCCACCAGCGAGGACGACGACGCGGTGTCCACCGTGATCGCCGGGCCCTCCAGGCCGAGGAAGTAGGCGAGCCGGCCGGTCGCCACGCCCGGCGAGGTGCCGGTGACGGCGTGCCCGGCCAGGTCCTCCTCCGCCTGCTGGACGACCAGTGCGTAGTCCTCGCCGCTGGTGCCGATGAACGCACCCGAGCGGCTGCCGCGCAGGGACAGCGGATCGATCCCCGCCCGTTCGATCGCTTCCCAGGACACTTCGAGCAGCAGCCGCTGCTGCGGGTCCATGGCCAGGGCCTCGCGCGGGCTGATCCCGAAGAAGCCGGGGTCGAACTCCGCCGCGCCGCTCAGGAAGCCGCCCCGCTGGGACGCGCTGCGGCCCGGGCCGTCGCCGGCGAGGGCGGCCAGGTCCCAGCCGCGGTCGGCGGGGAGGCCGCCGGTCGCGTCCTGCCCCGACACGACGAGGTTCCACAGGTCTTCGGGAGTATCGATCCCGCCTGGGTATCGGCACGCCATTCCGACGATCACTACCGGATCGCCGGAGGGCTCGGTGCCGGGCCTGACCGTCATGACGCCGTACCGCCTTTGAGAAAGTCGGACGAGTGGAGTTCAGCCCGGAGGCTAAGGCCGCGGGATCTTTACATTCCCTTAGTCCTTGCGGCGGACGGCTCTACGCGCCACCGTCGGATTCCAGGGTGGTGAGCCATTCCTCCATCAGGCGTGCGGTCTCCCGGGAGTCGTCGGCGATCAGCGTCAGGTGGTCGGCGTCGATCAGGCGCGTGGTGGAGGCCGGGACCGCGGGCACCGTATCCCCGTGCCCGACCCCGGGCAGCGACTCCGCGCACCGGATGAGCAGGCTCGGCACCGAGGTCGTGTACCGCTCCGCGCCTCCGGTGGTCATCCGTATGAACCAGTACGCCATCGCCGACAGCCGGGCGCTGTTCAGCTTCACCGACGGGGAGTCGATGCCGGCGAGGTAGTTGCTCTGGACCACGTCCCAGTCGACCTGCTCCCCGGCCTCGTACTGGAGGCTGAGGGTGTCGAGCATGATGACGCCCTCGGGGCGGACGCCCCAGACCTCCTCCAGCACGCCCGCGGCCCGGTAGGCGAAGGTGCCGCCGGTGGAGTAGCCGACGAGGACGAACGGCTCGCCGTCACTGGCCAGCAGCGCGCTCTCCGCGATCAGCCGGGCCGCGGTCTCGCTGGTGGCGGGCAGCGGCTCGCCCTCGGCGAAGCCGAGCAGCGGCAGCGCGGAGACGTGTCGGTCGCCGCGGAACCGGGAGGCGATCCGGGCGTACTGGTGGACGCCTCCGTTCGCGCCGGGGGCGCTGATGCAGATCAGCCGGGGCTTGCCCGGGCCCGTGGCCAGGGTCACCGGCTGCGGCAGCTCTTCGACCTCGGCGGACACCTCGCAGGACGGCCGGGTGGCGGCGACGGCCATCAGCAGCCGCATCGCCTCCAGCTGCCTGCCGGAGTTCACGGTGTCGAAGAACATGCCGACCAGCGAGTCCTGGGCGTTCTCCCGGACGGCGGTGAGCGCTCCGGGTTCGGCGGCCGCGCTCATACCGCCCTGGTGCGCGAGCCGGTCGCGTAGCCACTGGGCGAGCCCGGCGGGCGTCCGGGTCTCGAACACCACCGAGGTCGGCACCCGCATGCCGAGCGCCTCACCGAGCTGGTTGCGCAGTTCGAGCGCGATCAGCGAGTCGAAGCCCATGGTGAGGAACGCGCCCTGCGGATCGATCGCGTCCGCGTCGCGCCGGCCGAGCAGTACGGCCGAGGTGCCGACCACCAAGTCCACCAGCAGTTTCTCCTGCTCGTCCGGATCGAGGCCGCGGAGCCGGTCCCGTACGGTGGCCAGCGGCCTCGCCGTCCCGGCCGCCGTGGGCCGGGAGCTGGGGATGAGGTTGCGCAGCAGCGGGTGCACTTGCGGGAGCGCCCGCGACCGGTCCACCAGGAGCGGGACCAGCTGGGCCTCGTCGCGCGTGATGGCCGCGTCGAAGAGGGCCAGGCCCAGCTCCGGGGTCAGCGGTGGCGTGCCGGACCGGCTCATACGCTGGATGTCGGTCTCGGTGAGGTGGCCGGTCATTCCCGTGCGGCGGCCCCAGAAGCCCCACGCCAGCGAGGTGGCGGGCAGCCCCTGGCCGCGCCGGTGGGCCGCGAGGGCGTCGAGGTAGGCGTTGCCCGCGGCGTAGCTCGCCTGGGCCTGGCTGCCCATCACCCCGGACACCGAGGAGTACAGCACGAAGGCGGCCAGGTCGAGTTCGCGGGTCGCCTCGTGCAGGTGCCAGGCGGCGTCGACCTTGGGCCTCAGTACCGTGTCCACGCGCTCGGGGGTCAGCGAGGCGATCACGCCGTCGTCGAGCACGCCGGCCGTGTGCACCACCGCGGTCAGCGGATGCCGGGCCGGCACGTCGGCCAGCAGGCGGGCTATGGCGGCGGGGTCGGTGACGTCGCAGGCGGCGACGGACACCTCAGCGCCATGAGCGGTCAGTTCGTCGCGCAGCTCTGCCGCGTCCGGCGCCTCGGCGCCCCGGCGGCCGGCCAGCAGCAGCCGCCGTACGCCGCGTTCGGCCACCAGGTGCCGGGCCAGTTCCCCGCCGAGGCCGCCGGTGCCGCCGGTGATGAGCACCGTGCCGTCGGGGTTCCAGGCCCGCCCGGACGGGGGCTGTGCGGGTACCCGCGTGAGCCGGGCGACCCGTGCGGTCCGTTTCCGCAGCAGCCACTGCTCCTCGTCGGCGGCCAGCAGACCGGACAGCGCCCCCGCCGATACGTGCGCGTCGTCGAGGTCGACCAGCAGGAAGCGGCCGGGGTTCTCCGACTGTGCGGACCGCACCAGGCCCCACACCGCCGCCGCGGCCAGGTCGGTGACGTCCTCGCCGTCCGCGGCCATGGCGCCACGGGTGACGAATACGAGCCGCGAGCGGGCGAACCTCTCCTCGGCCAGCCACTCCTGCATCAGCGCCAGCGCCCGGTGTGTGGCGTCGTGCACGGCCTCGGGGCCGGAGCCCTCCGCGACCGGGACCACGAAGCCGTTCGGCACGGGTCCGTTGTCGCCGCCCTCGCCGATCGCGCCTGCCAGGGTCGCGGCGTAGGCGGTGATGGTCTCGCCGCCCAGGGCCATCGCGTTGCCCAGGTCGTGCTGGTCATCTCCGATGACGGCCCACCGTGCCCCGGCGAGGGGTGTGGGCTCGGTCGGGGCGGGGACCCATTCGACCCGGTGGAGCGCGTCGAGCGGGTCCCGCCCGGCGGGCGTATCCGGCTGGGCGGACGGTGGCCGAAGTGTCAGCGAGTCCACCGAGATCACCGGTGTGCCCTCGACGTCGGTCGCGGCCAGCGTGACGGTGTCCGGGCCGGTGCGCGTCAGCCGGGCGCGCAGTACGGACGCGCCGGAGGCGTGCAGTACGGCGCCGTCCCACGAGAAGGGCAGGGCGCACTCGCCCTTGTCCTCACCGGCGAACACGGCGGCGTGCAGCACCGCGTCGAGCAGTGCCGGGTGCATCCCGAAGCCGTCCGCGTCCCTTGCCTCGTCCGGCAGGACGACTTCGGCGAACGCCTCCTCGCCACGGCGCCAGACGGCCCGCAGGCCGCGGAAGGCCGGTCCGTACTCCAGGCCCGCCAGGGCGTGGCGTTCGTGGAGCCCGTCGAGGTCGACCGGGGTCGACTCGGGCGGTGGCCAGACCGTCGCGTCGAACTCCGCGGCCGGGGCGCGGAAGGCATCGGGGGTGAGCACGCCGGTCGCGTGCAGGTGCCAGTCCCCGCTCGCGGCGTCTGCGGGCCGTGCGTAGAGCCGGGTGTCCCGGTGGCCCCTCTCGTCGGGCTCGCCCACATGTGCTTGGATCTGGGTCGCGCCCCGCGCGGGGAGCATCAGCGGCGTGGTGATGGTGAGCTGCTCGACCCGGTCGCAGCCGGCCTGGTCGCCGGCGCGGATGGCCAGTTCCAGGAATCCGGTGCCGGGGAAGTACACCGAGCCGCCGAAACGGGACTCGGTCAGCCAGGGGTGGGTGGCCTGGGAGAGGGTCCCGGTCAGCACGATGTCGTCCGAGCCCGCCAGGTTCACCGTCGCGCCGATCAGCGGATGGCTGGTCGGGGCGAGGCCCGCACCGGACAGGTCCGCCGGGACGGTCGAGCCCGACGGCCAGAACCGCTCGCGCTGGAAGGCGTACGTCGGCAGGTCCACCCGCCGGGCGCCGGTGCCCGCGAAGAACGCCCGCCAGTCCACCGGCACGCCCCTCACGTGGAGCCGCGCGAGGGCGGTGACGGCCGCCGTCTCCTCCGGGCGGTCCGCGCGCAGCATCGGCACGGCCACGGCCGCCTCCGGCGCCGACTCCTGGACCATGGCCGACAGTACGCCGTCCGGGCCCAGTTCGAGGAACGTCCGCACGTCCGCGTCGGCCAGTGTGCGGACGCCGTCGGCGAACCGTACGGTCTCGCGGACGTGGCGCACCCAGTAGTCGGGCGAGCGCAGCTCACCGGCCGTGGCGAGCCGCCCGGTCAGGTTCGAGACGACCGGGATGCGCGGCTCGTGGAAGGTGAGCCCGCCGATCGCCGCACGGAACTCGTCCAGCATCGGGTCCATCAGCGGCGAGTGGAAGGCGTGGCTGACCGCCAGCCCGGTCGTCCGGCGGTCCTCGAACCCTGCCACGATCTCCGCGACCGCTGTCTCCTCTCCGGACAGCACCACCGACGACGGCCCGTTCACCGCCGCGAGCGACACCCGGTCCGACAGCAGCGGCCGCACCTCGTCCTCGGTCGCCTCGACCGCCACCATCGCCCCGCCACCGGGCAGTGCCTGCATCAGCCGGGCCCGCGCCGACACCAGCGCGCAGGCGTCGGCGAGGGACAGCACTCCCGCGACGTGAGCGGCGGCGATCTCACCGACCGAGTGGCCGGCCACGAACTTCGGCGCGATGCCCAGGGACTCGGCCAGGCGGAACAGCGCCACCTCGACCGCGAACAGCGCCGGCTGAGCACAACCCGTCGCGTTCAGCGCCTCGGCGTCCTCGCCCCACATCACCTCGCGCAGCGCGGGATCGGACGCGGCGAACACCGCGTCCAGGGCCTCGGCGAATGCCGGGAACCGGGCGTACAGCTCCCGTCCCATGCCGAGCCGCTGCGCACCCTGACCGGAGAACAGCACCGCCGGCGCGCCCTGGCCGGCCACGCCCCGGGCGGCCTCGGCCACTTTGTCCTCGGAGGCCAGCAGCACCGCCCGGTGGTCGAACGCCGACCGTTCCGTGGCGAGCGAGAACCCGATGTCCAGCGGAGCGCGTTCCGCGGTCCCGGCCGCGATGGAGCGCACCCGGTCCACCTGGGCTTCGAGGGCCGTCTCGCTCTTGGCCGACACCACCCACGGCACGAGGCCGGGCGTGACGGTGGGCGGTTCGGCATCCTCCGCCGGCTCCTGCGGGGCCTGTTCGAGGATCACGTGCGCGTTGGTGCCGCTGATGCCGAACGAGGACACCCCGGCGCGGCGGGGGCGCCCCGCCTCCGGCCATGCGGCGTTCTCGGTCAGCAGCTCAACGGCTCCCGCCGACCAGTCCACGTGGGACGACGGCTCGTCCACGTGCAGCGTCCGTGGCAGCACGCCGTGGCGTATCGCCATGACCGTTTTGATCAGCCCGGCCGCGCCGGCGGCGGCCTGGGTGTGGCCGATGTTGGACTTCACCGTGCCCAGCAGCAGCGGGCGCGTCCGGTCCTGGCCGTAGGTCGCCAGCAGGGCCTGCGCCTCGATCGGGTCGCCGAGGGTGGTGCCGGTGCCGTGCGCCTCCACCGCGTCCACGTCCGCCGGGTCCAGCCCGGCGCTCGCCAGGGCCTGCCGGATCACCCGCTGCTGGGAGGGGCCGTTGGGCGCCGTCAGTCCGTTGGACGCGCCGTCCTGGTTGAGCGCGCTGCCCCGCACGACCGCGAGGACGGGGTGGCCGTTGCGCCGCGCGTCGGACAGCCGCTCCACGACCAGCACGCCGACCCCCTCGGACCAGCCGGTGCCATCGGCGGAGTCCCCGAACGCCTTGCACCGCCCGTCCGGGGCGAGCCCGCCATGGTGCTTGAACCCCGCGAAGCTGGCCGAGGTGGTCATGACCGTCACGCCACCGGCCAGCGCCAGCGAGCACTCACCGCCCCGCAGAGCCTGGGCGGCCATGTGCAGCGACACCAGCGACGACGAGCAGGCCGTGTCGACGGTGACCGCCGGTCCTTCCAGGCCGAAGGCGTAGGACACCCGACCCGACATCACGCTGGGGCCGAGCATGACGCCCCGGCCCTCCATGTCCCGGGCGCGGGCGATCACATGCATGTAGTCCACGCCGTTGCTGCCGACGAATACGCCGGTCCTGCTGCCCCGCAGCCCGGCGGGGTCGATGCCGGACCGCTCGATCGCCTCCCACGCGGTCTCCAGCAGCAGCCGCTGCTGCGGGTCCATGCCCAGTGCCTCACGCGGCGAGATGCCGAAGAACTCCGGGTCGAAGTCGGCGGCGTCGTAGAGGAATCCGCCCTGGCCCCGCAGGTCCCAGCCGCGGTCGGTGGGGAAGTCCGAGATGGCGTCGCGGCCGGAGGAGACCAGGTCCCACAGCTGATCGGGCGAGCCGACGCCGCCGGGGAAGCGGCAGGCCATGCCGACGATCACGACCGGGTCGTCGGTGCCGTCGGGGACACCGGAGGGTGCGACGCCGAGCGCCGCTTCGTCGGCCTCGGCCCGGCGGCCCATCAGTTCGGCCGCGAGGTGCTCGGCGAGTGCCTGGGGCCTCGGGTAGTCGAAGAGCAGGCTCGCGGGCAGCGCGAGGCCGGTGACGCGGGCCAGTTGGTTGCGCAGCTCCATCGACGTCAGCGAGTCGAAGCCGTGGTCCTGGAAGACCCGCTCCACGCTGATGGCCTCCGGGTCGGCGTGCCCGAGGACCCCGGCCGCGTGCGTCCGGATCAGGTCCAGCAGTTGCGTCGTACGCTCGGACTCCGGCGCCGCGTACAGCTGCCGCCGCAGGTCGGAGGCCACCGACTCGCTCTCGCGCCGGACGTCGCGGGCCGACCGCTGTGCTTCGCGGGCGGCGGGCAGCGCGCTCAGCGACGCGCTGGGCCGCAGGCTGAACAGCGCCTCCAGTACGTCCTGCTGCCCCAGGTCGGCGACCACCGTGACCGGGTCGGGTGCGGCGACCAGTTCGGCCAGCACGCCCAGAGCCAGCCCGGGTTCCAGCACCGTGGTGCCGGTCTCGTGCAGCACGTCCTCGATGCCGGCGGCCATCCCGCCGCCCTCCCAGGCGCCCCAGGCGATGGAGGTCGCGGGCAGGCCCTGCGCCCGGCGCTGCTGGGCCAGCGCGTCGAGCACCGTGTTGGCCGCGGCGTAGTTCGCCTGGCCCGGGTTGCCGACGGCACCGGCCACCGAAGAGAACAGGGCGAATACGGACAGGTCCCGGTCGCGGGTGAGCTCGTCGAGCAGCATCGCCGGGGAGACCTTCGCCCGGAACACCGCGCCGAACCGCTGCGGGGTCAGCCCGTCGAGCACGGCGTCGTCCAGCACGCCGGCGGCGTGCACGATCCCGGTCAGCGGGAATTCCTCGGGGATGGCCGCCAGGGCGGCCTCCAGCTCGGCGCGGTTCGCGGTGTCGCAGGCGGCGATGGTGACGCGCGCGCCCAGCGCGGTCAGTTCCGCCTCCAGGTCCGCCGCGCCCGGCGACTGGGGACCGCGGCGGCTGAGCAGCAGCAGGTGTTCCGCGCCGTGCTCGGCCAGCCAGCGGGCCAGGTGCGCACCGAGCGCGCCGGTGCCGCCGGTGATGAGCACCGTGCCGGCGGGCTGCCAGGTCGGCGCCGCGTCGCGGGAGGGGGCGGGCAGCAGCCGCCTGCCGAACACGCCGGAGGCGCGGATGGCGACCTGGTCCTCGTCGCCGGGCCCGCCGAGGGTGCCGATCAGCCTCCGGAGCGTACGGCCGTCCGGCTCCGGCGGCAGGTCGATCACGCCGCCCCAGCGGTCCGGGTACTCCAGGGCGGCGACCCGGCCGAGTCCCCAGAGCGCGGCCTGCCGCGGGCTGGTGACGGGGTCGTTCTCGTCCACCGACACGGCGCCGCGGGTCAGCGCCCAGACCCGGCTGTGGATCCCGGCGTCGTCGAGGGCCTGTACGAGTACGGCGGTGTCGACCAGACCCATCGGCACGCTCGACCAGCGGCGTGCCTCGTTCGCCGCCAGCAGCGAGACCACTCCGGCGAACCTTGTGCCGCTCGCCCTCAACTCGCCCAGCTTGTGGGCGAGTTCGGAACGGTCGGGCCGCTTCTCCAGCGTGACCGGGACCACGTCCGGGCCGAGCCCGTCCAGTACCGACCGCACCCACGGGGTGTCGGTTTCCGGCCCGTCGGCGGGCAGCGCCACAAGCCATACGCCCGGCAGGGCGGCCGCGGACGCGCCGCGCAGCGGCTGCCAGCTCTCCCGGAACCGCAGCGAGTCGGCGAGCGAACGGGCCCGTCGCTTGGCGCGCCAGGCCGACAGCGCGGGCACCACGCCGCCCAGCGCGTCGGTGTCGATGTCCAGGCGGGCCGCCAGGGACGGCAGGTCCTCGCGCTCCACCGCGGCCCAGAACTCGGCGTCCGCCCCGTCCACCGAGCCGGAGAGCGGGACGGCCCCGGCAGCCTCCGGCCAGTACCGCTCGCGCTGGAAGGCGTACGTCGGCAGGTCGGTCCGGTGGGCGCCGGTGCCCGCGAAGAACGCCCGCCAGTCCACACCGGCCCCGGCCACGTGCAGCCGGGCCAGGCCGGTGACGGCCGCTGACTCCTCGTCGCGGTCCTTGCGCAGCAGGGGAACGACGGCGATGCGCTCCGGCACGGACTCGCGCATCAGCGGCGCGAGCACCCCGTCCGGGCCGAGTTCGAGCAGCACACCGGCACCGGCGGCGGCCAGCGCCCGTACGCCGTCGGCGAACCGTACGGTCTCGCGGACGTGCCGCACCCAGTAATCGGGCGAGCGCAGCTCGTCGGGCGTGGCGAGCGCGCCGGTCAGGTTGGAGACGATGTCGATCTCGGGCTGGTGGAAGGTCAGGCGCGCGACGACGGTGCGGAACTCTTCCAGCATCGGGTCCATCAGCGGCGAGTGGAAGGCGTGGCTGACCGCCAGCCTGCTGGTGCGGCGCCCCTTCAGGTGGGCGGTCACCTCGGCGACGGCGTCCTCCTCACCGGAGACGACCAGCGACGAGGGACCGTTGACGGCCGCGATCGACACCTGGTCGGTGAGCAGCGGCCGGACCTCGTCCTCGGTGGCCTCGACCGCCACCATGGCGCCGCCGGCGGGCAGGGCCTGCATCAGGCGGGCGCGGGCCGCGACCAAGCGGCAGGCGTCGGGGAGGGACAGTACGCCCGCGACGTGTGCGGCCGCCACTTCGCCGATCGAGTGCCCGGCGACGAATCGCGGGCGCACTCCCAGCGATTCGACCAGGCGGAACAGCGCCACGTCGACCGCGAAGAGGGCGGGCTGAGCATAGCCGGTCCGGTCCAGCAGGTCCGCGTCCTCGCCCCAGATCACTTCGCGAAGCCGTCCCGGCCGCGGTCCGGCGAGGCTTTCCGACGCCGTGGACCGGGGCGGGGAGAACTCCGCGAGCACGGCATCCAACGCCTCCGCGAAGGCCGGGAAGCGGTCGTAGAGGCCGCGTCCCATGCCGAGCCGCTGTGCGCCCTGCCCGGAGAAGACGACGGCCACCGGCGCTTCCCCGGCCTCGCCCCGGGCGACTTCGAGGAGCCCCTCGTCGGAGGCCAGCAGCACGGCGCGGTGCTCGAACGCCGACCGGGCGGTGGCGAGGGAGAAACCGATGTCGAGCGGCGAACACTTCGGGTTCTGTGCCGCGAACCGTTTCAGGCTCTCCACCTGCGCGGCCAGCGCGGCCTCGGTCCTGCCCGCGACGGGCCAGGGCACCGCGCCGGGCACGGGAGCGAGGCCCCCGGCGGCCTCCGGTTCGTCCGGCGTGTGCTGTTCCAGGATGACATGGGCGTTGGTGCCGCTGATCCCGAACGAGGACACTCCCGCCCGGCGTGGGCGGTCGGTCCGGGGCCAGTCGGTGTCGGCGGTGAGCAGTTCGGCCGCGCCCTCGGTCCAGTCCACGTGGGACGAGGGGGTGTCGACGTGCAGCGTGCGCGGCAGCACTCCGTGCCGCATGGCCATGACCGTCTTGATGAGTCCGGCGGCGCCCGCCGCGGCCTGCGTGTGTCCGAGGTTCGACTTCACCGAGCCCAGGTACAGCGGCTGCTCCCGGTCCTGCCCGTACGTCGCGAGCAGGGCCTGCGCCTCGATCGGGTCGCCGAGGGTGGTGCCGGTGCCGTGCGCCTCCACCGCGTCCACGTCCGCCGGGGAGAGCCCGGCACTGGCGAGGGCCTGGCGGATCACCCGCTGTTGGGAGGGGCCATTGGGGGCGGTGAGACCGTTGGACGCGCCGTCCTGGTTGACGGCGGAGCCCCGTATCACGGCGTGGACCTCGTGCCCGTTGCGTATCGCGTCGGACAGCCGTTCCACCATGAGCACGCCGACGCCCTCGGACCAGCTGGTGCCGTCCGCGGCCTCGGCGAAGGGCTTGCAGCGGCCGTCGGGCGCCAGCCCGCCCTGGATGCTGAACCCGGCGAAGCTGGCGGGGGTCGCCATCACGGTGACCCCGCCCGCAAGCGCCAGGGAACACTCCCCGCTGCGCAGCGCGTGCGCGGCCAGGTGCAGCGACACCAGCGACGACGAGCACGCCGTGTCCACGGTGACGGCGGGGCCCACGAGGCCGAACACGTAGGAGAGCCGCCCGGAGATCACGCTCGCCGCGAGCCCGGTCCCCCCGTGGCCGTCCATGTCCTCCCGCGCCTCGGCCACCAGCCGGACGTAGTCCTGGCCGTTGGTCCCGACGAACACGCCGGTCTGGCTGCCGCGCAGCGAGAGCGGGTCGATCCCGGTGCGTTCGATCGCTTCCCAGGACACTTCGAGCAGCAGCCGCTGCTGCGGGTCCATGGCCAGCGCCTCGCGCGGGCTGATCCCGAAGAAGCCCGGATCGAAGTCGGCCGCGTCGTAGAGGAATCCGCCTTCGCCGGTGACGCTGCGGCCGCGGCCGTCCCCGCCGAGCACCCCGGCATCCCAGCCGCGATCGGTCGGGAAGCCGGAGATCGCGTCAGCGCCCGAGGCCACCAGGTCCCACAGCTGCTCCGGCGAGCGCACCCCGCCGGGGAACCGGCACGCCATGCCGACGATCGCCACCGGCTCGTGCCGGCCGGACTCGACCTCCTCAAGCCGCCGCCGCGTCTGGTGCAGATCCGCGGTGACCCACTTCAGGTATTCGACGAGCTTCTCTTCGTCCGCCATGGTCAAGGCGCCTTTCCGCTTCCGCTTGAGTGATCGGCCGAGGGCCGGTGATCAGTGGTCCGTCGGCCGGCCGAGCTCACTGTCGATGAAGGCGAGGACCTCGTCGGCACTCGCCGCCTCGATCCGCTGCTGTACGTCCCGTTCGCCGGTCTCGGTGCCGGGGCCGGTACCGGTGCCGGTCACCCGTGCGAGCATCTTCCGCAGCCGCGCCGCGGCCCCTGCCCTGGCGGCCTCGCCGAGGTCTTCCGCCGACAGCGCTGCGGACAGTGCCGTTTCCAGCCGGTCGAGTTCGGCGGGCAGGGCGGGGCCCGCGTCCGCCCGGGCGGGCTCGCCGAGGCGGGTGGCCAGGAAGTCGGCGACGGCGGCCGGTGTCGGATAGTCGAAGATCAGGGTCGCGGGCATCCGCAGCCCTGTCGTGGCGGTGAGCCGGTTGCGCAGCTCGATCGCGGTGAGCGAATCGAACCCGAGCCGGTCGAACTCCCGCTCGGCACCCACCTGGTCCGGCGAACCGTGCCCCAGTACGGCCGCGGCCTCGCCCCGTACCAGATCGGTGAGAAAGCGCACCCGCTCGTGCTCGCGGGTGTCCGCCAGTCGCGCCGCCAGGTCGGCAGCCCGGTTGTCGGCGGCGGCGGTCCGGCGACCGGCGCGGACCAGGCCGCGCAGGATCGGGGGCACGGCGCCGGCGAACATCGTCGTGCTGGGACCGGCCTTGCCCGCCGTACGCATCACGATCAGGTTCGCCTCGTCGCGGCCGGTGGCGGCGTCGAAAAGGGCGAGGCCCTGTTCCAGGGTCAGCGGCGGCGTCCCGGACCGTTTCATGCGCTCGATGTGGGCGTCGCCCAGCCCGCTGGTCATGCCGGTGCCCTGCGCCCAGGGGCCCCACGCCAGCGATGTCGCGGCCAGCCCCGCACGCTTGCGGTGCTGGGCCAGCGCGTCGAGGAAGGCGTTGGCGGCGGCGTAGTTCGCCTGCCCGGGGCTGCCCATGACGCCCGCCACCGAGGAGTAGACGACGAACGCCGCGAGGTCCGCCGTCCGCGTCGCCTCGTGCAGATGCCACGCGGCGTCGACCTTGGGCCGCAGCACCGCGTCCACCCGCTCCGGGGTCAACGCGTCGAGCACACCGTCGTCGAGCACACCGGCCGTGTGCACCACCGCGGTCAGCGGGTGTGCGGACGGGACCGCGGCCAGGAGTTCCCGTACGGCGACGGGGTCGGCGAAGTCGCAGGCGGCGAGGGACACCTCCGCGCCGTGGGCGGTCAGCTCGTCGCGCAGCTCTGCCGCGTCCGGCGCCTCGGCGCCCCGGCGGCTCGCCAGCACCAGATGCCGGGCCCCACGCTCGGTCACCAGGTGCCGGGCCAGCTCGCGGCCCAGGCCGCCGGTGCCACCGGTGATCAGCACCGTGCCCTCCGGCCCCCAGGGGGAGCCGTTCCGGGCGGGCGCGGGCGGTTCGGGCGCGTGCATCATGCGCGCGACCCGAACGGTCCCTTCCCGCACCATGAACTGCTCCTCGTCCGTACCCGGCAGGCTCGGCAGCACGGCCGCGGAGGCGGCCGAGCCGTCGAGATCGGCGAGCAGGAACCGGCCGGGGTTCTCCATCTGTGCGGACCGCACCAGACCCCACACCGCCGCGGCGGCCAGGCCCGGTACGTCCTCGCCCTCCGGCGCGACCGCTCCCCTGGTGACGAACACCAGGCGGGTGCGGGCCAGCCGGTCCTCGGCCAGGCACTCCTGCATCAGCGCCAGCACCCGATGCGTCACCTCGTGCACCGTCTCCGGGCCGCCATCCATATGGCCCGCGACGGGTACCGCGAGAATCCGCGGTGCCACCGCGCCGCCACGATCGCGCACTTCGGCTAGGGACTTCACTGGTTCCGCGTCCTGACCGAGCCCGTCGGCCAGCCCGAGCTCGTCGGGCCCGAGGACGAACCAGGCGGAGTCGTCGGCGGCTGTCCCGGACTCCGGCCGCTCCACCCAATCGAGATGGAACAGGGACTTCCGGTGGTCCGGCCCGGCCGGTGCGTCCGGCCGGGCCGCCGGCGGCCGCAGCACCACCGAGTCCGCCGAGAGGACCGGCGCGCCCTGCGCGTCGGCCGCGGCCAGGACGAGCCTGTCCGCTTCGCGGGTCAGCCGGGCCCGCAGCACCCGCGGGGACGCGGCGTGCAGCGACACCCCGCGCCACTCGGCCGGGAGCAGCCGTTCGGCGTCCTCCTCGCCGCCGGTGAACACCGCGGCGTGCAGTACGGAGTCCAGCAGTGCCGGGTGCAGGCCGAAGCCGTCGGCGTCGCGCACCTCGTCGGGCAGCGCGACCTCGGCATAGAGGTCCTTGCCGCGCCGCCAGACCCCCCGCAGGCCCTGGAACGCGGGCCCGTAGACCAGGCCCGCGTCGGCGAAGCGCTCGTAGAGGTCGTCCAGCCCGATCCCGGTCGCGCCGGCCGGCGGCCACTGTGCCGCGTCGAAGTCGGCCCCCCGCTCCCCCGGTACGAGCCACCCGTGGGCGTGCGGCGTCCACGCGGCGTCGGGGTCGTCGGTGAGGCGCGCGTGGAACCACAGCTCCCGGCGCCCGGCGTCGTCGGGTGCGCCGATCCGCGCCTGGATCCGCACCGCGCCCCGCTCCGGCACCACCAGCGGCTCGGCCAGGGTCAGTTCCGCCACCCGCTCGCACTCGACCTGGTCGCCCGCGCGGATCGCGGCCTCCAGGAAGGCCGTGCCCGGCAGGATGACCGCACCGTCGACGGTGTACTCGGCAAGCCAGGGGTGGAGGGCGAGCGACAGGGTGCCGGTGAGGACCACCTCCGCCGAGCCCGCGACGGCCATCACGGCGCCGAGCATGGGGTGTTCCGTTGGGGCCAGGCCGAGGCCGGCCGCGTCCGCGGAGCGCAGCGACGCCGTCGGCCAGAACCGCTCGCGCTGGAACGCGTACGTCGGCAGGTCGGTCCGGCGCGCCCCGGTGCCCGCGTAGAACACCCGCCAGTCCACCGGGGCGCCGGTGACGTGCAGGCGCGCGAGCGCGGTGGTCATGGCGGCTTCCTCGGACCGGTCCTTGCGCAGCGCGGGAACGACGGTGGTCCCGTCCGGCGCCGACCCCTGGATCATGGCCGAGAGCACGCCGTCGGGCCCGAGTTCGAGGAAGGTCTTCACGCCGCTCTCGGAGAGGGTACGTACCCCGTCGGCGAACCGTACGGTCTCGCGGACGTGGCGTACCCAGTACTCCGGCGAGCACAGTTCGCCGGCCGTCGCGAGCACACCGGTCAGGTTCGACACCACCGGCATCGTGGGCTCGTGGAAGGTGAGTTCCCCGACCACCGTACG